>NZ_JBSFCF010000006.1:0-68433 GCF_053593335.1 Streptomyces sp. NPDC002324
GCTTCGCCAGACAGCCCTACGGGCGCTCCGCGCCCGAACTCCCGGACACTGCGACGCTCCGCGTCGCTACCACACGATGCGATTCCTCCCAGGCGTAAACGCCTGGGGTTCCTCGCAAGAATCTCGCTGAACTCGTCCCTTCGCCTTGTTGCCGTTCTCGGCCCGGTGCCACGATCACGGCCTCGCCCGCCACCAGCGGGCCGACGACGGGGGTCGTTCATGTCACGCCGCACACTCACCACCCTGACGCTGATGTCGGCCGCCGCACTCCTCTCCACCACCGGCTGCTCGTCGAACGGTGACACGGAGACGCAGAAGCAGCGGTCCGTACGGACGGCCGGGCCGACCCCGGCGAAGGCGACACCGGCCAAGGGCACTTCGGCGGCGGACGCGAACGAGAACGAGAACGAGAACGACGCGAACGCCGGACACGGCGGGGAGTCCGTGGCCCACGCCCCGGACCTGGACATGGCCGACAGAGTCGTCCTGCGTCAGAACGGCACCCGGGGCAACGCGGCGCTGGAGTTCGGCAAGGCGGAGAAGGGCGACGGAGAGGCCGTGACCATCGGGGTGCGGTGCGAGGGGAAGGGCGGGATGAACGTCGTCATCCGTTCCCTGGCCACCTCCTTCCCGCTGACCTGCGTCGACGGCGAAGTGAGCGAGATCTACAACCAGTTCGCCCTCGACGGAGCGAACCGCGCGGGCGTCGTCTCCGTCACCGCCGATCCGGGGGTGCGCTGGTCCCTGTCGATCGGTCGCGGGGAGCCGACGGAACAGGACCTCAGCGACTAGGACCGCCACCGGCGGACCATCACTCCGCCTTTCGGTGCCGCGCGTTCTGCCACTGGGTGAGGAGGCGGCGGGTGGAGCCTGTGGTCGGATCGTCGGCTCCGAGGGCGTGTTCCATCGAGTCGACGACGGCGGCCATGTCTTCGACAGCGGCGGCGGCCGCGGTCCCGTCGCCGGTCCGGCCGGCCCGGTCGTGGCGCAGGATCGTCAGCGAACTGCGGGCGATCAAGGTCATGTTGTGGTCGGCCCCGAGATGTTCCGTGCCCGCTGCGACGACACCGGTGTAGGCCGCCTCCGCCTCGTCGGTGCGGCCGTCCTGGCCGAGCCACTCGGCCCGGCAGTAGAGGGCGGCGAGCGTGTCGGGGTGGCCGGGGCCGAGGACGGGGGTGATGTCGGCGATCAGGTCGTCGATCGCGGCGAGACGGTCGGGCAAGTCCCCGGTCTCGCCCCGTATCTGGGTGCTCAGGACCCGGGCGGACAGCGTGTCGGGGTGGCTCGCGCCCAGTACGCGGGTCAGGTCAGGCAGTACCGACTTCAGCCGGTACACCGCGAGACCGGGCTGCCCCTGCGGCAGGCACGCCGCCGCCGAGAGGACACGGGCGCGCAGTACGCCGGGGTCGTCGCCCCCGAGCCGCCACTGCGCCACGGCCACCGGGAACGGGATCTCCCGGTTCGCCATGCGTACGAGTGTGACGACCGCGCCGAGCGTCACCGCCAGATGCACCCAGAGCGGTGCGCCGATCGGCACGAACAGGGCGCCCACCACGGCGACCACCGCACCCCACAGGGGCCAACGCCACGCCTTCGCCACTCGCCCGCCACGCCGCACATCCCGCATTCGAGCATCATTGCGTCACCGGCGGTCACATGGGAAGGGATCACCCGGGCCAGACGATCGCCTGCGTCTCGCTGTACGCGTGCAGCGCGTACGAGCCCACGTCGCGTCCCACCCCGCTCTTCTTGAACCCGCCGAACGGGGCCTCCATGTTGCGGCCCACGGTGTTCACCCCCACGCCTCCCGCCCGGAGACGGCGGGCGACACGGAAGGCGCGGGCCACATCACCGGACCAGACGTAGTCGATGAGGCCGTAGTCGCTGTCGTTGGCGAGGGTGACGGCCTCGTCCTCGTCGTCGAAGGGGAGGACGACGACGACCGGGCCGAAGATCTCCTCGCGGACGACGCGCATGTCCGGGGTGCAGTCCGCGAGGACCGTGGGCGCGACGTAGAAACCCCGCTCGTACGGCGGCCGTTCACCGCCCGCCACCACCCGCGCGCCCTCCTTGCGGCCCAGTTCGACGTACGACTCGACGCGGTCGCGGTGCGCCGCCGAGATGACCGGGCCGACCACCGTGCCCTTCTCGCGCGGGTCGCCGACCGGCAACCCGCCCGCGTACGCCGCCAGTTGGGCGACCAGCCGGTCATAGACGCCGCGTTGCGCGATCACCCGTGTCGGTGCCGTGCAGATCTGACCGCTGTAGAAGGTGAAGGTGGTCGCGATGCCCGCCACCGCCGACTTCAGGTCCGCGTCGTCGAAGACGATCGCCGCGCCCTTGCCGCCCAGTTCCATCAGCTGGCGCTTCATCCCGCGCCCGCACACCTCCGCGATCCGCTGTCCGACCGCCGTCGAGCCGGTGAAGCTCACCATGTCGACGTCCGGGGAGTCCACGGCGGCCTCACCCACCTCCGCCCCCGACCCGCTCACCACGTTCACCACACCCGGCGGAACACCGGCGGCCTCCAGGGCCTCCGCCATGCGGTAGACGGAGAGCGGGTCCTGCGGGGCCGGTTTCACGACCACCGTGTTGCCCATGGCGAGGGCGGGGGCGATCTTGCCGGCCGGGTTGGCCCAGGGGTTGTTGTACGAGGTGACGCAGGTGACCACACCCACGGGGTGCCGTACGGCGAGGGCGCCCATCACGGCCGCCGCTCCGAAGGGCCCCGCCTCGTTGATCTGGGGGGCGATCGGCTCCTCCACCGGCTCCACGCGGGAGTACCGCTGGAAACGGGCGGCGCCCACCCCCACCTGCATCCCCCGCGCCGTACCGGTCGTGGCACCGCTCTCGGCCTGCGCGAGTTCGGCGTACGGCACGAGGTTGCGCCGTATGTGGTCCGCCGTCCGGGCGAGGATCGCGGCCCGCTCGGCGGCGGGCGTCCGTGACCACGGGCCGAAGGCCTCGCGGGCTGCGGCGGCGGCCGCGTGCACCTGTTCCCGCGAGGCCTCCGGCGCCCACCCGACGGCGCTCTCCGTCGCCGGGTCGACCACCTCGTAGTGCCCGCCGTCGGGCTCCACCCAGGAGCCCCCGACGAACAACCGCTGCCGTTCCGAGGACCGTTCCGAAGACTCCGCGGGACTCACTTCGTACTCACCGTCCGCGTGTCCCGGCCGCTGCGCAGCACCTTCCCGGGCACGGCCCCGGTCACCACGTCGTCGCGGATCGCCTCGACGCCGTTGACCCAGACCGCCCGTACGCCGATCGCCCGGGAGTCGAGGCGCGGACTGTCGCCCGGCAGGTCGTGCACCAGGGTGGCCTTGCCGGCGTCGACGCGCTCCGGGTCGAAGAGGACCAGGTCCGCATGCCAGCCCTCCCGGACCTGCCCCCGTTCCCGCAGGCCGAAGAGGCGCGCCGGGTCGTCGGTCAGCATCTTCACCGCCTGTTCGAGCCCGACCAGCTTCCGGCCGCGCAGACAGTCCCCGATGAACCGGGTGGTGTACGGAGCGCCGCACATGCGGTCCAGATGGGCGCCCGCGTCCGAGCCGCCGAGCAGGACGTCCTCGTGCCGCCAGGTCTCGGCGCGCAGGGCCCAGGAGTCGGGGTCGTTGTCGGTGGGCATGGGCCACAGGACCGTACGGAGGCCGTCGGCGGCGCAGATCTCCACCAGGCACTCGAACGGTTCCTGCCCCCGCTCCGCCGCGATGTCCTTCACGACCCGCCCGGTGAGGCCCTCGTTCGCCTCGCTGTACGTGTCGCCGATGACGTACCGCCCGAAGTTGGCGAGTCGCCGGAAGACGCCCGCTTCCTTGGAGTCCGCGCGCCGCAGCATCTCGGCGCGGACGTCGGGATCACGCAGGCGCTCGATCCGCTCGGGCACCGGCAGGCCCAGGATCGGGCCCCACCCCGGGATCAGGTTCAGCGCGCAGAACGTGCCCAGCGACATGTTCATCGGCGTGAGGATCGGCATCGTCAGGGCGACCACCCGGCCGCCGGCCTTCCGGGCCCGCTCGCTCGCCTCCAGCTGCCTCGGCACCCGCTCGGGGACGGAGGCGTCGATGGTGAGGACGTTCCAGTTGAGCGGCCGCCCGGCCACCGCGCTCATCTCCACGAAGAGATCGATCTCGTCGTCGCTGAACTGGTCCAGGCATCCCGCCACGATCGCCTCGATCTGCGTGCCCTCGTGATCGCCGACCGCCCGTGACAGCGCGATCAGTTCGGCGGGCTTCGCGTGCCGTGACGCGACGGGCTGCCCGTCCCCGTCACTGTGCGTCGAGGACTGCGTGGTCGACAGGCCCCAGGCCCCCGCCTCCATCGCCTCGTGGAACAGCCGCAGCATCGCGTCCAGTTGCTCGTCGGTCGGCTGTCCGCCGACCGCGTCCGGCCCCATCACGTACCGCCGCAGCGCGCAGTGCCCGACCATGAAGCCCGCGTTGACGGCGATCCGCCCTTCGAGGGCGTCCAGGTACTCCCCGAACCCGTTCCAGTTCCAGGGCGCGCCCTCCTCCAGCGCGACCAGCGACATTCCCTCGACCTTGGACATCATCCGGCGCGTGTAGTCCGCGTCCTCGGGGCGCTCGGGGTTCAGGGGCGCCAGCGTGAACCCGCAGTTGCCGCCGGCCACCGTCGTCACGCCGTGGTTGAGGGACGGCGTCGCGTACGGGTCCCAGAACAGCTGGGCGTCGTAGTGGGTGTGGGGATCGACGAACCCGGGCGCGAGCACGAGGCCGCGCGCGTCCTCCGTGGTGCGCGCCTCCTCCGTCACCTCCCCGACGACGGCGACCCGGCCGTCCCGTATCCCGACGTCGGCGGTGTACGCGGGGGCACCGGTCCCGTCGACGACGGTCACACCTTTGATGACATGGTCGAGCATGTCTCTCCCCTCCGGGTGCCTGGTAAGAATGTCGGTGCCGCCCATGCCGGTCAGGGGCGCGGGGAACTGCGCGACCAGCCCCCACGGACCCGCGGACTCAGACCGTGCCCGCCGCGGAGCGGAACCGCGACGTCCGATGAACCGGATCCGTGTCGATCTTCGGGATCACGTGCTCCCCGACCAGCCGGATCGTCTGCAGGGTCGCCTCCTTCGGCACCCCCACCGGCAGCCCGAAGCTGAGCTGGTCCGCCCCGGCCTGCTCCCACCGCTTGCACTGACGGAACACCTCGTCCGGGTCCCCGCAGATCAACAACTCCTCCTCGATGAGCAGTTCGATGAACTCCTCGTTGTACTCGGGCAGCGTCTCCGGCCACACGGGGAAGCCGTCGGGCCGGGGGAAGGTGTCGTGGTACCGGAAGACGAGCGACGGCAGGTAATGCAGCCCGCCGTTCACCGCGATACGGACCGCCTCGTCGTGGGTGGGCGCGCAGATGGCGGTCGTCGTCACCATGACGTTGTCGTTGACGAAGTCACCGATGGGCTCGGCGTCGACGATGGCCGTCTTGTACTTCTCCAGCACCCACTCCATGTCGGAGACCTTCTGCACACTGAAGCCGAGCACGCCGAGCCCCTTGCGCGCGGCCATGGAGTACGAGGGCGGCGACCCGGCGGCGTACCACATCGCGGGGTGCGACTTCCCGTACGGCTTGGGCAGGATCTTGCGCGGCGGCAGGGACCAGTGCTTGCCCTGGAAGCCGACGTACTCGTCCTGGAGCCACATCTTGGGGAACTCGGCGATGGTCTCTTCCCAGATCTCCTTGGTGTAGTTCATGTCGGTCACCCCGGGGATGAACCCGAGGATCTCGTGCGATCCGGCCCCGCGGCCGCTGCCGAACTCGAAGCGGCCCTCGGTGAGATGGTCGAGCATGGTGACCTTCTCGGCGACCTTCACGGGGTGGTTGACCTGGGCGAGCGGGTTGAAGATGCCGGAGCCGAGGTGGATCCGGTCGGTGGCGTGCGCGAGGTAGCCGAGGAAGACGTCGTTGGCGGAGAGGTGCGAGTACTCCTCCAGGAAGTGGTGCTCGGACGCCCACGCGTACTTGAAGCCGGACCTGTCCGCCTGGATGACGTACTCGGTCTCCTCCATCAGCGCCTTGTGCTCGGCGAGCGGGTCCGTCTCGGCCCGCTTGCCCACGTATCCCTGTACAAAGAGCCCGAATTCCAAGGAGGTTCACCGTCCTCAGCGATACCCGGCGACAGTATCTGACTGAACGTCAGATCTCGGTACGGCCGACTGTTCCACCGGCCCCGTGGAGCGTCAATAGCTGACGTGCCGTCAGATACGGGACCCGTGCCCGCGCCGCCCGGTCACAGGCTCACCCCTGCCAGCCAGCCCCCGTCGATGACGAACGGCTGCCCGGTGATGTAGGAGGAGTCCTCGCAGGAGAGGAAGAGGGCGAGGCGGGCGACCTCGTCGGGGCGGCCGATCCGGCCGAGCGGGATGCGCTTGCGGTAGAGCCTGTCGACGGCCTCGGCGGTCACCTCGTCGCCCGGGTCGGTCATCGCGGTGTCGATGGAGCCGGGGCAGACCGCGTTGACCCGGACGCCCTTGCGGGCCAGCTCCAGCGCGGCGACCCGGGTGAGGCCGACGATCGCGTGCTTGGTCGCGGCGTACGCGCCGACGTACGCCATCCCCGTCAGCCCCGTGTACGAGGCGGTGTTGACGATCGTGCCGCCGCCGGCCGCCTCGATCTCGGGGGCCAGGGCCTTGATGCCGAGGAAGACACCGACCTGGTTGACCTGGACGACCTGCATGAACTCGTCGAGGGGGGTGTCGACGAGGGAGTTGAAGCGCAGGACACCGGCGTTGTTGACGAGTCCGTCGACGCGGCCGTACGCGCCCTTGGCGGCGGCGACCGCCGTGGACCAGTCGGTCTCGCTGGACACGTCCAGGTGGACGTAGAGCGCGCCGATCTCCTTGGCGAGGGCCTCCCCCTGGTCGTCGAGCACGTCGGCGACGACCACCCGCGCGCCCTCGGCCCGGAACAGCCGGGCCTCCTGCTCCCCCTGGCCGCGCGCGGCGCCTGTGACGAGGACGACACGTCCGTCGAGCTTGCCCATGTGGACTCCCTTCGCGGTGCGTTGGCCGAGGTCAGGGTACCGCCAAAGCTGACGATGCGTCAGTTGTGCGACCAGGGCTTGCATATGCGATCGCAAGTGACCGGCGAGTAGGGACATTTGACTCTGTCCTCTGTCTGTACGCGACCCCAATAATCCTCCATCGGAAGGTAAAGCAACCCCCAAGGAGAGACAGTCATGGCAGCCAAGAGGCGCTTCAAGAACAAGAAGGTCCGATACTTGGCGATCGGCGCGTCACTCGTGACCGGAGCGGCCACCGTCACCGTACTGCTGCCGTCGGCCAACGCCGCCGACGAGCCGACCGTCGACCGCATCATGAGGATGTGCGAAAGGACCGCCAAGCTCGACGGAAAGCAGCAGTCGACGCGCGATTTCGGGGGCGGTCTCGGTGACGGATTCGAATCCGACACCTGTGATTTCGTCGAGACGAATTTCGAGACCTTCGACGGCCCCACGGAGAAGGTCACCGTCGACTTCCCGAACTGCGAGCCGAACGCCACCGAACCGTCGAAGGTGACCACCGAGTTCTCGAAGGCGGTGGCCCAGGGCCAGGGCAAGTACACCGCGACTCAGCAGGGCGCCCTCGGCGGTCTCTTCGGAGCCCTGAGCGGCGGCTGGGTGAAGCACAAGGGCACGCTGGACATGACCGTCAAGACGGCCACCGCCAGCGAGTCGGAAGAGCGGGAGGTCCCCGTCGGCAAGGTGATGCACGTGACCTTCACGCCCAAGATGCAGCGCATGACCGGCGAATGGCGCGTCCACCTCGACGCCGATCCCGGCAGCTTCGCCGTGAACCCCTCCCCCGAGAAGAACTTCGTGGCGCCGGAGGTCGTCGAGGGCCCGGTCATCCTGGAGAGCGCCGCGGGCACGCCCGGGCTCGCGGACGGCACCACCAAGGTCGTCCTGGAGGACTGCTGACCCGGGGCCGGCCCCCGACGCCCCTGGTCGACCCGCCCCGCCACACAGGCCGCTCCCCGCGCCGCACCCTCCCCACCCCTCCCGGAGCACCCCTCCCTTCCCGGGACCCCCCTTCTCGGAACAGCCCCTCTGCGGCCCCCCCACCAGCACTCATCCCCCTTCACCCTCCCAGGAGACCCACATGACACGCACCGGGCGCAGCGGCAACCACCGCAGCAAGAAGAAGCGCATCACCCTGGCGCTGGCGCCGGTCGTCGCCCTCGGACTGGCCGTCCCGCTGATGTACAGCGCGGGAGCCGCCACCCCCGACGAGGTGGCCACCGACTGCCGTACGAACTCGGACAAGCTGGAGAACTGCGAGTTCGTCGACGTCCAGGTCAAGCGCAACAGCCTCGGCCCCAACGAACGCGTCACCTCGGTGACCGACAACTGCGGAGTCGGCACCGCGGCGACGAAGACCTTCAGCGGCACGGCGTCCGTGACACGAACCATTCAGCTGGAGGACGGCTTCAACACGGACGGCAGCACGAAGCTGGCCAGTTCCGTCTTCGAGATCGGCGTCAAGTTCGCCACCCAGGAGTTCAACATCAAGCGCGACGACACCACGTCGTCGTTCTCCTTCTCCCGGTCCGACACGGTCAAGGCGGACCACATCGCCTTCTTCATGTGGTCCCACAAGCGCACCGACGTGAGCGGATTCCTCAAGGCCACCTACAAGGAGGCCCAGGACGGCCAGACGGTGTTCTTCTCGCCCAGCGAGAACTCCACCGCCGTCCATGTCTTCTACCCGCAACTCCTGCCCAGCGGAACGCCGGACGGACGTCTCTGGCTGCGCAATGTGGAGTGCGGCACGCCTCAGGCCAACGGAATCATCAACAGTGAGGGAAGCGTTCGCGCCGAACCCGGATTCGAGCAGGGCGGCGAGAACGTGACCGACATCGAGATCCCGCTCTCCGACGTAACCATTCAATAGCGTCCGGAGAAACACGAGCAATCCCCCGTGCCCTGCGCGGGGGATTTTGCGTGCGGGCTACGATAAAAGCGTCTGTGCTTATCGGAGTCGTCTCGAAGACTCCTGGCCGAGTGTTCTCATACGCGAACCTCGGGGGTCGCTCCCAGCCATCTCAGCACCGCCTCCGTACTCCCCCGGACATCGAGCTTGGCGTAGATGTTGCTGAGGTTGTTGCGGACGGTCTTCTCGCTCAGCGTCAGGCGCAGCCCGATCTCCTGGGCCCCGAGGCCGGTGGAGAGCAGCTCCATGATCTGGCGCTCGCGGGGTGAGAGCAGCGCCCGCAGCCGCTCCTTCGCCTCCCCGCGGCCGGGCAGACGCTGGGCCGCGTCCCGGATGGCGGCGCAGGCGACGGGCGAGAAATAGGTGTGGCCGACGGTGGCGGCCACGACGGCGGAGGAGAGCATGCAGGTGCAGTAGTCGCCCTCGACCAGATAGCCGGCCCCGCCCCGGAACACCTCCACGACCCCGTCGGCGTCCTGGCGGGGGCTGACGACGATCACGGGGGCGCTCATGGAACCCATGGCCTTCAGCAGCCCCGCGAAGGACACCGACGGGTCCTCGCAGTGCAGGACCACGACGTCCGCCTCGGTCTCGCGGAGTTCGCGGTAGGGCGGCGGGACGAGCAGGGCGCTGCTCACGTACCGGTCGTCGGGTGCCGGCCAGTCGTCGTGCGGCCACCGGCCCGGGTCGCAGGCCAGGGCGACCGAGAGGCCCTGGGACGAGGGTGCCGGCAGACGGGGTGGGCGCGCCGGGACACGGGAGGGTTGTGCGGGAACAGCCGAGACGGGGGTGCCTGCGTGCTGGGACGTTCTGACGTGCCGGGGGGATCGCACTTCGCGTGTCCTTCCGCCGAAGCCATGACTCCCCTACATACGTGACTCCGGCGTCAGTTGTTCGAAGTTTCAAGAACGAAAAGCGAAGCTGTCTGACAGGTTCGCCGCGCCACCCACGGCGACGGCCGAAACCCGCCTGTCCTGAACTCCCTTGCGGAGCAACGGAGTTCAGGGCCGGAAGAACGCGGGAGTGCGCGGAGGGGACGAGCGCGGGGCTCATGCGACGCCCGCGCGGGACGCCTGCGGCGGGCGGTAGGGTCCCAACGTGCGTTGATCTGCCGGGCGGTGGCCGAGTGCCGCCGCAGAGGGTGCGGGCGACCCTGGCGAGTCCCGGGGGCCGCCCGGTTCGGCCTACCCGTCGTCCGCCACACCGGAGATCACGCCATGACCGCTCAGCGACCCCTCATCTCCTACGACGTGTTCGTGGAGACCGCCACCGACGATCCCGCCGTCGTCGGCCTCGTCCTCAAGGGCTCCCGGGCCCACGAGGGCATGACGACCGCGCACTCCGACCACGACCTGTACGTGGTCCTCACCAACGGCGCGAGCACGGCCCTCACCCGCTTCGCGGGACACCGCACCCCACATCTCGACCTCGTCGTCCTGTCCCTCGACGAGTTCCGCGCCGCCGGCATGCCCGGCTTCGAGCGGTACGCCCTGGCCCGTGCCCGGGTCGTGCTGGACCGCCTCGACGGAGGCATCGCCCGCATCCTGGCGGACAAGGCACGGCTCGGCGCGGAGGAAGCCTTCCGGGAAGCGGCGGCCTCGCTCGACGCCTACGCCAACTCCCTGTACCGCTCGGTCAAGAACGACCGCGACGGCCAGGCGCTGGCGGCCCGCCTCGACGCCGCCGACAGTGTCCGCTACCTGCTGGAGACGCTGTTCGCCCTGGACCGGCGCCCCCGCCCGTACAACAAGTACCTGGTCTGGGAGCTGACTCGCTTCCCGCTCCCCGGCTGGGACACCGGCGCGCTCCTGGACGCCCTGCACCACATCACGACCACGGGCGACGTGTCCGCCCAACGCCGCCTCTTCGCCCGGGTCGAGCCGGTGGCCCGCCGGGCCGGACATGGCGCGGTGCTGGACGCGTGGGGGGAGGACCTGCGGCTGATGCGGCCGCGGTAGGGGCGGCCGGCCTATTGCTGCCCGTGGAGCGCGAGCAGAGGCGCCGCGCGTCAGCCGCCGACCGAGCCCGCGGGTCGCCCGTCCACCACGTACACCCCCATGCCGGTGACCGTCTCGACGAGGCCCTCGTCCTTCAGCACCTTCACAGCTTTGCGCAAGGTGTCGCGGGCCACACCGAACTCGGCTTCCAGCTCGACGAGGCTCGGGATGCGGCGGCCGGCCGGGATGGTGCCGTCGGCGATGCGGGCGCGCAGGCTGTCGGCGATCTGGCGGTACGGCGGGACTGGCCCTTCCCGGTCAATGGTCATGCTCCAGGACAGTAGGCGGGGGCTGTATACCTGCCATAGCCACCCCAGAGGGTAGACGGGGGTAGTACAGTCCATCTACGCTGCGGAGACGCAGGACCCCGGCGAGGTTGTGGGACCTCCCGGGGCATGGCCACCAGCTGACAAGGAGCTGATGACAGTGAGCATTATCCACGCGCTCTCGCGATGGACGCTGGACTTGTTCGCCCCCGGCACCGGCCGAAGGCGAGCCGGTACTCGCCCGTGCCGGCCCGACATCCACTACAAGCCCGCACCCCCGACGGCAGCCGCCATTCGCCCCTCGGCCCCCCGTTCCCCCTACAACCTGGACCCCGACACCCCCCTCGACGGCTCCGCCTCCCCCCTCGTCCGCCCCTACCTCGTCGCCGCCGAGCACGAGCAGGCACGGCAGTCCCGGCGGCGGCTCGCCCTCGTCCTCGCCGCCGACTTCGGCATCGACCTCGACCGGCACGTCGTCGGCACCGAACGGGCGGTGGCGTGTTGAGCCCGGTGGAGGCGGACGCCGCGCTGTCCGCCGAGTGCGCGCTCGCCGGGCGGCCCGGCTACGCGGATCTGCACCGGAGTTGCCGTCAGACCGCCGACGTACCGCTGCCGGGAGCCACGGGCCTGCTGCTGATGCCCGCGTGCCCGTGCTCGTGCCACGCACCCGGCACGGACGGGTGCCGGTGAAGGCTGGGCGGCACCCGGAGAGCGGGGCCTCCCGACTGATCATCCAGGTCTACCGCGTCGACTCCGCCAGTGAGCGCGTCGACTCGGTACGGCAGCTCACGGTCATCAAAGTCCACGACCCCGAGCGTGTTCGGGAACCGCTCGACTGGCCACCTTGCACGTGCCCCGGTTGCCGAACCGGGCAACAACCGGAACTCCCGTGAGCACACCCCTGCACGGTCAGCCGCCCGCCCTCCGCCGCGTCGGCGGCGTGGGGCGGGCGGCGCCCGGAACGCGGGGTCAGACCTTCACGACCTCGATGACCGGCCCGCAGAGCAGGCCGATGTCCTCGGTGTCGGAGGTGAGGACGGTGACCGGTCCCGGCACGGAGCGCGCGACAGCGGAGAGGACGGCGTCGATGGCGTACTTGTGGCCGCCGAGACGGTGGTCGCGCAACAGTGCCGCGGCACGGTCGGTGACGTCCTTGGTGACGTCATGGACGTCGATCCCGGAGAGCACCCAGCGGATGCGGGCAGGATGGATGCGTTCGTAGTCCGCCTCAAGCGTTGTCATGGCGGTCGTGGCGACCCGGATGCCCTCCTCCAAGGCCGCCTGCACAAGAGCCATGACCGTGCGGTCCTTGAGGTAGAGCTTGGACAGGCCCTCACTGTCCAGGAGGAGTGTGCCGGGCATCAGGCGGCGGCACCGCCCGCGTCACGCCGATCGTGGCGCAGCACGGCCCGAGCCGCTTCCACTTCTTCCCGAGACAGCGGGTCGTTGTCGGTCTCGAAGTCGGTGACGATGTCCTGAAGCTTGTCCATGGCCACCCGCTGTTCCAGCGCTTCGGCCACATAGGCGGAGAAGCCCCCGGGACCCACCTGCGCGCGTACGGCTTCGGCGAGGCCCTCGGGAAGACTGACAGAGTATTTCTTGCTACCACCCATGCATCGCATGCTACCACCGGTAGCAGCGATGGTGGGCGCGGACGCCCGTGGGCGCGGACGCCCGTGGGCGCGGCGGCGGGGTCGGACGGAGAGCCCGACACCAGGCGCCCATGTCATTGCGAACTCTCGAGCCGCATGAGGACGGAATACGCCGACTCGGCCCGGCGCGCAGGTACGGCGTCGGCGTGCGCGTGGTCCAGGAAACTCTGGGTTGCTCCGTGGTGGCGGATCCGGCCGCCGTCCATGAGGGTGACGGTGTCGGCTTCGTCGGCCAGATCGGCGACGTCATGCGTGGACATGAGTACCGGAGTCTTCGCAGCGACCTCACGCAGCACGTCACGGAAGACAGTGCGCTGGTGAGGATCGAGCCCGGCCGTCGGCTCGTCCAACAGGATGACGCGCGCGTCATGAGCCAGGGCACAGGCGATACCCACACGGCGGAGTTGGCCACCGGAGAGCTTGGCGGTCTTCTGGTCGGCCTGCTCGGCCAGGCCGACCTGGCCGAGGGTGACAGCAGCGCGCTCCCAGGCACCGGAGCGGCTCTCCCCCTTCAGCCAGGCGATGTAGGCCACATACTCACGGGCCGTCAACTGCCGTGAGCTGGGCACCCGCTGAGGAAGCCACGCCACGTGCCGCCGGAATTCACGGCTGGCGGAGGTCAGGTCCGTGCCGCTGAACAGGACCCTGCCCGCCTTCGGCTGGACCGTGCCGGCGAGAAGAGCCATCGTGGTGGACTTTCCCGCCCCGTTGGGCCCGAGCAGAATCGTCAGCCCCTCCCCGGGAACCTCATAGGTGAACCGGGAGAGCACAGGACGAAGCCAGCGGTTGTAGCTGAAGGTCACACGGTCGAGCAGCAATGTCATCGATCGGTCCTCGGTGCGAAACAGGTGAGGGAGAGAACGCCAACCAGAAAGACCGCGGCGGCACCGGCGGCGGCATGCGTGACATTCGCTTCTTCTGTCACGATCACCCACGGGTAGGGGTCGTTGCGGTTCCGGCCTCCCAGGAACATGGACTGGATCATCCAGAAGACCGGAAGCAGGGTCGCCCGGTGCCCGAGCAATGGCCAGGAACCCACGGCGAGTCCACAGAAGAGCAGGTTGTTGCGCGCTGCCGTCTCCATCGTCTCCGGGCCGAGCGGGGACAACGCCATGGCCACCGTGCTGACGATCACGGCGAAGCCGGAGACCAGCGCGACGTCCCTCGCGTCAAGTCTCCGGACGGCCGACCTTTCCATGGAGGGCAAACGACGTTCGAGGCAGACGATCAGAGCTACCGCGGGAATGAGGCAGAAGAAGTTGCTCAGCTCTGTCGGTATCGCATAGGTCCCCAAGAACGCGGGAAAGACGAGCACCACGTCCAGGGTGAGGCCGACGCTCAGGACAAAGGCCACCAGGGCGCCGGGGAGCAAACCCAGGGCTCCACGCTGGCGCAGCCACCAGATCATGCTCAGCGACCTGCCCTGCAGGCATACCGAAGCCGCTCGGCGTACCAGGTCTTCTGCTCCCGTGAAGGAAGCTTCTCCACTCTGGTCATCTCGGCGAGAAGCTCTTCTCGGCTCTGCCCCTGGGTGAACCGTCCGGTCTCATGGGACAGCCAGGCCACATAGTGCCTCTCCACGCCTATGGCGCGGGCGGCCCAGAGCGTGTTGTAGTGCAGAGTGTCCCAGTCCGGATTCACGCAAGGCATCCCGACCACGGAGATGGCGATGTTCTCCCGCAGAGCCTGATCCGCATCGCCGGGCACGAGGTCGAGGACCCAGTGCCCTCCCTTGGTGTCGACGCGCCGGACATCGGCCACAGTGAGGTCGGTGATGCGGGTCGGCTTCTGCGCGATAATTCCCTTGTCCTGCAACCGGTCTGTCATCCTGGCGAGTTCGCCCTGGATTTCCACGATGTGTCGGGATCCTGCCGACGGCAGGCAGACCTCGGGCAGACTTCCCTGACAGGTGAGGGGCGCCAAGCCTTTGGTGGCAGGAGCGATCGAACTCCAGTCCTTGGTGATGCCATATGCGCCGAGCAAGCCCCCGGCCGCGATCGCAAGGGACACGACGACGGTGGTGACGCGGATACGGCGTGGCCCTGCCAGTACCACGCAGGCAACGGCCAGGCAGACCGTCGGCAGAACCACGGCTGCCGTCATACCTGGTGAATACGTCTCGCCGAACTGCACCCAGGCGATGGACCCGGTGACATGGTGCGCCCAGTAACTGTCCGTCCCCAGGGGGAATCCGATCCCGACGAAGACCATCACAGCTACGAGCGGCGCGGCGTACAGTGCATGAAATCGGAGTCCTATGACGAACCCGATGACAGCGTGCGCGGTGAGCAGGACGACGACGATTCCCACCAGTTGGCCCACATACAGATCGGGCAGGACTCCGACCACCCACAGCCCACCGGCCGTGACGCCGACAGTGAGGACCGACAGGGAGAGCACGGAGATGAGGACGGGCCGCACCGCGATGCGCCATGTGGAGCGGGCGGCCCCCACGTCCCAGGTGCCGAGGGCCCGCAGCCGTGTCGCCTCTACCGCGGACAGGGCTGCCACGGCTGCGGCCGCCATAGGGACGGGGGCATGCACGGCGTACGACGCGGCCTGTGCGGGCCACGGCACGGCGATGAGGTGCTCGATGTTCCTCGTGGTCGTGAGGAACACATAGGTGAAGAACAGGCCGATCACAGGGAAGGCCAGCACGGCTGGATGCGTACGGAGAGCGGTGGAGAAGCGCATGAACCCTCGTATGGAGAACAAACCCGGGCCGCCGCGTGCGGTGCGACGGCCCGGCGGGATCAGTCAGCCAGGGTCGTATCTACGCTGACCTTGTCAGCGGCCCCCGTGCAAGCTCCGCACCCGGTACCGAGCTTGTCGATTTCGAGGTAGTAGCTGTCGTAAGGCAGATTGGACTCGGTGGCTGTGCTCGTGTACCCGGAACCATTGAAGCAGTTGGTGAGCGTCGACACGTCATGCTTCGTGTCCTCGCCGAAATCGATCTGCTGCCACAGAGCCACATCAACCCTGTTCGTGGTTCCGGCCTGGTCACAGCCAGTGAAATGGAACTCGTTGTAGTCCTGGTCGACCCACTGCTGGGAGTTGGTCCCCTGAACCAGGCTGAAAGGAGACGCACTCCAGTTGGCCGAAGCTCCCGTAATAGTGGCGATCGTGACCGTGGCGACCGTCCCCACCACGAGACCGAAGTTGCGCAAACGTCTTCCCTGCAAGGAAAGCCCCCTCCTTAGCACTTCCAGCCGCCGAGACCCCTCTCGAACATAAGGCCGAAAGTTCGGGTGACTGTAACACCCCGTGCGGCAGGCCAGCCACGCTTGGACAAGGCGTCTCACCTGCCGCGATCAGGATCCACGTCGAGACGCGTCTACGTGGGCCACCCCTCCGGCTCGGACCCGTCAGCGGGCTTCCGTTCGATCACGAAAGACCCCTTGCCGCGCGGGTGGGCCGTGCCCCGAGAACGCGACGTACCGGCTGACCATCCGCACCTACCGGATCCGCCCCGACGGCGAGACCGTCGGCCATCCGCAGCAGCGCACGGTCATCAGCGGGCACGACCCCGAGCGCCTGCCGACGTCGCAGGACTGGCCGCCGTGCGGATGTCCCCGCTGCCGGGCCGGGCGGGAGACGGAACCCCGGTAGCCGGCAGTCTCACCACCGGCCGCCTGCCTCGCCATGGTCTCCGTGACGGGGCAGGCGTCTACAGCAAGGGCCCCACCTCGGCCCCGAACACCCCTATCTGGTCCACGAGTTCACTCCGTTCCCGGCTCCGGAACCGCACCTGGATCTGGTCCACCCCCATCGCCCCGTACTCCCGCAAGGACTCCGCCAGCGCCTCCGGGCTGCCGGTGAGGGTGCGGCGGCCCACGTTCCAGCCCGGCTCGCCCACGTACAGCGGTTCGGTGATCGCGCCGATGGTGAGCGGGGCGGTGACACCGGCCTCCTCCCGCAGGCGCCGCAGGCGGGTGATCTGGGCCGGGAGCCGGTCGCGCGGGTCTCCCTGCGGGAGCCAGCCGTCGCCGCGTACGGCGGCCCGGCGGACGGCGGCGGGGGACGAGCCGCCGACCCACACCGGGATGCGGGCCTGGGCGGGGCGGGGGCGCTGGCCGAGGTCCTCGAAGTCGTACAGCTTGCCGTGGTGGGAGGGGAACTCGTCGGGGCCCAGGGCCGCACGCAGGGCGTCCACGCACTCGTCCAGGACGGCGCCCCGGCGCTCGAAGTCGACGCCGAGCGCCTCGAACTCCTCCCGTACGTGCCCGGCGCCCACGCCGAGGATCAGCCGGCCGCCGGAGAGGTGGTCGAGGGTGGCGTACTGCTTGGCCGTCAGGAGCGGGTGGCGCAGGCCGACGACCGCGACGTGGCTGAGCAGCCGGACCCGTTCGGTGACGGCGGCCAGGTAGGCGAGCGTGGCGACCGGGTCGTACCAGACCGTGCTCATCGCGGGAGCGAGACGGCGCGGGATGGCCACGTGGTCGCAGACCGCGACGTACGCGAACCCCGCCCGGTCGGCGGCCCGCGCGATGTCGGCCAGGTCCTCCGGTCCGGCGTCCGCCTCCCAGGGCTCGGCGTAGAGGGTGCTCTGGGACTGGACCGGCAGCTGCATCCCGTAACCGAGCGCCACACCGGTCCCGTTCGACGGACACTCGCCGAACCCGGCCGGCCGGCGCGCTCCGGCCCCACCCGACTCGCGCTCCCCGGACCCACCCGACGGACGCTCCCCGGACCCGCTCAACTCGCGCTCCCCGGCCCCGCCCACAGCCCCTCCTTCGTCAGCCCCAGCAACTCGATCGCGTTCCGCCGCACGATCCGGTCCACGACGTCCGGGTCCAGGTGCCCCATCTGCGCCTCGCCGACCTGCCGCGACTCGGGCCAGGTGGAGTCGGAGTGGGGGTAGTCGGTCTCGTACAGCACGTTGCCCACGCCGATCGCGTCGATGTTCCTCAGCCCGAACGCGTCGTCGAAGAAGCAGCCGTAGACGTGGTCCGCGAACAGCTCCGACGGCGGGCGGTGGACCTTGTCCGCCACCCCGCCCCAGCCCCGGTTCTCCTCCCACACCACGTCCGCGCGCTCCAGGATGTACGGGATCCAGCCGATCTGGCCCTCGGCGTACATGACCTTGAGGTTCGGGAAACGTTCGAACTTGCCGCTCATCAGCCAGTCGACCATCGAGAAGCAGCAGTTGGCGAAGGTGATCGTGGAGCCGACGGCGGGCGGCGCGTCGGCGGAGGTCGACGGCATTCGGCTCGACGAGCCGATGTGCATGGCCACGACCGTGCCGGTCTCGTCGCAGGCGGCGAGGAAGGGGTCCCAGTCGTCGGTGTGGACGGAGGGCAGACCGAGATGCGGGGGTATCTCGGAGAAGGCCACGGCACGCACCCCGCGCGCCGCGTTCCTGCGCACCTCCGCCGCCGCCAGCTCCGCGTCCCAGAGCGGGATGAGGGTGAGCGGGATCAGCCGGCCCCGGGCGTCGGGGCCGCACCACTCCTCCACCATCCAGTCGTTGTACGCCCGCACACCGAGCAGCCCCAGCTCGCGGTCGGCCGCCTCGGTGAAGGTCTGGCCGCAGAAGCGCGGGAAGGTCGGGAAGCAGAGGGCCGACTGGACGTGGTTGACGTCCATGTCCGCGAGGCGCTGCGGGACGTCGTACGAGCCGGGGCGCATCTGCTCGTACGTGATGATCTCCAGTTTGATCTCGTCCCTGGAGTAGCCGACGGCGGTGTCGAGGCGGGTCAGCGGGCGGTGCAGATCCTCGTAGACCCACCAGTCGCCGATCGGGCCGTCGTCGCCGGGGGCGCCCATCACCGGCTTGAAACGGCCGCCGAGGAACGTCATCTCCTTCAGCGGCGCGCGGACGATCCGGGGGGCCGTGTCCAGGTACTTCTTCGGGAGCCTGTCCTGCCAGACGTTCGGGGGCTCCACCGTGTGGTCGTCGACGGAGATGATCTTCGGGAAGGGGGTGGTGGCGGTGGCGGGATCCGTGGCGCTCGTCTCCAAGGTGTCCATGTCCGTCACGGTAGCGCTGATCTGACGACCCGTCAGCAATGTGGTCCCCGGCCGTCCCGCCCTCCGTCCCGCGCCCACCGCCGGACGAGCGCGTGGGCGAGGAGAGCCCGGGTGGGCCTGGTGACATCCCCCGTGGCTCCCTGTGATCGAGCTCTCCCACGGCTGACGGATCCGCCATGGACAAGGCAAACTGGCACGGGTACGGGGAGGCTTGGGGGACGTCGATGGGTGGTGAACCGGGAGTGCCGGAGAGCGGTGTGCCGCGCGTGCCGGAGCAGAGAGTTGCCATGGACGCCTCGGTTCCGGAACCGGTCCCCCAGCCGTCGGACGAGCTGCGCTTCGCCGTGCTCGGACCCGTGCGCGCCTGGCGCGGTGCCGAACCCCTCGCCACCGGTTCGCCCATGCAACGCGCTCTGCTGGCCGCCCTGTTGCTGCGCGAGGGCCGCACGGCCACCGCGCACGAGCTGATCGACGCACTGTGGGGCGACGACCCGCCCTCGCAGGCGCTGGCCGCGGTGCGGACGTACGCCTCGCGACTGCGCAAGGTCCTGCCGGGTGTGCTGGTCAGCGAGTCCGGCGGTTACGCGGTCCGCGCGCTGTCCGGCGGCGCTCTGGACCTGGCCGTGGCCCAGGATCTGGCCGCCGACGCCGACAAGGCCAGATCCTCCGGGGACCTGTACCAGGCCCGCGGGCTGCTGAACGAGGCGCTGGGACTGTGGGACGGGGAGGTCCTGGCGAGCGTGCCGGGTCCGTACGCGGAGACGCAGCGGGCGCGCCTGGAGGAGTGGCGCCTCCAACTTGTCGAGAGCCGCCTCGACATGGACCTGGAGCAGGGCTGCCACGCGGAGGCGATCTCCGAGCTGACCGCCCTCACCGCCGCGCACCCTTTGCGGGAGCGACTGCGTGAACTGCTGATGCTGGCGCTGTACCGCAGCGGCCGGCAGGCGGAGGCCCTCGCGGTGTACGCCGACACCCGCCGCCTCCTCGCCGACGAACTGGGTGTGGACCCGCGTCCGGGTCTGCGGGAGCTGCAGCAGCGCATCCTCCAGGCGGACCCGGGCCTCGCGGAGCCCTCCGCCCCCCTCGCGCCGGAGACCACCGCGACCCCGGTCCGGCCCGCCCAACTGCCGGCGACCGTCCCGGACTTCACCGGACGCGCCGCCTTCGTGAACGACCTGAGCGAGGTACTGGCCGAGGCGTCCGGCGCCGAGGGCCAGGTGATGTCGGTGTCCGCGCTGGCGGGTATCGGCGGCGTCGGCAAGACCACTCTCGCGGTGCATGTGGCCCACCGGGCCCGGCCCGCCTTCCCCGACGGCCAGCTGTACGTCGACCTCCAGGGCGCCGGCGCCCGTCCCGCCGAGCCGGAGGCGGTCCTCGGTTCGTTCCTGCGGGCGCTCGGCACGGCCGAGTCCGCGATCCCGGACTCCCTGGAGGAGCGGGCCGCGCTGTACCGGTCGGTGCTGGACGGCCGCCGGGTCCTGGTCCTGCTCGACAACGCGCGGGACGCCGCCCAGGTACGGCCGCTGCTGCCCGGCACGGCGGGCTGCGCGGCCCTGGTCACCGCCCGGGTGCGGATGGTGGACCTGGCCGGCGCCCACCTCGTCGACCTCGACGTGATGTCGCCCGACGAGGCTCTGCAGCTCTTCACGAAGATCGTCGGCGAGGAGCGCGTCGCGGCGGAGCGCGAGGCCGCGCTCGACGTCGTCGCCGCCTGCGGGTTCCTGCCGCTCGCCATCCGCATCGCCGCGTCCCGCCTGGCGGCGCGCAGAACGTGGACGGTGTCCGTCCTCGCCGCGAAACTCGCCGACGAGCGGCGCCGGCTGGACGAGCTGCAGGCCGGGGACCTGGCCGTGAAGGCCACCTTCGAGCTGGGCTACGGCCAGCTGGAGCCCGCCCAGGCCCGCGCCTTCCGCCTCCTCGGCCTCGCCGACGGCCCGGACATCTCCCTGGCCGCCGCGGCCGCCGTACTGGACCTGCCGCCGGAGGACACCGAGGACCTCCTGGAGAACCTCGTCGACACCTCCCTGCTGGAGTCCGCGGCGCCGGGACGCTACCGCTTCCACGATCTCGTCCGGCTCTACGCGCGTGCATGCGCCGAACGCGACGAACAGCCGCCGAGCGAGCGGAGCGCGGCGATGTCACGGCTGCTGGACTTCTATCTGGCGACGGCGACGCGGGTGTACGCGATCGAGCGGCCGGGGGACCGGACGGTCGCGCATCTGGAGCGGAGCCGGTACGACGGCCGGGAGTTCGCCTCCGCGTCGGACGCGTTGGACTGGCTGCACGCGGAGGCGGAGCCACTGCTCGCCTGCGTTCAGCAGTCGCTCGGGGCGTCCACCGTGCGACGGGCCGTCGACCTGCTGCTGGCCACCATCGATCTGGCGGAGTCCGGGGCCGGTTCCCGCCGCTACGAGACGACCGCGCTCGCCGCACGTGACGCGGCCGCGGCCCTCGGGGACGCGCACGCCGAGACCCGGGCACGCATCACGCTGGCCCAGGTCCTCAGCCAGGCGGGGCGTTTCGAGGAGGCGGAGCAGGAGGCGCGGCGCGCCGATCTCGTGAACGGAGCGGCCGGCGACCCCTGGACCAGCGGCACCGCCCCCAACCAGCTGGGGATCATCGCCAACTGCACCGCTCGCTTCCCGGACGCCGAGGTCTTCCTGCTCAGGGCCATCGAGGCGTTCCAGGCGGACGGCAACAAGCCCGGCGAGGCCAGCGCGGTGTGCAACCTGTCCCGCTCGCTCGCCTCGATGGGCCGTACCGCCAGAGCGGTCGAGCTCGCGCAACGAGGCGTGGAGATCTACGACGAGCTGGGACTGTCCGTACGCCTCGCCAACGCCCGCTATGCCTCGGGGACCGTGCTCACCCAGGCGGGCCGGCTCCCGGAGGCTCTGGAGCAGCTCGACGCGGCACTGCGGATCTTCGCCGAGAACCGTCAGCGGCTCTGGGAGGGAACGACCCATTTCCGGGTGGCTCAGGTCCACCTCGCTGCCCGTCGTCCCGCCCAGGCCGCCCGGCACGCCGAACAGGCGCTGGCGATCGGCTGCATCGGCGGCGACTGGATGAGGGCCAACGCCCTGACCCTGCTGGGCAGGGCGTTGCTGGCCCTCGGCCAGTCGGACCGGGCCCGCGTGTGCTGGCGTGAGGCGCTCTCGATGTACGAGCAGTCCGGCTCGGCCGAGGCGGCGGAGGTACGCGGCCTGCTCCATCCGCTGGCGGCGGCGTGACAGCTCCGGGGCAGGACGTTCATCGAACGTTTATGAGTGGCTGACAGTCTCAGTGCATCGATCCGTCGCGTCGGGGGGCAGGCGGATCCGCGGGGCCTCATGGCTGACCTGAGGCCGCTCGAAACGCCCGTTCGGCGACCTCCGGGGGAGTTGCCGAACGGGCGCTTCCGCCCAGAAACACCGTTCACTCACGGGGAGTTCCAGCTATGAGCGAGAAGAAGAAGCAGGACCCGAAGTTCACCACGATGGACCAGCACACGCCCGCCCCGCCCAGCAAGGACGGGGCGATCACGACGATGGACCAGCACACCCCGGCCCCGCCGAGCGAGGACCCGGAGATCACCACCATGGACCAGCACACACCCGCCCCGCCGGCTCTGGACCTGGGCGGCAAGTAGACCTACTCCTGACGGGGATCGGCCGCGGTGGCGCGGAGGGGGAGCCACCGCGGCCGAGGTGTGTCCGGGCGCGGTCCGGCCCGGCCGGGGTGTGCCGGGCCGGACCGGACCGATCGAGGAAGGGACCAGGATGATCGCAGCGCGTGCCGGATCCGGTGCCCGCGTCGCCGCGCGGCCGGAGAGGACGCCGGGGGCACTGCGTGCGGCCCTGGAGCGGGTGGCCCCGCACCGCCTCGGCGAGATGGAACGGCAGAAGGACGAGGCCATCACCCTGGCGGCCCGCTCGGGCAGCCTCGGCCCGATCACCCGGTTCCTCGAAACCTGGGCCGTGACCGTCGAGATCGCCAGGATCCCCGCCACCGCGGCCCGCCTGCGCACCGCCGAACACACCGCCCGCACGGTCGACCACGACGACCCGGCCTGGCGCGAGGCGATGGACGAGATCCGCGACCTCCACGCGGAGGCCCTGCGGTCACTCGACCGAATTCCGCTCGACCGAATTCCGCTCGACCGGAGTCCGCTCGACCGGGGTCCGCTCTCCCGGGACGCACTTGCCCGGGATTCGTTCCATCGGGTGGCGGCCGAGCGGTAGCAGGCTGGGCAGGTGGCGGCCGAGCGGTAGCAGGCTGGGCGGTAGCAGGCCGAGCGGGTGGCACTCCCCGCCCACCCTCACCGCCCCCGCAACTCCCCCTTCACCACCTTCCCGCTCGCGTTCCGCGGCAGCTCCCCCACGAACTCCACACTCCTCGGCACCTTGTAGTTGGCCATCTCGCGACGGGACCAGGCGATGAGGTCGTCGGCGGTGACGTGGGAGCCGGGGCGGCGTACGACGTAGGCCCTGCCGACCTCGCCCAGGCGGGTGTCCGGGACGCCGATGACCGCCACGTCGGCCACGTCCGGGTGGAGGCCGAGAAGTTGCTCGATCTCCGCCGGGTACGCGTTGAAGCCGCCGACGATGAACATGTCCTTGATGCGGTCGGTGATCCGCAGATTGCCGGCGTCGTCGAGGACGCCGACGTCACCGGTGCGGAGCCAGCCGTCGGCCGTGACCGCGCGGGCGGTCTCGGCGGGGTCCTCGAAGTAGCCCCGCATGACGTTGAAGCCGCGGACGAGGACCTCTCCGGGGGAGCCGGGCGGCAGGGGGGACCCCAGCGGGTCGACGACCCGCACCTCCGTCCCCGGTATGGCCCGCCCGGACGTCGACGCGATCACCGACGGCTCGTCGCCGCGCCGGCACATCGTGACGATGCCGGAGGCCTCGGACAGGCCGTACGCCGTCAGGACGGTCTCCACCCGCAGCTCCGCCCGCAGCCGTTCCACCAGGCGCAGCGGCACCACCGCCGCGCCCGTCACCACCAGGCGCAGGGCGCTGAGGTCGTAGTCGTCGCGGGCGGGGTGGTCCAGGAGGGACTGGTGGAGGGTGGGCGGGCCGGGGAGGACGGAGACCCGCTCCGCCGCCACGTTGGCCATCGCCGTCTCCACGTTGAACACCGGCTGCGGGATCATCGTCGCGCCCCGCATCAGGCAGGCGATCACACCGGCCTTGTAGCCGAAGGTGTGGAAGAACGGGTTCACGATGAGGTAGCGGTCGCTCCGCCGGAGCCCGGCCAGGTCGCTCCACACCTCGTACCCCCGCAGGGTCTGCGCGTGCGTGATCACCGCGCCCTTCGGACGGCCGGTCGTACCCGAGGTGAAGACGATGTCCGAGGGCGAGTCCCCGCTCAGTCCGGCCGACCTCGCCCGCACCACCCCCTCCCCCACTGCGTCGCCGCTCGCGAGGAAGTCCTTCCAGGTACGGAAGTCGGCGGGCGCGTCGTCCGACAGCACCACCACCTGTTCCAGGTGCGGCAGTCCGGGCAGCGGTCCCGGCCGCTCGCACACGCTCCCGGCGCCCCGCGCCCGCAGCCGCCCGCCGTCCGCGCCCGCGGCCCGCCGCAGCGAGGCCACGTACGACGTCCCGAGGAACGTCCCGGTGATGAACAGCAGCTTCGCCCGGCTGCGCGCCAGCACGTCCGCCGCCTCGCCGCCCTTGAAGCGGGTGTTCAGCGGGACCAGCACCGCGCCCGCCGAGACCGCGCCGAGCGCGGAGACGATCCAGTCCAGGGAGTTGGGCGCCCAGAGGGCGACCCGGTCACCGGCCCGGACCCCGTTCGCGACGCACGCGGCCGCCGCGCGCTCCACCCGCGCGCCCAGCTCCGCGTACGACACCCGCGTACGCCCGTCGACGACGGCCTCTACCCCGCCGAACCGCCGGGCCGCCGAGCGGACCAGCTCCGGGACGGTCTCCCACGCCCCCCGTTCCGAGCCTCCGTGCCCCTCCACGTCACCGATCACCGCAGGCCTCCGTACCGAGAACCAGTGTCCAAGTGCTGCCCGAGCATGAGCTGACTACCCGTCAGATTAGCTGTACCCTGACGGCCTGTCAGCAGCCGGTCAGGGCTGGACCACCCCCCTGGCCATGCCCCTGTGCGGAGGTGTGCGCCCATGGCCGTGCTCAAGGACGCGACAGCGATCGTCGGCATCGGCCAGACCCCCTTCGCCAAACAACTGCCCCAGACAGAACGGACGTTGGCGTGCCGGGCGATCCTCGCCGCCCTCGACGACGCGGGGATCGCCCCGGACGAGGTCGACGCGCTGGCCTCGTACACCATGGAGGAGACGGACGAGGTCGAGGTCGCCAAGGCTCTCGGCCTCGGCGACCTCACCTTCTTCAGCAAGGTCGGCTACGGCGGCGGCGGTTCGTGCGCCACGGTCGCGCATCTGGCCGCCGCGATCGCGACCGGGCAGGCCACGGTCGGCGTCGCCTGGCGGTCCCGCAAGCGCGGCTCGGGCCCCCGCCCGTGGAAGAACACCACGGTCCAACTCCCCACCCCGGCCCAGTGGACGCGCCCCTACGGCCTGCTCCGCCCCGCCGACGAGATAGCCATGCTCGCCCGCCGCCACATGCACGAGTACGGCACGACCCGCGACCACCTCTTCAACGTGGCCCTGGCCTGCCGCAACCGGGCGAACCAGAACCCGGCCGCGATCATGTACGAGCGCCCCCTGACCCGCGAGATGTACATGAACTCCCGCTGGATCAGCGAGCCGCTGTGCCTCTTCGACAACTGCCTGGAGACCGACGGGGCGCTGGCCTGCGTCGTGGTCTCCGCCGAGCGCGCCCGCGACTGCCGCCGGACCCCCGTCTACGTCCACTCCGCCGCGCAGGGCCTGCCCGCCCAGCACCACGGCATGGTCAACTACTGGAACGACGACCCCCTGACCGGCCCCGCCTGGACCGCCGCCCGGCACCTGTGGAAGCACGCGGACATCACCCCGGACGACATCGACGTGGCCCAGATCTACGACGCGTTCACCGCGCTGATCCCCCTCTCCCTGGAGGGCTACGGGTTCTGCGGCCGGGGCGAGGGCGGCGCGTTCACCGAGGGCGGCGCCCTGGAGAGCGGCGGCCGGCTGCCCCTCAACACCTCCGGGGGCGGCCTCAGCGAGGCGTACGTCCACGGGTTCAACCTGATCACCGAGGGCGTGCGGCAACTGCGCGGCACGAGCACCGCCCAGGTGCCGGGGGCGGCCACCTGCCTGGTCACGGCGGGCGAGGGCGTCCCGACATCGGCCCTGCTACTGAGGAGTTGAGGGAGTTGCGCGAGTCGAAGGAGCTGAGGGAGTTGCGCGAGTCGAAGGAGCTGAGGGAGTTGCGGACATGCTGACCCCCGCCGTGGACGACGACGGCGCCCCCTTCTGGGAGTACGCCGCCCAGGGCGAACTGCGCATCCAGGCCTGCGCCGACTGCGGCGAACTCCGCTTCCCGCCCCGCCCCTGCTGCCCGCACTGCCGCTCCTTCGCGACCGAGTGGCGCCGGGTCGGTGGCCGGGGCCGGATCTGGTCGTACGTCCTCCCCCACCCGCCCCTCCTGCCCGACTACGCCGAGCAGGCCCCGTACAACGTCGTCCTCGTCGAACTCACCGACGCCCCCCGCATCCGCCTCGTCGGCAACCTGGTGACCGCGCCCGGCGCCCGCCTCGACTCCGTCCCCGTCGACCGCCTGCGGATCGGCGCCCGGGTCCAGGTGGTCTTCACCGCCACCGGCCTGCCCCAGTGGGTACTGGAGCGGCCGTGACCCTGCGCACGACGACGGACAAGGACACGGGCGTGATGCTCGCGACCCTGGACCGCCCGGAGAGACTGAACGCGATCGACATCCCGACGGCCGAGCAACTGACCTCCCTGTGGCGGGAGTTGCGCTACGACGACACCGTACGGGCCGTCGTCCTGACCGGCGCCGGCGACCGCGCCTTCTGCACGGGCCTCGACCGGGACGCGGCGAAGGCCGTCCCGCAGCCGAACTCCCCCTACACGATCGAGGACCCCCTCCTCAGGATCGGCCCGAAAACCAACGACCTCTGGAAACCTGTGATCGCGGCCGTGAACGGCATGGCCTGCGGCGGCGCCTTCTACCTCCTCGGCGAGGCGGACTTCCTCGTCGCGGACCCCTCGGCCACCTTCTTCGACCCCCACACCACCTACGGCATGGTCAGCGCCTTCGAGTCGATCCTCATGTCCCAGCGCATGCCGTACGGGGAGGCCACCCGCCTGGCCCTGATGGGCACCGCCGAGCGGATGTCGGCGCACCGGGCCTACGAGACGGGGCTCGTGTCGGAGGTGACGGACCCGGGCGCCTGCGTCACCGCGGCTCTGCGCTGCGCCGAGGTGATCGCCGGGTATCCGCCGGAGGCCGTCCAGGGCACGGTGCGCGCCTGCTGGTCGTCCCGGGAGGCGGCAAGGGCGCACGCGCTCGCGTACGCCCCGCACCTGATCTCGCTGGGCAATCAACCGATGGCCCGGCAGGGGGAGTTGTTCGCCGGGCGGCGGCAGGGCGGGTTCCGGACGCGATGACCCCTCGGGGTCAGGACCGGAGGCCGGTCACCCGCTCGCCGCCCTCTCCACTCGCTCCGGCGCCGCCTCGGACGCGGGCCGTTCCCGGACGTTCCGGCGGGTCAACCACCGCCCTCGTCTCTGGGCCGGCGCCTCGACGCAGTAGTACGTCAGCACGCACACCGGCAACAGCACGGCGTGGAAGGCCACTTCGAGGACCGGGTCGTCGTGGCGGCGGCGGCCGATCGTGCCGTCGCTCACCGCCAGCAGCAGCGGGTGCACGAGGTGGACCGAGTAGCTGATCATGCCCAGGAACGTGAGCAGGCGTGGGATCCGCCGGCGGCGCAGCGCCAGTCCGATGCCGAAGGTGACCACCGCCGGCAGGCAGGACGCGATCCAGGCCCGCCGGGTGAAGTGGCCCCCGTCGCCGTCGGCATACGCGCTCCCGACCGCGCAGGCCACCACCAGGGTCGCCGCGCACCCCGCCCACGCCCAGCCGCTCTGGCCGGTGTCGGCCCGGTACACCGCCGTACCGAGGAACATCACGGCGAGGATCACCAGGCCCTCCCACACCGGGACCGTGCCGTTGAAGGCGACCAGGGTCAGCGCGAGCGCCGGGCGTTCGCCGGCACCTTGATCTGGCTCTCGCCCCAGCCCATCCGGGTCGTCGCCGAGTAGTTCACCGTCGTGCCCGCGTCGAGACCCGCCTCGCGGGCCCTGGCCGACGGTTCGACCAGTACGAGCTGCTCGGCGAGCAGTTCGCCGCTGGCCGGGTCCACGACCACCTGCTGCTCCACGCTCCCGAGCGGGGTCGCGTGCGTGCCCGGGAAGGCGATGCCGACGCCCTCGCGCCCCAGCGGATCGGTCACCTGCCCCAGCCCCCGGACGCCGGGCTGCCCCGCCATCACCCGGTACGCAGCGGCCCGGACGGCGGGCTTCACCGGCATCGTGATCAGGTCGGCCGCCTGGCGCAGGACGTAGGCCGTACGGTCGCTGATCTCGGCACCGCTGTCCTGCCCGTGCCGGCGCTCCAGCTCGCGCCTCAACTCGGCGGTGTCGGAGGGGAGTTCGAGCAGATCCCGGTAGGAGGCGTTCCGGGGGCCGAGGGCGTAGATCTTGTCGTCGGCGTCCGTGCGCATGACCGTCGGCGGCCGGGTGCCCATCGTGTACCCGAGCGTGCCGCCCGCCTCGTTGCCCGTGACCTCCGCCTGCATCGTCCCGGGCGAGCCGGCGGCGCGCCAGCGTGCCGCGTCCGCCTTGGTCCGGGGGGCGATCTCGGCGTCCAGACCGGAGACCATCAGACTCCGGGTTCCCGGACGCACGCCGACCGACCACTCGGAGGTCGCCGTGTCGCGCACGGCGAAGAGCGGGCCCTCGCCTCCCGCCGCGCCGACGACGTTCACGTCCTGCGAGCGCGTGGTGGTCTGCCAGTACGTTCCCTCGTCGCCCACCGCCCCGACCTTCTTGGCCGCGCTGAGCAGTTCGAGGCGGCCGTCCGGCGCGGCCGCGTCCGGCCCCGAGGCGGAGGAGGAGTGCGGGGGTGTGCCCGGGCTGACGCCCAGGGGATCCCGGTCCAGGGAACTCACGACCACCGCGGACGCCGCCACGGCCGCGAGGGCGGCCACGGTCCCGAACGGCCGGATGCCGCCCCGCAGTCGCTCCGGGACGCGGAAGCGTGCCGCACGGCCGTCCGTCGACCGGGCGAGGATGCGGACCAGGTCCGCGTGCTGCCGCGGGGAGTCCGCGAGCCTCGCCGGGTCCAGTTCCTCGGGGCGCGCGTCCGCGAGCACCTGCATGACGTCGGTCCGCCCGGACCGTCCGTGGGTGTTCTTCACGTGAGTGCTCCTCTGCGATCGGTGCGGCGCGGGGCCTGGGGTGTGTGGGGTGCCTGGGGCCTGTGGGGCGGCTGGGGTGCCTGGGGTGCGGACGGTGCGGAGTCCGCGTTCCGTGCGGGGGCCGGTGGCGTGTCCCGTACGGATGTCCTGTCCGCGAGGTGCGCCGGCTCCAGGGCCTTCTCCAGGCGGCGGCGGGCCCGGTGCAGCCGGACGGTCAGTGTCGCGGTGGTGCAGCCCAGGACCCGGGCGGCCTGTCTGACGCTCAGCCCGTGCCAGGCGATGAGCGTCAGCAGCTCCCGGTCGGCGTCGGACAGGCTCGCCAGGGCCTGCAGCGCCGCTTCCCGCTCGGTCACGTCCGCCGCGACGTCGCCGACGCCGGGACGCGCGCCGCTGCTGATGTGCTGGGCCTCCGCGGCGGCGAGGGCGTACTGATGGGCGTCCCGGCGGCGCAGTTCGCGCACCAGGTTGCGGGCGACCCCCAGGAGCCAGGGCAGCGCGGGGCGCGGGATGTCCCGCACCCGCCGCCAGGCCACGGTGAAGGTCTCGCTGGTGATGTCCTCCCCCACCTGGCGTCCCACCAGGCTCGTGGCGTAGGCGAGGACGCGCGGATAGCACTCCTCGTAGATGTCTCTGAAGCGTTGCGCATGCGTCACGCGCCGTCCCCTCATATCGGCCGTCTCACCGAGCAATGCGCGTGGCGGCCGACTTCTTACAGGGGGAGCGGAGATTCAAGGACTGTGTCCCGCGTCACGCTCCGGTGCGTGCGCGCGCGGGCGGGAGGAGGGGCGAGGGGGAGGGGCGAGGGGGAGGGGCCGTCGCGGCCCTACGACGTCCGGGCCGTCCCCGTCCCCTTCTCCGCGTCCAGCGCGTACACGCACCGGTCCTTGCTGCACGCGTACACGACGCCGTCCTTGACGACGGGCGACCCGGTGATCTCCCCGCCCGTGGCGAGCTTCCACCGCAGTCGGCCGTCGTCGGCCTTCAGCGTGTACAGCAGGTGATCCGTCGAGCCGAAGTGGATCCGTCCCTCCGCCACCGACGGCGCGCCGACGATCTCGCCGCCCGCCTGGAAACGCCACTTCGGCGTGCCCGTGACCGCGTCGAGGGTGTAGAGCCCCTTGCCGCTGCCGACATGGACGTGTCCGGCGGCGACCAGGACCGGCTCCAGCGAGGAGCGCGACTCCGTCGCGATCCGCCAGCGGTCGCGGCCGTCGGTCGCGTCCAGGGCGTAGACCGTGCCGAGGTAGTCGGCGAGGTACACGCCGCCGCCCGTGACGGCCGGGCCCGGCGCGAACGTGGGCGCGGAGAGGAAGACGGCCGGTGCCTCGAAGTGCCAGCGGACGTGGCCGCTCGCGATGTCGACGGCGAGGACGCGGCTGCCGGCGGAGACGTACACATAGCCGTCGGCGGCCGGTGCCAGCCGTACCGGGACGCCGCCGCAGGAGGCCGCGTCCCCGATGGGGTACGACCAGCGCTCCTCGCCCGTACGGGCCTCCAGCGCCCGCAGCCGGGCGTCCTTCCAGATGTAGACCGTGCCGTCCTGGACGACCGGTCCGGCCTCGGGGGACTCGAAGTCGGTCTGGGCGCCGGTCAGCTCCCAGAGCTTCTGCCCGTTGGACGCCTCCCAGCCCTGTACGCCGCCGCCGCGGGTGGCGGTGACCACGGTGCCCCGGTCGGCCTTCAGGGAGTACACCCAGGCGTCCGTCGACAGCCGCCACAGGTCCCCGCCCTCGCGGGCGTCGAGCGCGAAGAGGGTCGGTCCGTCGGAGGCGTGGATACGGCCGTCCGCGACCGCCATCGACCAGGCGACGTCACGGGTCTTGAAGCGGCGCCGGCCGGTGGCCACGTCCAGGGCGTGCACCTCGAAGGAGGTGACGTAGACGAGGTCGTCGGCGACGGACGGGGTGCCCCACACGTCGTTCGACATGCGGAAACGCCAGGGGCGCCAGCCGGAGGGCGCCGCCTCGGGGGTGGCGGGCGGGGCCACGGCGGGCGCGGGGTCGGCGCCGTTCACGCCGGCGCGCGGGCGGGACCAGGACGCGGCGAGGCCCGCCTCGGGCGGGGGCGCCTTCACGGCGGCCGCGCGGGCGTCGGCGACGCGTGGTCCGGGACCGATGGGCACCTGGCCGCCGGCGAGCCGTACGGGTCCGGTGTCGGGGGCGCCGACCGGGGCGGGCGCGGGGTCGTACGGCGGCGGAGGCGGGGGGACGGGGGCGTTGGGGCGGCCCCCGCCTCCGCTGCGGCCGGAGGAAGGCTGCTGCTTGGGCGCGGGGCGCCCGCCGCGGCGGGTCTCGATCATGGTGACCGCCTTCTCGGGCAGCCACGCCGACGCCGTACCGCTGTCGTCCGAGCCGGAACCGAAGAGGTGCGGGGCGAGCTGGGCCTGGAGGTCGGCCGGGCCCGGGCGCGCGGTCGGGTCCATCTGCATACAGGACTCGATCAGCGGGCGCAGGTCGTCCGGGAGGCCGGAGAGGTCGGGACCCTCGCGCAGCAGCATGAAGACGGTCTCGACGGGGTTGGCGCCGTGGAACGGGGCGTGTCCGGTGGCGGCGAACACGAGCATCGAGCCGAGCGAGAAGACGTCGCTCGCGCCGGTCACGCTGCGCGAGTCCTTCGCCTGCTCGGGCGACATGTACGCGGGCGTCCCGACGGCGACGTTGGTCATCGTCAAACGCGTGTTCGATACGCCGGACGCGATGCCGAAGTCGATCACGCGCGGCCCGTCCTCGACGACGAGCACGTTGGAGGGCTTCAGGTCACGGTGGACGAGCCCGGCGCCGTGGATGGACTGCAGGGCCTCGGCCACGCCCGCGGCGAACCAGCGGACGGCCTGGACCGGCATCGGACCGCAGTCGTTCACTATTTCCTCGAGCGAGGGCGCGGGGACGTACGCGGTCGCCAGCCACGGCACGGCGGCCCGGGGGTCGGCGTCGACCACCGCCGCCGTGTAGAAGCCGGACACCGCGCGGGCGGCCTCGACCTCGCGCGTGAAACGGACCCGGAAGAGCTGGTCCTCGGCCAGTTCCGTCCGCACCGTCTTGATCGCCACACGCCGGCCCGACGCCGAGCGCGCCAGATAGACCAGCCCCATGCCGCCGGCACCCAGCCGTCCCAGCACCTCGAACGGCCCGATCCGCCGCGGATCGTGCTGCGTCAGCTGATCCACCACTTGCCCTGCCACCTCCCCGTACGGACCGCGACACCCGTGTTGTGCGCGCGACCCCGTGCAGCGTCTCACCACCGCACCGCCCTGGCGGCACGCACCCCGATTCTTCCTGTACCGGGGGCAGGTTGCGAACCCGGGGGCGAGTCGGGGTGTCTCAGGACAAAAGCACGTTGTCCGCCTCTCGGGAAGCGGGAGCCCGGATGGTGGGACACCGTGGCGAGCCGCGTACCACCGGCGCACAACCCCGTACGTCAGCCCGCGCGGCGGCCTCGTCACGCCCCCGGAGCGCCCGCGCGAGCCGCGAGCCGGGCGCTCGACCTCAGCCCTTCCGGCCGCGGCCTTCTCGCTGGTCAGCGTCGCCCTCCGGGGCGTCCGTGCGGCGTGCGCCCTCCGGTGGGGTGTCGTCCTCCCGCCGGTCGTCCCCCTCCTGCAACAGTTCGTCCGGACGCTGTTCGACCTGGTCCGTTCCCTGCGGCGCTTCCCGCCAGCCGTTTCCGTTCCCCCGTTGCAGCAGCGCGAAGGACGCCCCCTGATTGTCCGTGACGACCGCCACATTTCCGTACGAGGTGTCGAACGGCGGCACCTGGACGCGCCCCCCGAGCCGGGTGACGGTCGCGAGCGCCGCCTCGCGGTCGTCCGTCCCGAAGTGGACCAGGAAGTGCGGCGGCATCTCCGCCGGGAAGACGTCCGTGAGCGTGGCCCGGCCGAAGTCCGGGACCGCGTCCGGGCCGAAGAGGGCGTCGTGGAAGAGGTGCGCGTAGAAGGAGTTGGCCGCCTTGGTGTCCCTCGTGTACAGCTCGGCCCACGCGAACGTGCCGGGCGCGTGGCGCCGCCCGAAGCCGGTGTGCGCGCCGGCCTGCCAGAGGCCGAAGACGGCGCTCTCGGGGTCGGTGGCCAGCACGGCCGTGCCGAGCGTGCCGACCGGGGTCGGCGGGGTGATCACCTGACCGCCGGCCGCGGTGATCCGGGCGGTGAGGGCGTACGCGTCCGGGGTGGCGAAGTGCACGGTCCACACCGTGGGGAGGCGGCCGTCGGGCTTGGGGGCGAGGGCGGCGACGGGGGCGCCCTCGACATGCCCCCACACCTCGTGCGCGCCGTCTCCGGGGGCCACCTTGAAGGTCCACCCGAAGAGTTCGCCGTAGAACCGCTTCCCCGCCTCCACGTCGGGCAGCTGGGCGTCCACCCAGCAGGGGACGCCCTCGGGGTACGGGACGCTGCCCGCCCCGGTGACGGCACCCGTCTCATCGGCCATAGCCCCAAGCTAAGGGCGGCGCACGCGGGGCGCGCGTCGGGCGCGTCCGTATTGGGGGACTGTGCGGTGGGCTCGGGCGGTCGGGGTGCGTGGGCGGTGCGTCGGCGGGTGCGTCGGCGGGTGCGGGTGAGTGGGGGTCGCTCGCGCGGTTCCCCGCGCCCCTGAAAAGCAGGGGCTGCGCCCCGTGCTTTTCAGGCCGAAGGGCTCGGGGCTTTCGGGCGCAGGGCCTGGTCCTTCAGGGGCGCGGGGAACCGCGCGAGCAACCACGGACCACCCGCAGCCGAAGTCACACACACGCACGCTCGAAGGGGCGCGGGGAACCGCGCGAGAACCCCCACCCACCCGCAGCCGAGGACCACCCCCGCCCCAAGAACCCCCACTCACCCGAAAGACACGCGCCAACACACTCCGTGATCACCGCACGAACCCCTAGGTGACGCCCCTGCTCCCCATTTGCAGTCGGCCGAATCGCGCTCCGATCACCCCTCGGTAAGCTGACGGCATGACAGGACAAGTGCGTACCGTCGACGGCCGCGTGGCCGGCCGACGAGGGCAGGCGACCCGGCAGAAGCTGCTCGACTGCCTCAGCGAGATGCTCAGCTCGTCGCCCTACCGGGACGTCAAAGTCATTGATGTCGCCCGGAAGGCGGGGACTTCACCCGCGACCTTCTACCAGTACTTCCCGGACGTCGAGGGCGCCGTCCTGGAGATCGCCGAGCAAATGGCCAGCGAGGGCGCCACGTTGACGCGCCTCCTCGAAGGCCGCTCCTGGGTCGGCAAGGCCGGCTGGCAGACCGCCCAGGAACTCGTCGACGGTTTCCTGGACTTCTGGCGCAGGAACGACGCGATCCTCCGCGTCGTCGACCTGGGCGCCGCCGAGGGCGACAAACGCTTCTACAAGATCCGCATGAAGATCCTGAACTCGGTCACCAACTCCCTGTCGGAGACGGTCTCCGAGCTCCAGGCGAAGGGCCGCGTCGACAAGGACGTGAACCCCGCGGCCCTCGCCGGTTCCCTCGTCGCCATGCTCGCCTCGGTCTCCGGGCACCAGAAGGGCTTCCAGACCTGGGGCGTCAAGCAGGCCGAACTACGGCCCAACCTCGCCCTGTTGGTCCACCTGGGCATCACCGGCAAGAAACCGACGAAGTAACCAGGAGCACCCGGGCAGGCCCCGGATCAGGCCCCGGACGCGATTCCTGTCACGCAGACGGCACCCTCGACCGAGGAGTGCCGCCTGCCGCGTTCAGGGGCACTTGGGGGGCGCCGGAACAGTCAGCCGCACACGAACATGCGAAGACACGACCCCGAGAGCGCGGACTCACCGCCGCACGATCCGGAACACCCGTATCTCCCGGTCCACTCGCGCCTGATACGTCGAGTACGGCGGCCAGAACCGCAGCAACTCCTTCCACACGGCGGCCCGTTCCTCCCCCGCCAGCAGATGCGCGGTGACGGGGATGTCACGCCCCTTCCAGTTGATCTCGGCGTCGGGATGGGCCAGCAGGTTGGCGCTCCAGGCCGGGTGGCCGGGGCGGCCGAAGTTCGACCCGATGAGCACCCAGCTGTCGCGCCCCTCCTCGGGCATACACGCCAGCGGCGTACGACGCGGCTCCCCGCTCCGCGCCCCGGTCGCCGTCAGCACGACACCGGGCAGCAGCTGCGCGCTGAGCAGCACCCGGCCCCGGGTCGCCCGGTGCACGGCGCGGTCCAGCGCCGGTATGACGTGCGGCGCGACCCGGGCGAACGCCGGAGCCGAGGACACCTTCTGCACCAGCCGCACACCCATGCCCTTCATGCCCTCGGCCATCCCCGCCGCCCTTTCCGCCGCCCTTTTCGAAGCCATCAGCCCCGCACCGCCCTCTGCTCGCCCGGCCCGTCGACCGTGAAGACCCCCGCCATGTCGGCCGCCCGCCCCCGCAGCCGGTGCACCGGCCCGAAGAGCGCCTCGTCCCCCGCCGCCCGCTTGAAGTACAGCTGCGCCTCGTGTTCCCACGTGAACCCGATCCCCCCGTGCAGCTGGATCCCTTCCCCGGCCGCCATCCGCAACGCGTCCAGCGCCTGCGCGAGCGCCAGGCCACCGGCCCGCTCGCCGCCGGGCGGGGCGGCCGCCGCCCAGGCGGCGTAGTACGCCGCCGACCGGGCCGCCCGCACCCGCACGTAGACATCCGCGAGCCGGTGCTTCACCGCCTGGAACGACCCGATCGGCCGTCCGAACTGCTCCCGCTGCCGCGCGTACGCGACCGTCCGCTCCAGCACCCGGTCGGCGGCCCCCACGGCCTCCGCCGCGAGCACCGCGGCGGCCGCGTCCCCGGCCTCGGCCAGTACCGACAGCACACCGACGTCGGCGGAACCGGCCTCCGCTCCCAGCAACTCGGCTTCCACATCCCGGAGTTCGAGCCGGGCCACCGGCCGCGTCTCGTCGATCGAGGTCTGCCGCACCCGCACGAGGCCCCCACCGGCCCCCGCTTCCCCGTGCGGCGCCCGCACCAGGAACAGCAGGGTCCGCGACCGGGCGTACCCCCCGGCATGCGCGGCCACGAGCAGCAGGCCCGCGCTGTGCCCGTCGAGGACCTGCCCGGCCTCCCCGTAGAGCCGCCACCCGTCCCCGACGCGCCGTGCCTGGACGCCGCCGGCCCGGCCACCGCCGACCCATGCACCACCGTTGTCGCAGGTCAGCGCCAGTGCGGTGGTGAGGGCGGTGCCCGGTACGGCGAGGGCCGCGGTGAGCCGGCCGGAGGTGAGGCGGGGCAGCAGTGCGGCGCGCTGCCGCTCGGTGCCGAGAGCGAGGATCAAGGGCGCGACGAGCACCGATGTGGACAGCAGCGGCGACGGGGCCAGGGCGCGCCCCAGCTCCTCCGCGGCCAGGGCGAGTTCGGTCGCCGAGCAGCCGACACCGCCGTACCTCTCGGGGAGCGCGAGCCCCGGCAGCCCGAGCTGTTCGGAGAGGGCGGACCAGAGCCCGGCGTCGTACCCCTGCCCGGTCCGCACGGCGGCGCGGACCTCCTCCGGACCACAGCGCTTGAGCAGCAACTCCCTTACTGTGCGCCGGATTTCCTCTTGCTCGGCGGTGAGGCGGGCGTCCATGGGCGGTCCCCCTTCCACTCCCCCAACGTCATCTGAACTCTCGATCTGACGGTCCGTCATATTAGGCCGGAAGGCAACCGAAGCACAGGGTTGCCACCCGCTCATCTGATGTACCGTCAGATTCATGACCGCTGCGCCCCCCACACCCGGACCCACCGGCCCTCGTGACGCGGCCCGCCGTGACGCGGCACGAGCCGATACGGAACGAGCCGATACGGCACCGCCTGACGCGACACGTCCTGACGCGACACGTCCTGGCCCGGCACCTGCGGAGGCGACGCATGCGGAGGCGACGCGTCGAGCCCCCGCACGTCGAGGCGGCGGCCGGAAGGTCGCGATCGTCGGGGTCGCGCTGTCCGACTGCGGCCGGGTGGACGACGCGACCCCGTACGCACTCCACGCGCAGGCCGCCCGCCGGGCCCTCGCCGACGCGGGGCTGGAGCACACGGCCATCGACGGCCTCGCCTCGGCGGGCCTCGGCACACTGGCGCCGGTGGAGGTGGCCGAGTATCTGGGACTGCGGCCCACCTGGGTGGATTCCACCTCGGTCGGCGGCTCGACCTGGGAGGTCATGGCGGCCCACGCGGCGGACGCGATCGCCGCCGGGCACGCGAACGTCGTCCTCCTCGTCTACGGCTCCACCGCCCGCGCGGACATCAAGGCGGGCCGCCGCACCGGCAACCTCTCGTTCGGGGCGCGCGGCCCCCTCCAGTTCGAGGTCCCGTACGGGCACACCCTGATCTCCAAGTACGCCATGGCCGCGCGCCGCCACATGCACGAGTACGGGACGACCCTGGAACAGCTGGCCTCCGTCGCCGTACAGGCCCGGACGAACGCCGCGGCCAACCCCGAGGCGATGTTCCGCACGCCGATCACCGTCGACGACGTCCTCTCCTCCGCGCCGATCGCCGACCCGTTCACCAAGCTCCACTGCTGCATACGTTCCGACGGCGGCGCGGCGGTCCTGCTGGCGGCGGAGGAGTACGTACCCGACTGCCGGCCGACGACGCCCGTCTGGGTCCTCGGCACCGGCGAGTACGCCTCCCACACGACCATGTCCGAGTGGCCCGACTTCACGGTCTCCCCGGCGGCGGTCAGTGGCCGCCTCGCCTTCGAACGAGCCGGCGTACGCCCCGCCGAGATCGACTTCGCCGAGATCTACGACGCCTTCACCTACATGACCCTCGTGACGCTGGAGGACCTCGGCTTCTGCGCGAAGGGCGAGGGCGGCGCCTTCGTGGAGAAGGGCCGCCTGACCCTGACCGGTGACCTCCCGGTCAACACCGACGGCGGCGGCCTCTCCGCCCAGCACCCGGGCATGCGCGGCCTCTTCCTCCTCGTGGAGGCCGTACGCCAGCTGCGGGGCGAGGCGGGCCCCCACCAGATCCCCACCCGCGACGGCACCCCGCCCCGCCTGGCCGTCGCGTCGGGCACGGGCGGCTGGTTCTGCTCCTCGGGAACGGTGGTGCTGGGTCGGGGATGAGCCGCCCTCCTCGTCCGGCAGCGGAACATGCGGCGGAACAGGCGGCGGAATAGGCGGCGGGGCAAGGGCGCTGAACCGACTCGGCAGACGAAGACGTCCCCGTTTCGGTCCCGGAGGAAGTGACATGGCACTGTCCCGCAAGGAGCGCGAGGAGTTTCTGGCCGAGGCTCAGGTGGCCGCGTTGGCGGTGGACGCCGGGGAGGGGAGGGCGCCGCTGACGGTGCCGATCTGGTACCAGTACGCGCCCGGCGGCGACATCTGGATCATGACCGGGTCGGACACCCGCAAGAACCGGCTGATCCAGGCGGCCGGCCGCTTCTCCCTGATGATCGACCGGCTCGAACCCACGATCCGCTACGTCTCCGTCGAGGGCCCCGTCACCGACACGTCCCCCGCCACCCTCGACGACCTCCGCGAGATCTCGGCCCGCTACCTCCCGGCCGAAAAGGTCGACGGCTACGTCGACTTCGCCTCCCGCAACCACGGCGACCAGGTCATCATCCACATGCGCCCCGAGAGGTGGGTCTCGTCCGATCTGGGCACGGTGTGAGACCGTCCCACCCGTGATCGAACCCCCTGACCGGCCGCAGTCCCCCTCCCCGGACCCCGCACAGGCCCCCGCCCCGCCGTCCACCCCGTCGTCCGATGTCGTCCGGATCCTGCGAGGGCTGCGGGTCTGGGATCCGAAGGTCAGCGCACTGCCGTTGTTCGACCCGGCGGCGGCACCCGCCGAGCCGCTGCCGCTGTTCGCCACCTGGTTCGGGGAGGTCGTGGCGGCCGGGGAGGTGGAGCCGCACACGATGTCGCTGGCCACGGCGGACGCGGAGGGCCGGCCGGACGTCCGTACGGTGATGCTGCACGACGTGGACGCGCGGGGCTGGCACTTCGCCACCCATGCCGGAAGCCGCAAGGGCCGCCACCTCGCGGCCCGCCCGTACGCGTCCCTCGGCTTCTACTGGCCCCTCCTCGGCCGCCAGGTCCGGGTGCGGGGCCGTGTCACCGTCGAGCCCGTCGAGGTCGCCCACGCCGATCTGCACGCCCGCTCGACGGGTGCGCTGGCCGCCGCCCTCGTGGGCCACCAGAGCGAAGTCCTGCCCTCGTACCAGGAGTTGGAACGCGCCTCGGAGGCCGCCTGGGAACGCGCCCGGCGCGAGCCGGAGGTGGCCGTGCCCTCCTGGACCGCGTACGTCGTGGAACCGGACGAGGTGGAGTTCTTCCAGGGGGACGCGCGGCGACGGCACGTACGGCTGGACTACCGGCGGGAGGACGGCGGTTGGGTCAGGGAGCTGCTCTGGCCGTGACGGACGGGGGCGGACGGGGGCGGACGGCCCCCTCGGAACAAGCCCGGAACAGGCCCGAACCAGGCCCGAACCAGGCCCCCATCAAGCTCGGATCAGGCCTTCTCCCACACCGACACATGCCCGGTGCTGTCGTTCGTGAACGGCTCCCCGTTCCACCCCGCCCAGCGGTCGCGCAGCCGCATCCCGGCCAGCCGGGCCATCAGATCCAGCTCGGCCGGCCAGACGTACCGGAACGGGATCGACCGGTACACCGGCCGCCCCTCGACGACCGTCAGGTGGTGCGACCGCATCCCCTGCGTCGCCACGTCGTACGTGTCGAACCCCAGCCGCGTCGGCCCGACATGGAACGGCACCGCGTCCTGCCCCGGCGGCAGCCGCCGTAGATCCGGCACCCCGACCTCGATCACGAAACAGCCGCCGGGCAGGAGATGCGCGGCGGCGTTGCGGAAGCAGTCCACCTGGGCGTCCTGCGTGGTGAGGTTGTTGATCGTGTTGAAGACGAGGTAGGCGACGGTGAAGCCGGGACCGTCCACCCGCGTCGTGGCGAAGTCCCCGACGGTGACGCCGATGTCCGCGCCGCCCGGCTTGGCCCGCAGCCGCTCTACCATGGCCCGGGACAGGTCGATGCCGTGCACCGGCACGCCCCGCCGGGCGAGCGGCAGGGCGATGCGCCCGGTGCCGACCCCGAACTCCAGCGCCCGCGCGTCCCCTCCGGGCCCGTCCGCGAGAGCGGCGAGCAGGTCCACCGCCGGGTCGACGGCCTCCGCGGCGAACATGGGGGAGGCGGGATCGTCGTAGTGCGCGGCGACGGCTTCGCCGAAGTAGCCGTCGGGGTCGTCGACGGTCTCGTACGCGAGTCGGTCGTCCGCGCTCATCAGATCCCTTCCGGGGTCGGGTCGGTGGCCAGCCGCGCGTGCAGGTGCGCGTCCCGGAAGGCGTCGTGGCGCCCCTCGTCGAACGCCGCCCCGCGCATGGTCCCCTCGTACCGGAACCCGCACAGCTCCGCGACGCGGCAGGACGCGGCATGGCCGACGACATGGTCGAGTTCGAGCCGGTGGATGCCGAAGTCGGTGAGGGTCCAGCGGGCGGCGAGGTCGAGGGCGCGGGTGGCGACCCGGCGGCCCCGGGCCTCGGGGAGCACCCAGTAACCGACGACGGCCCGGCGCATGGACACGTCGATCCCGCTCAGCCCGACCAGCCCGAGCGTCACACCGGTCTCCGCGTCCGCGACCCGGAAGGAGACGGTCTTGCCCTCCTCGTCGGACTCGGCCCGCAACCGGAGCGACTCCCGGGCGCCCGCGAGACTCCCGTCCAGCGTCATGGGCGTGTTCCACCGCCGGAAGTCCGGATCGGCACGCCCCCGGAACCACGCCTCCACATGGGCGTCGGACGCCACGTCCCACGCGCCCAGCCGCAGCCCGTACCCGTGCGGCTCGGTGGAGGACCCACCTGGAGAAGGATCGGGGAACGGACCGGCGGATCGCTCATCAGTACGGCTCACGCCCCCATTGAAACGCGCGCCCCGTCACGAGCGCGCGCGAAATACGGGCACCACCACGCCCCCGCCCTCCCGGAAGACGACTTCCAGCCCCATCCCCACCCGCAGGTCCCCCTCCGCGCACTCCACCACCTCGGTCATCATCCGCGGCCCCTCGACGAGATCGACGACCGCGGGGACGTACGGCGTTCGTTCCCCGAAGGGCGGCAGGTCGTTGCGGTGGACGACGGACCAGGTGTAGAGGGTGGCGCGCCCGGAGGCCTCCTCCCACCGCACGTCCTCGCTCCAGCAGTACGGGCAGAACTCGCGCGGATAGTGATGAGCGCGCCCGCAGCCGGCCGCAGCGCAGCGCCGCAGGAGCAGCCGCCCGTCGGCGGCGGCGTCCCAGTACGTACGGGTGAACTCATCGGCCTCGGGCAGATCGAACCGCATGCCGCTCCTCCCACCGCTCCTCACGCGCCCCCGTCAGAACAAGCCCAACGCGCTGTCGACGGACCAGGTCTGCCAGGACATCCCGAAGAGCCCCACCACCGAGATGAGCGCCATCATCGAGTTCTGCCCCTGCTCGGCCCAGTCGTGGATCATCAGCACGAGATAGAGGAGGTTGAGCAGCAGCCCGCCCACGAGCGCGACCGGGGTGAGCACCCCGAGGATCAGCCCGAGCCCGAGGGCGAGTTCGGCGTAGACGACGACGTACGCCATCGCCTTGGGCCGAGGCTTGACGACCACGTCGAACCCGCTGCGCACCGCCCCCCACCGATGCTTCTCCGCCACCCCCGCGGCCCACTCGATCCCGGCCCCCTCGAACCACGCCCCCTTGTCCTTGTGCCGCCAGCTCTCCAGCCACCACAGCCCGAGCCCGATACGAAGAACAGCCAGCCATTCGGCACCGCCGAGCCAGATCGACTCCACGCACATCGCCACCCTTCCGCGCCGCAGCGGGATTTCTGACGGTACGTCAGTTCAGCGGAGCGGGAGTGAATGCGCAAGAGACTCGTACGGGCCTACGGAACCTAGGGCACGAACCCGACCGGCATGGACCGCCCGTAGAGTTCGTCGAGACCGACCAGCAGCACACCCCCTCGTTCGGCCGCGGTGCGCAGCGCGTCGCTGAATCCCGCGGCACTGAAGAAGGCCAGCCCGCAGTGGTCGGTATCGAAGCCCCGCCCGGCGAGCAACTCGCGAGCCCGGTCCAGCCGCTCCAGATGGCCGACTCCCAGCACGGTGCCCCATTTCGCTTCTCCCAGGAGGCCGACAGAGGGCCGTCGTCCTCCGGAACCCGGCTCGACGACAGCCACATCGACCTGCAGCTGCCGACGCTCCGCAGAGTCGGTCACGACGCCGCTGCCGACCTCTCCCAGCGAACCACTGAGCAACGACCGCCCCGGCCCGATCACATACTCACGGCAGACCGCCTCGAAGTGCGGTCCGGCCACCTGTGCCGCGAACCGCTCGGCCGCCTGCCCCCACACCTCCACCGCCTGGCCGCTCTCCAGCCGGGCCCAGGCGGGACGCATGACGGCCTCGTAGAAGTTGATCAGCGGTTCGGTGATGCGGTACTGCGACTTGCCCGCCCGGAAGACGTCGGACTCCCGCACCAGGAGATGGCTGTCCTCCAGGACATTGAGCGGGTGCGAGATGTCCACGGACTTGCGGCCGATGTATCCGGCGATGCCACCGCGCGTCGAATGGCCCTGCGCCACGGCGGCCAGGACCGAGTGGTACAGGGCCGTGTCCCGGATGTCGGCCTCCTCGGCCAGCAGGTAGCGCGCCTCACGGAAGAGCGGGCTGAACGGGGAGAGGACCGTGCGGCAGATCCAGTCATCGAATGCTCGCAGGCTCTCGGGCACGTCGTCTGCCAGGAACTGTCGGCGGTACGCGGGCGTACCGCCGACGACGGCGTGCAGTCGGGCCGCGAGGGCGGGGTCCCCGGCCACACCCCAGAACTCCGCGGCGGCCCGGTAGCCGAAGGGCCTTACGACGAGTTCGAGCTGAGCTCGGCCCCGGAGGGGCGCCGTGCTTGCCAGCAGCCCGCCCATGACCGACATCGCCGAACCGCAGAGGAGCAGACGCATACGGCTCGCCCGCGTCTGATGTCGATCGATCTCGCGCTGGATGAGGGAGGGGAGTTCGGGAGCGACCTTCACCAGATAGGGGAACTCGTCGATGACGACGAGACGCGAAGACGCCTCGCCCGTTGCCTCCTCGGTCGCAGACGCGAGGCCGAAGAGATAGGAGATGGCATCGTCCCACGTCGCGAAGGAGAAGGACGCGGCGGAACCCACGTGCTCGGCCAGGGCGGCGCTGAACTGGCGAAGCGACTCCGTGGCGGTGCCCGCCGTGGCCCCGAAGTAGAAGCCCCCGTGCTGTTCGACGAGGGCCCTCAGCAGATACGTCTTGCCCATCCGGCGCCGACCGCTGACGACCCCGAGCATGGCCTGCGGCAGGGGCCGGTTCACGAAGGCGACGAGAGCCTCCCACTCGGGCCCACGGTCGAACACATGGGGAGGTTTGACCGACCCCGCCTGACGCCTCACGACTCCCCCTTAGGAATGCACTCCTAAGGAGTGTACTCCTTAGCTATGGGAGCCCGCGAGGAATCCCCTGGCCGCGAGCCCCAAGGTCGCCAACCCCAGGAACGCACCCCCTCCCGTCGCCAGAACCACGACCATCTCCCCGCCGACCGCCCGGACGGCACCCGCCGCGAGGACGGCGCCCACCAGGGCTCCCAGCAGGATGAGCGCCAGCCAGATCCCTCTGAACGCCCTGTCATTCCCCTCCATGGGGCACACCTCTTCCGCAGCACCGGCTCTCACGAGGCGGCCGCCGGTTGACGGCCGTTCGAGTGACCAGCGTAGAGGGGTCCGCCAACACTCTCCACTATTTACGACACTCTCGCGGTGATAATCTCGCCGCAAGGATGCAATGACTGGACCGACCGGCAAGAAAAGCTGTCGTCGACCGTGGAAGAAGAGGGGCAATGCCGTCTCGCGCCGACCTGCTCGGGGACCTGCGGCGGATCAGGTCGGAGATCGAGCACGATCTGACCACGCGCGCTCCCTCCGATCCCGCCGCCGACGGGATGCGAGACGAGTACGAGGCCGCTCGGAAGCAGTTGCTGACGGCGTCGACGTGGCAGGTCTGGCTGCAGGAGCAGCTCTCGCAGATCGCGACCGGTTGGGTCCTGGCCACCGTGATGATCCGGTTCTGCGAGGACAACGAACTGCTCGACATCTCCTTCGCCGCACGGCAGGCCGGCGAAGGAGATGTCGACGAGCCCGGTGCCGAGTCCGGTGCGGACAGTCCGGCCGGCGATCCGATCGTCTCCGCCGTGGACCGACTCTCTTCCCATCCCGCCATGGCGTCCGTCTTCAGCAGAAGCAGCCACCCCATGTGGCGGATGCGGCCGAGCCGCGAAGCGGGCCAGTCGCTCGTCGACTTCTGGCGGCGTCGGACCCCGGACGGGTTCCTCGTCCACGACTTCCAGGACTCATCACGCGACACGCGATTCCTCGCCGACCTCTACACGGGCCTGAGCGACCAGGGCCGGAAGTCCCATGGCCTGGTCGTCACGCCGGACTTCGTGGTCGAACTGATCCATGACCTGACCCTGGACCCGGCACTGGAGGCCCTCGGATCGACAGCCGGGCCGGCCGGATTCCGGATGATCGACCCCGCCTGTGGATCGGGTGGGTTCCTGCTGGACGCGTACGCCCGTCTGTGCCGTCGCTGGTCCGACGCCCGCCCCGAGATGAGCGCATGGCAGCGCGCCGCCCGGGCGCTCGCCTCGGTCCACGGATGCGACGTCGATCCCTGCGCTGTCAGCATCACGCGTTTCCGGTTGCTGGTGGCCGCCATGGACATGGCCCGGGCACAGAGCCTGGTCGACGTACCTGATCTCCCACTGGTGATCGCGACAGGGGATGCGCTGCTGCACGGGCGGGTCGGTGACCCTCTCGGCCCGGGATCCACCGGTTTCGGATCTCCGACCGACATCGACGAGTACGCGGAGCGCCACGGCCTGTTGCGCCTGTCCTCCTATCATGCGGTGACGAGCAATCCCCCGTACGTCACCGTCAAGGACAAGGCTCTCTTCGCGGCCTACCGCGACGCGTACGAGAGCTGCGAAGGGCTCTACGCCCTGTCGGTGCCCTTCACCGAACTTGCTGTACGTCTGGCACTGCCGGGCGCCTCCGCGGGGCGGATCGGCCTCTTGGTGGCCAACTCGTTCATGAAGCGCGAGTTCGGCCGCAAGCTCATCGAACACGTCCTGCCACGGGTGGTGCTCTCCCACGTCATCGACACCTCCGGGGCCTATATCCCCGGTCACGGCTCGCCGACCGTCATCCTCATCGGGCAGAACCGCGTGCCGACACCGGAGGTTCCCGTTCACTTCGTCGTGAGCCTCCGTGGCGAGACCCGCGGTGGCGACCTTCTTCCGGCGGTACCCGGCGAAGCGCCGGTCTGGCAGTCGCTGCGCCGAGCGGCGTTCACTCCCGGTGCGATGGACCACTGGACCGAGTCCTACCTCCAGGAACGCGGAGAGCTGAACGTGTTCCCCTGGAGCCTCACACCCTCGGCGGCTCGGGACGTGCTGCGTCTCATGGAGAACGGGGAGCGGCTTCGCGAACACGTCGCCCGCATCGGGTACGCGGCCAACACGGGTTCCGACGACCTGTTCTGTTCCACCCCCGCCTCCTTCCGGCGCTACGGCGTCGAGGAAGCCGCCACGGTCCCGGTACTGACCGGGTCCGAGGTCCGCGACTGGTCCTCGCGCGCGCCCATGCGGGCGTTCTTCCCTCGCACCGGGAACGGCAGGGAACTCATCGACCTGGACCGCTTCCCACGCCATCGGCGACGTCTGTGGCCCTACCGCACCGTGCTGCGACAACGCCGCGGAACCAACAAGTCGTCCCCGTGGTACGACTGGCATCAGTTCGCGCTGGACTGGGACGCCCACCCGTGGTCGATCGTCTTCCCCTGGGTGGCCACCCACCCTCACTTCACGGTTCTCCGCGGCGGTGCCGTACCCCTGAACTCCGCGCCGGTGATCAAACTTCCGCCCAGCGCGACGGAGTCGTCCCATCTCGGACTCCTCGGAGTGCTCAACAGTTCGGCCGTGTGCTTCTGGCTGAAGCAGGTGAGCCAGAGCAAGGGCCAGGCGCACATCGGCACGCTCCGAGGTGGTGAGGCCTGGGAGAAGATCTACGAGTTCACGGCCGGCCGTCTGCTCGACCTCCCGCTCCCTGACGCCCTCCCCCTGGCACTGGCGGAGGAACTCGACGGGCTGGCCACCGAGTCGGCGGCCTGCCTGTCCGACATCTCCGCACCGGACGCGGACCTCACCGCCCAGACACTCGACTCGGCCAGGGAGCGCTGGTTCTCGATCCGGGCGCGGATGATCGCGCTCCAGGAGGAGCTGGACTGGCAGGTGTACGCGTCGTACGGGATCGTCGACGACACCGCGGGGCTGACTGGCACGGTCGAACCCCCTCCCCAGAAAGTCGGTGAACGGGCGTTCGAGATCGCGCTCGCCAGAAGGATCGTGAGCGGCGAGAACGGAGCGTCGTGGTTCGCCGACGATCCGGAGGGGAAGTGGTTCACGCGCCATGGGGCCACCCCCATGACCGAGATGCCCGAGCAGTGGCCTGCCGAGTACCGGGACCTCGTACGGCGCCGTGTGGAGGCCATCTCCCAGAACGCGTTCCTGGCTCTGTTGGAGCAGCCCGAGTACAAGCACCGCTGGGTCGCTCCGGACTGGGACGACACCGTCCAGAACATCCTCCGTGAGCGCCTGCTCGACCACTGTGAAGCGGATCGGCTGTGGTTCGAGGCCACGCCGACCGGTCGGCGTCCGGTCACACGGACGGTGCGGGAGCTGGGCGAACTGCTCGCCGAGGACGATGAGTGCCTGTCTCTGCTCTCGGTCTACTCGGACCGGAAGCACACGTCCGAATCAGGCATCCCACGCGTGTTGCTGGACCTGCTCGCCACCGAACACGTGCCCCAGGCGGCGCCGCTCCGGTACCGGCCGTCGGGCCTCGCCAAGCGACGTGCCTGGGAGGAGCTGTGGGAGTCCCAGTCGCGGGACGACAAGCGGGGTCACGCCGACACGACGGATGTGCCGGAGCCGCCCCGATTCACCACCGCGGACTATCTCAAGCCCTCCTACTGGAAACAACGCGGCAAGTTCGATCTGCCGAACGAGCGCCTCATCTCTTTCGGTTCGTCCATCACCCCCCTGTCTCCGATGACCTTGCTCGGCTGGGCGGGCTGGGACGCCCGCGAGCGGGCACAGGTGCTGCTCGACATTCTGCAGACGGAATCCCACGCCCACGCGCACCGGCCCGAATCCGCGCTGGCGCTGCTCTCGGCGCTCGCGGAGGTGCTGCCCTGGATCACCGCCGTCGACCGCGGCCTCGGTCCGGTCATGGCGTCCGACGATGACGAGCGGTTCCGGGAAGGCTACGCACGCCATCTCACCCGCCTGGGCCTGTCCGCCGCGGACGTGACTTCATGGCGCCCCGCCGCGCCCCGGCGGGGACGGCCGCGCAAAGGGGTGCAGGCGCAGCGGTAGTTCCCACGGCCGAACCTCGCACGGTCACCGCACGCCCCACCACCCCACCCCCACATTCCAAGAGACCTACGCCACGGACCCCACCCACACCTCCCACACCCGTGATCAATCCGCAACCAATTCCGGGCTTGACCGAGACCCAACAAATGAGGGCGTGAATACGCTCAGGCGCATGGCCGACCTCAGAGCTTCCGTCACTCCCGCCTCTCCCGACCGCCCCGTCTATGTGATCGGCGGCGGCCCCGGCGGGCTGGCCGTCGCGTACGCCTTGCGGGCTCAGGGGGTGCGGGCCGTGGTGCTGGAGAAGTCGGACGGGGTCGGGGCGTCCTGGCGGCGGCACTACGACCGGCTGCATCTGCACACCACCCGGCGCCTGTCGGCACTTCCCGGCCTGCCCATGCCACGCCGGTTCGGCCGGTGGGTGTCGCGGGACAACGTGGTCCGCTACCTGGAGAAGTACGCCGAGGTGCACCAGCTGGAGATCGTGACCGGCGTCGAGGTCTCCCGCGTGGAGCGGACCGCCGACGGCACCGGCTGGCTGTTGCACGCCACCGGCGGCCGTGAGCTGACCGGCGGCGCGGTCGTCGTCGCCACCGGCTACAACCACACCCCCCACATCCCCGACTGGCCCGGCCGCGACTCGTACACCGGCGACCTCGTGCACGCCCGTGAGTACCGCAACCCCGAGTCCTACGCCGGCCGGGACGTCCTCGTCGTCGGCATCGGCAACACCGGCGCCGAGATCGCCGTCGACCTCGTCGAGGGCGGGGCGCGGCGGGTGCGGCTCGCGGTGCGGACGGCCCCGCACATCGTGCGCCGCTCGACCGCCGGGTGGGCGGCCCAGTACACGGGCGTCCTCGTACGGCGGCTGCCGGTCGCCCTCGTGGACCGGCTCGCCAGGCCGATGGCGAAGCTCAGCGTGCCGGACCTGTCCGCGCACGGCCTGGCCCGGCCCGACACCGGCCTCTACTCCCGCGTGCACGAGGGGGCCGTTCCCGTGCAGGACGTCGGACTCATCGACGCCGTGCGGAAGGGCAAGGTCGAGATCGTCGCCTCGGTCGAGGGGTTCGAGGACGGCAAGGTCGTCCTCGGCGACGGCACCCGGATCGAGACCGACGCCGTGATCGCCGCCACCGGCTACCGCCGCGCCCTGGAAGGGCTCGTCGGACACCTCGACGTCCTCGACGGACGCGGGAAGCCGGTCGTGCACGGCGCCCGCTTCCCCACGAACGCCCCCGGCCTGTACTTCACCGGCTTCACCAACCCCATCAGCGGCATGTTCCGTGAACTCGCCCTCGACGCGGAGAAGATCGCCAAGGCGATCGTGAAGACGGGCGGCGTCACCACGCGCGACGCGGTCACCGTACAGATCCGCACCACCCGCTGAGCGAACGGGCGGGAGGGCAGGCGGCCGTCGGGCGGGAGGGCAGGCGGCCGACAGCTGGGAGGGCAGGCGGCCGACCGGCCGGCGCACGATCGGGAGCGGGGGCCCCGCCAAGCCACCCCCGCCCCAGACCCATCCCCTCCCACACGTCTGACCGTCCCCCGACACGGGTACAACCTCCTTACTGCCGCGTAGCTTTGCCCGCACACCCATTCCTGACACAGCGTCAGTTCAGTAGTCTGAAATCTGACGTGTCGTCAGAAACGTGAATGCGTCACGTCACTGAATTGGCTGTCACACAGGAGCGGGCGGACCGATGCTTGGATCAACCCACGGCACCCTCACCACCGACTCCCGCCGGGCCCGGGCCATCGCGTGCGGAGAGCACCCCGCGCAGGTCGTGCACGGCAGGCCCGCCGAGGCAGGCGACCTGGACGTCAGCGGGCGTCCGCTGTACGCCGACGTCCCCGATCTGGACCGGCTCTTCCGCCCGGAGTCCCTGGCCGTCGTCGGCGCCTCGGACACCGAGGGGCGACCGAACACCGGGATCACCCGGCAGTTGCTCGCCTGGTCCGAACGCGTCGGCGCCCGGCTGCACCCCGTGCACCCCACGCGGGAGTCGGTGTTCGGCATCCCGTGCGTCCCTTCCGTCGCCGACCTGCCCGAACAGGTCGACCTCGCCGTCCTGCTCCTGTCCGACCCCCTCCCCGTGATCGGCGAACTGGCCGAGGCCAAGGTGAAGTTCGCCGTCGCCTTCGCCTCCGGATTCGCCGAGACCGGCGCGGAGGGCGCCGCCGCGCAGGAGCGGCTGGCCGCCGCCGTGGCCCGCGCAGACGGTCTGCGGCTGCTCGGCCCCAACACCAACCTCAACGCCTTCGAGCGCTTCCGAGACGACCTCGACGGCCCGGCGATCGCGCTGATCACCCAGTCCGGCCACCAGGGCCGCCCCGTCTTCTCCCTCCAGGAGATCGGCATCCGCCTCTCCCACTGGGCCCCCACCGGCAACGAGGCCGACCTGGAGACCGCCGACTTCATCTCCTACTTCGCCGAACGCCCCGAGGTCGGTGCCATCGCCGCCTACGTCGAAGGCCTCAAGGACGGCCGCGCCTTCCTCCTCGCCGCCGACCGGGCCGCCCGGCGCGGTGTGCCCGTCGTCGCCGTCAAGGTCGGCCGCACCGAGACCGGCGCCCGCACCGCCGCCTCCCACACCGGCAAACTGACCGGCGCGGACGCGGTGGTGGACGCGGCGATGCGGCAGTACGGCGTGATCCGCGTCGACGGTCTCGACGAACTCCAGGACACCGCCACGCTCCTGGCACGGGCCCGGCGCCCGCGCACCGCCGGGGCGGCCGACCCGAGGCCCGAGGGCGTCGTCGTCTATTCGATCTCGGGCGGCACGGGCGCGCACTTCGCCGACCTGGCCACCGAGGCCGGCCTCCCCCTCCCCACCCTCTCCGAGGCCAAGCAGGCGGAGCTGCACCAGTGGATCCCGGACTATCTGAGCGTGTCCAACCCCGTCGACAACGGCGGCCACCCCGTGGGCGACTGGCGCGGCCCCCGCATCCTCGACGCGATCCTCGACGACCCCTCGGTGGGCGTGCTGATCTGTCCCATCACGGGCCCCTTCCCGCCGATGAGCGACAAGCTCGCCGAGGACCTGGTGGCCGCCGCGGAGCGGACGGACAAGCTGGTGTGCGTGGTGTGGGGGTCGCCGGTGGGCACCGAGACCGCCTATCGCGAGACGCTGCTCGGGTCGTCCCGGGTGGCGACCTTCCGCACCTTCGCCAACTGCATCACGGCCGTCCGCGCCCACCTCGACCACACCCGCTTCACCAGCGCCTACCGCTCCCCCTTCGACGAGGCACCGCGCTCTCCCTCCCCCTCCTTCCGCAAGGCGAAGGCGCTGATGCGGCCGGGGCAGCAGCTGAGCGAGCACGCGGCGAAGCAGCTGCTGCGCGCGTACGGCATACGCGTGCCGCGCGAGCAGTTGGTGACCAGCGCGGCGGCGGCCGTACGCGCGGCGAGCCTCGTCGGCTACCCGGTGGTGATGAAGGCGTCCGGTGCCCGCATCGCCCACAAGACCGAACTCGGCCTGGTGAAGGTCGGGCTGACCTCCGCCAGCCAGATCCGCGACGCCTATCGGGAGCTGACCGACATCGCCCGCTACGAGGACGTCTCCCTCGACGGGGTGCTGGTGTGCCAGATGGTCGAGCGGGGGGTGGAGATGGTCGTGGGCGTCACCCACGACGACCTCTTCGGGCCCACCGTCACGGTCGGTCTCGGCGGGGTCCTCGTGGAGGTCCTGCGCGACTCCGCCGTACGCGTGCCCCCCTTCGCCGAGGACCAGGCGCACGCCATGCTCGCCGAACTGCGCGGGCGGGCCCTGCTGGACGGGGTGCGCGGGGCTCCCCCGGCCGACGTGGACGCCCTCGTGGAGGTCGTGCTCCGCGTGCAGCGCATGGCGCTGGAACTCGGGGACGAGATGGCGGAGCTGGACATCAACCCGCTGATGGTGCTGCCGAGGGGACAGGGGGCCGTGGCCCTGGACGCGCTGGCGGTGTGCCGCTGAGCGCAGCCACCCCCTGAGGACATCAACCACTCTCCGTGACAACTGGAGCATCCACATGTCCGCTTCCCCCCGTGAACATCCCGAAAAATCCCGTGACTCATTGATACTGCACGCCACTGACAACGCCGTCTCGTGGATCACGCTCAACCGCCCCGAGGTGATGAACGCCCTCACCTCCGACCAGCGGGAACACCTCATCCGCCTCCTCTGCGACGCCTCCTGCGACCCCACCGTGCGCGCGGTGGTGATCACGGCCACGGGTCGCGGATTCTGCGCGGGCGCGGACCTGCGGAGCGCCTCGACCGGCGGCGACACGGAGGGCGCCGAAGGGGGGCGCGTGGCCGGTGACGTGGCGCGCCTGATCCGCCTCGGCGCACAGCGGCTCGTCGCGGCCGTCCTCGACTGCGAGAAGCCGGTGATCGCGGCGGTGAACGGCACGGCGGCCGGCCTCGGCGCGCATCTCGCCCTCGCCTGCGATCTCGTACTGGCGGCCGAGGAGGCCCGTTTCATCGAGGTGTTCGTACGGCGCGGCCTCGTCCCCGACGGAGGTGGCGCCTATCTGCTGCCCCGCCTCGTCGGGCCCCGGCGGGCGAAGGAGCTGATGTTCTTCGGGGACGCCCTGTCCGCCGCCGACGCGGAGCGCCTCGGCCTCGTCAACCGGGTCGTCCCCGCCCCGGACCTGCGGAAGACGGCCCGCGAGTGGGCCGAACGCCTCGCCGCCGGGCCGACCCGCGCCCTGGCGTCGACCAAACACCTGGTCAACACCTCCCTCGACACCGACCGCGCCACCGCCTTCGCCGCCGAGGCCGCCGCCCAGGAGATCAACATGACGACGGCGGACGCCCAGGAGGGCGTGGCGAGCTTCGTGGAACGACGGACGCCGCGCTACGAGGGCCGCTGAGGGCTCACCCGAAGCCGGGGGCCACGGGCCACGGGCCACGGAAGAACCGTTACGGGACTTTACGGGACCGCACTTCACTTCTGACGAGCCGTCAGTTTCAATGGTGAGGTGATGGGACATGCGGGAATGGCAGCCGCCGCCGTCCGCTACCTGAGGGCGGACCCGGCGGACGGAAGTGGCAGGACGACGCATCCGGAACCGGTCCTCGAAGCGCTGCCGCGCCCCGAGCTGCGCTGCGTCGGCGAGCACGAGCGCGCGCCGGTCGACCAGGCGGAGTTCCGCCGTGTCCTCGGCGCCTTCGCGACGGGCGTCACGGTGATCACCGCCCCGGCACCGGCACCGCCACCGGGAGCCGACACCCCAGCCCCCACCGAACCCCCCGCCGGCTTCGCCTGCCAGTCGTTCTCGTCCCTCTCGCTCGATCCGCCGCTGGTGGCGTTCATGGTCGGCCGTACGTCGACGACCTGGCCCAGGATCGCCCGCGCGGGCGTCTTCTGCGTGAACGTACTCGGCGCGGACCAGGGCGAGTTGTGCCGGCGCTTCGCGGTGAGCGGGGCGGACAAGTTCGCCGGCGTCACCCACACCCCGGCCCCCGCCACGGGCTCCCCCCGCCTCACCGGCGCCGCCGCCTGGATCGACTGCACGGTCCACGCAGTCCACACCGGCGGCGACCACCTGATCGTGGTGGGCCGGGTGCGGGCACTGGACACGGCCGACGACACGATGCCGCTGCTGTTCCACAGGGGCCGCTTCGGCCTGCTCAAAACCTGACGGCGGCCCCCCCGACTCAGGTGACCGCCGCACCAGGACGGCGGCCAGGCCCAGTACATCCAACGGCCCCTGCCCGAGCCTCGGTCGGCGACGACCACCGCCGCCCGCGCCTGGGCCCTGGGGCGCCTGCACGAACCGATCCAGTGGCTGACCCTGCAACGCGTCGAACGGGCCCGCCATCTTCTGGAGTCCACCGGCCTGTCCCGTCGACCAGGTCGCCCACGACGCGGGCTTCGGCACGGCCCAGTCGATGCGGCAGCATCCGCAGGGCGCGCTGGGGGTGACCCCGACGGCGTACCGGCGGACGTTCAAGGCGGAAGGCGCGGCGACGCGTACGGCGGGGTCCGGCGGCGCGGAGCGGACCGGGCAGGAGCCCGGGCCGGTGGCCTAGAAGGTGAGCACCGCCCTCGCCACCCGCCCCTCCCCCGCGTCCTGCGCCGCCTTCGCGAAGTCCTCCACCGGGTACGTGGCCGTGACCAGCTCGTCCAGGAGCAGGCGGCCCTCCCGGTAGAGGTCGGCGTAGAGCGCGATGTCCCGTTGCGGGCGGGACGAGCCGTACCGGCAGCCCAGGATCGACTTGTCCAGGTAGAGGGAGGAGACGAGGAAGGACGCCTCGGCGGTCGCGGCCGGCACACCGAGCAGGACGGCCTGGCCGTGCCGGTCCAGCAGATCGATCGCCTGGCGGACGAGCTCGACGCGGCCGACGCACTCGAAGGCGTGGTCGGCGCCCGTGGGGAGGATGTCCCGTACATCGGCCACGGACGTCAGGAAGTGTGTGGCCCCGAACAGCCGCGCCACCGCCTCCTTGTCCGGATTGGCGTCCACGGCGACGATCCGCGTCGCCCCCGCGATCCGCGCGCCCTGTACGACATTGAGCCCGATCCCGCCGGCGCCGATCACGACGACGGTGTCCCCGCGGTCGACGCGTGCCCGGTTGAGCACCGCGCCGACACCGGTCAGCACCCCGCACCCGATCAGCGCGGCGGAGGTCAGCGGAATGTCGTCCGGTATCCGTACCGCCTGGACGGCCTTGACCACCGTCCTCTCCGCGAAGGCGGAGTTCGCGGCGAACTGGAACACCTCCCGCCCGCCGCGCGAGAACGGCCGCGTGGGCCGTCCGATCGCCCTGCGGCACATGGTCGGCCGCCCCCGGTCGCAGTCGGCGCAGGCCCCGCAGTTGGCGAGCGTGGACAGGGCCACATGGTCCCCGGGCCGGACGTGCCGGACTCCCGCCCCGACCGCCTCGACGACGCCCGCCCCCTCGTGCCCCAGCACCACCGGCACCGGGAACGGAATCGTCCCGTCCACCACCGACAGGTCGCTGTGGCAGAGCCCGGCGGCCGAGATCGCCACCAGCACCTCACCGGGACCCGGCTCCCGCACGACCAGATCGTCGACGACCTCGGCCCTCTTCCCGTCGAACACCACTCCGCGCATGGCCCTCACCCCTCAGCTCAGCCTCTCGGCTCCCTCGGCAGACCGAGCACCCGCTCGGCGATGATCGTGCGCTGCACCTCGTCCGAACCGCCGTAGACGGTGTCGGCCCGGCTGAACAGGAACAGGTACTGGAAGGGGTCCAGCGCGTACGGCTCCGGCGCCGACCACTCCCGCGGGCCCAGCACCGCCCCCGCGCCCCGCACCTCCATGGCCAGCTCGCCGAGCCGCCGGTGCCACCGCCCCCACAGCAACTTGGCCACGCTCGGCGCACCCGGCTCGGCACCGCCCTCCGCCCCGCCGAGCGTCCGCAGGGCGTTCCACCGCATCGCCTTCAACTCGGCCCACTGCCCCACGAGTCGGTCGCGCACGACGGGATCGTCCGCCGCCCCGCTCGCCACGGCGGCCCGTACGACGTCCCCCAACTCCCGCTCGAAGCCGATCTGCTGGGCGAGGGTCGACACCCCCCGCTCGAAGCCGAGCAGCCCCATGGCCACCCGCCAGCCGTTCCCCTCGCCCCCGACGACGTGCTCCGCGCCGGCGTGCGCCCCGTCGAAGAAGACCTCGTTGAACTCGCTCGTCCCGGTCATCTGCCGGATGGGCCGCACCTCGATCCGGCCCGGCTGGTCCATCGGCACGAGCACCAGCGACAGCCCGTGGTGGCGTTCGGAGCCCGGCTCGGTACGGGCCAGCACGAAGCACCAGTCGGCCTCGTGGGCGAGCGAGGTCCAGATCTTCTGTCCGGTGATCCGGTACGACCCGTCGTCCGCCCGCTCCGCCCTGGTCCGCACCCCTGCGAGGTCGGACCCGGCGCCGGGCTCGCTGTATCCCTGGCACCAGAGTTCGTCGCCGCGCGCGACCGGCGGCAGGAACCGCCGCTTCTGCTCCTCGCTCCCGAACGCGATCAGCGTCGGCGCGAGCAGCTTCTCCCCGATGTGCCCGGAGCGGGCGGGTACGTCGGCCCGCGCGTACTCCTCGGCCCACACCACCTGCTGGACCAGCGTGGCCGTCCGGTTCCCGTACCCGCCCTCGCTCCACCCGAGCCCGATCCATCCGGCGGCCCCGAGCGTCCGCTCCCAGTCCCGCCGGTCCTCGCCCACTCCGGCGTGCGCCCCCAGCCAGTCCCGCACCTCCGCCCGGAACGCCTCGTCCTCGTCACTGAACCCGAAGTCCATGCCACCTCCAAGACGACCGCCGTACCGATGGTGGTGCGTTGTCGGGTGCGGGTGCTCCGACCGCGCTTGAGGGGCTTCGGTGAGTAGCACGGGGCGCGGCCCTGCTTGTCAGGGGCGCGGGGAACTGCGTGACCAGCCCCCACCGGAGCCGCACCCGCCGACGAACCCCCCGCCCCCGCCCCCACCCCCCTCACGCGTTCGGCCGCTCCCCAGCCGCCGCGGCCCGGGCCATCCCCTCCACCCGCTCCAGCATCGGCATCGGATCCACCCCCACCGCCCCCGGCAGAACCTCCGCGATCCTCTCCGGGGTCCAGGCCCCCTCCGCATACGCCGAGCGCAGCTCCCGCGGCTGCGCCCACACCGCGATCTTCGGCCCGGCCACCGTGTACACCTGCCCGGTGATCCGCTCCTCCCGGGCCCGGTCCGACAGCAGGTACACCACGAACGCGGCCACGTCCTCCGGCTCACCGATCTCGGTCAGCTCCATCGGCACCCCCGCGGACATCCGCGTACGCGCCACCGGCGCCACCGCGTTCGCGGTCACCCCGTACCGGTGCAGGCCCAGCGCCGCGCTGCGCACCAGGGAGATGATCCCGCCCTTGGCCGCGCTGTAGTTGGCCTGCGAGACGGACCCCTGGTGGTTGCCGCTCGTGAACCCGATCAGGGTCCCGGCCCGCTGCTTGCGCATGACGGCGGACGCGGCCCGGAACACGGTGAACGTGCCCTTCAGATGCGTGGCGATGACCGGATCCCATTCGTCCTCGGCCATGTTGAACAGCATCCGCTCGCGCAGGATCCCGGCGACACAGACGACCCCGTCGATCCGCCCGTACGTCCGGACCGCCGTGTCCACGAGCCGCTGTCCGCCGGCCATGGTGGAGATGTCGTCGGCGACGGCGACGGCCTCGCCACCGGCCGCCTCGATCTCCTTGACGACGGTCTCGGCGACGGAACTGGTGGGCTCGGAGCCGTCGACGGAGACGCCGTAGTCGTTGACGACGACGCGCGCGCCCTCGGCGGCGGCACCGAGGGCGACCGCCCGGCCGATCCCCCGCCCCGCTCCGGTGACGGCGACGACCTTGCCTGCCAAGAAGTTTCCCACCCCGGCCCCTTCCCCTCATCACGGTTTCTGATGGACCGTTACCTGACGAGCCATCAACTGACGTACCGTCAGATCTGCTCGTACGGCGATTCTACGGCCCGTCGGACACACCCACACAAGCCCCGGGGAGGGCCGATGTCATTGCCCGTGGAGTTCCACGACATCGCCAAGCGCGTGAACAACTGGGGGCGTTGGGGGGCGGACGACGAGATCGGCACCCTCAACCTGATCACCGACGAGGTCGTACGGAAGGCCGCCGCCTCGGTCCGCACCGGGCGTCGGGTGCCGCTCGCGCTGCCCCTCCAGCAGGACGGCGTGCAGACGGGGATGATGCCGGGCCGGGTGAACCCGCTGCACGCGATGGTGCAGATCAACCAGGAGATCTTCGGTCCGGGTACGGTCGCGTGCAGCGACGACGCGGTGACCATGGGACTGCAGGCGGCGACGCACTGGGACGCGCTCACCCATGTCTCGCACTCGGGCCGGATCTACAACGGCCGCCCGGCGGACACCATCACCTCGCACGGCGGCGCGGCCTTCGCCGGCATCGACAAGGCCCGGCACATCGTCTCGCGCGGCGTGCTCCTGGACATCCCGCGCGCCCTGGGCCGCGACGACGACCGGCTGCCCGGCAACCACGCGGTCACCCCCGAAGACCTGGACGCGGCCGAGGAGTTGGCGGGGACCCGGGTCCGCGCGGGGGACATCGTCCTGGTCCGCACCGGGCAGATCCGGACCTACCTGGCCGGTGACAAGCACGCGTACGCGTTCCCCTCGCCGGGGCTCTCCGTGCGCACCCCGGAGTGGTTCCACGCGCGCGATGTCGCCGCCGTCGCCAACGACACCCTGACCTTCGAGATCTTCCCGCCGGAGATCGAGGACCTGTGGCTGCCGGTGCACGCGCTCGACCTGGTCGAGATGGGCATGCCGCAGGGGCAGAACTGGAATCTGGAAGAGTTGTCCACAGCCTGTGGACAACTTGGGCGGTACGACTTCCTGCTCTCGGCGATGCCCGAACCGTTCGTCGGCGCCACGGGCACGCCGGTGGCACCGATCGCCCTCCTGTAGACACGCCGCGCCACGGGGACTCCGGATCACGGAGACTTCGGATCACGGAGACTTCGGATCACGGGACCTTCGCGCCATGGGGACTTCGGGGCATGGGACTTCGGGGTATGGGGACCTCGGGGTACGGGGACCTCGGGCCATCGGGCCCCTGAGCCGGCTGGCGGCGCGGCGCTGTCCGCCCCGAGCACGGCACCGCGCGCCGCCATCCGGCTTCGGCGGGCCCGCTCCGCCCCCGGATCCCTGCGCGAGCCGACGCCGAACGCGACCCACGCTCGTCGAGGACTTCCGTCACCGAAGCCCTCGTCGTCCCCTCGCGGCGAATCGCTGGACACAAGCGTGATCAAACGGACAGGACACGTCAACACCCGTTCGGGGAGCAGGCACGCGAAACCGGCATCGTGGCGGTGCGTACGGAAGCACGTCCCGGCGCACGGCCCGGCCACCCCGCGCCACGCACTCACGCGCAGGCGCGTGCGGCGCACCTACGGGCGACCGCGCACACCTGACGCCCCAACGGGAGGCAGGCCCGGCACGCGGCGGGAAGGGGCACGCGAGCAGAGCCCTCGGCCCGGCATCGAGCCCGGCCCGCCGGCAGCCCCCGACTAGACCGCCTCGTAGGCCATGCCCTCGCACACCAGGCTCTCCCGGGCGACCGCGGCGACCCCGGTCACCGCGCTGCACGCCGGATAGACCGCCGGCGCCACGACGGCGCCGCCCGCTCCCGGCGCACCACCCGACGCCCCCGAGGCACCCCTCGCCCCGGCGATCCCCGGCACCACCCGGTCCAGCTCGCACCAGATGCGCTTGCCGACGCCCTCGTAGGACCAGCCCCAGCGGTCCGCGAGGACCTCGACGAGGGCGAGACCCCGCCCGCCCGTCTCGTCACCGTCGGCACATCGCGGGGCCGGCGGACACGCGCTGGTGTCGGCGACCTCCAGGCGGACCTTGCCGACCGCACCGTCGCGCAGGGCGGACAGCAGCAGCCGCAGCACGGCCGGACGGCCGGTGTGGACCACCGCGTTGGTGACCAGCTCGGAGACGAGGAGGATCAGCGTCTCGGCGAGCGGCTCGTCGTCCCCTATCCCGGACCCGGCGAGCCGTGAACGGGCCCATCTCCGTGCGCGACCCACCTCTGTGGGGTCGGGCCGGATCTCCAGCTGCACTTGAAGCACCTGCACCGCTCACACCATCCGAACCGGCGGACACATCGCCGCACGCCCCTCAGGGGCCACGATCGTGGTCATCTGCTGCCTGGCCGACGCCACCCTCATCGACGCCGTCGGCACCGGGATCACGGAACGTGATCCCCTTACAGGACAGCATGGTTGACGTACAGTCACCCCAACAAGCGCTTCGGGCATATTCCAGCGCGAAGGAGTACGCGTACGGCATACTGTGCGACGCTCATCGCGGCGAGTCGAACAGACCGGGGCCGCGAGACTTCGGCCCACTTCACGAGCGCCGCGCACCGCCGGATCCGGGGCCGCCACAGGGGCAACACCGGCTCGGCTCGACCTCGGAACCACTCGCATCCACCAGAAGGTACCGGAGCGGGACTCCGACTCCAGGCCGTGACAAGTCACACTCAGGACACAACCCGATATCAACGCTCGGTAATTCCGGTATGCCACGTTCCGCGACATTCGAGCGTTACGCCGCCACACCTTTACGCTGCGTGCCTGGTCAGCGCGGTCAGCCCGCCTCGACCAACAGTTCTCCTGCCAACAACTCCTCACTCTCCGTGATCGATCCGCCACGTTCCGCCCGTACCCACGCCCGCTTCAGACACAGGTGTACGTCGGCCTCCCAGGTGAACCCCATGCCGCCGTGCACCTGGAGACTGTCGCGCGCACCGCGCACCGCGGCCTCGTCGGCCAGCAGACGGGCCGCCGCGATGTCCACCGGATCGGCGGTCACGGCCGCCGCGTACACCGCCGCCCGCGCCACCTCCACCCGCACCAGCAGTTCGGCACAGAGATGCTTGACCGCCTGGAACGCTCCGACCGGCCGCCCGAACTGCTCCCGCGTCCGGGCGTGTTGCACCGCGGCCGCACAGGCCCGTGCCGCCGTCCCCAACTGCTCGGCTGCGGTGAGCAGTACGAACAGATCATCGGGGCGGGCGGCCGCACCGGCCCCCGGCACCCGGTGCAGCGGCGTCAAGGGGTCGACGGACCGCAGCTCCACGGCCTCCGCCGCCTCCCCCACGACCACGTCCGCCTCCGCCAGCCACTCCACCAGTCCCCCGCCCCCGACGGCGGTGACGACGGCCTCCCCGGTCGCCGCCCCCGGCACCACCCCCGCCGCGAGATGCGTGGCCACGAGCGGCCCCGGCAACAGGGCCCGCCCGGCCTCCTCGAACACCAACACGGCCTCCGGCAGCCCCAACCCGACCCCGTCCCGCGCCTCCGGCAGCCGCAACGCGAAGAACCCGACCGCCCCCAGCTCCCGCCACAGCTCCCGGTCCAGCCGGGGCCGGTCGACGGCGGCCCGGAGCGCCTCCCGCCCGAAACGCCGTGCCAGGAACTCCCGTACGCCGTCCCGCAACGCCTGCTGATCCTCAGTGAGCCGAAACCGCATAGCCGAGACCCCCTCCGCAACCCCGAGTACGACAGCGCGCCCCTCCAGGGGCGCGGCAACCCACCCCTGCCGCCCCCTCACCCCTTGGGCAGCCCCAGAATCCGCTCCCCCACGATGTTCCGCTGGATCTCCGACGTCCCTGCCGCGATCGTGTACGACAGCGAACCGAGCCGGTCGAGAACCCACGGCCGCCCCAGATCGACCGCCTCCGGCCCCAGCACCTCCCCCGCCGCGTCGAACAGCTCCTGCCGCGCGCGCGAGTACCTCAGCTTGAAGACCGAGCCCCCCACTCCCGGCACACCACCGCTCGCCTCCGCCGCGCTCACGTTCCACTGCGTGAGCCGCCACAGGGCCCGGAACTCCGCGTTCAGCCGCCCCAGCCTCCGCCGCACCGAGGAGTCGTCCCAGCGCCCGTTCGCCCGTGCCTCCCGCGCGACCTCCCCCAACACCCGCCGACAGGCGACCACTTCTCCCACGAACGCCGTCCCGCGCTCGAACGACAGCGTCACCATCGTCACGCGCCACCCGTCGTTCTCCTCGCCCACCCGGTTGGCGACCGGCACCCGCACCTCGTCGAGGAAGACCTCGGCGAACTCGGTGGAGCCGGCGAGCGTGCGCAGTGGCCGTACGGTCACGCCGGGCGCGTCCATGGGCATCGCCAGCCAGGTGATGCCCCGGTGCTTCGGCGCGTCCGGGTCGGTGCGCACCAACAGCTCGCACCAGTCGGCGACTTCGGCGTGCGAGGTCCAGATCTTGGACCCGCTCACCACGTACGCGTCACCGTCCCGGCGCGCGCGGGTGCGCAGCGACGCGAGGTCGGACCCGGCGTCGGGTTCGCTGAACCCCTGGCACCACACCTCCTCGCCGCGCAGGATCGGCGGCAGCCAACGCGCGCGCTGTTCGGGGGTGCCCTCGGCGGCGATCGTGGGCCCCGCGTGCAGCAGCCCCACGAAGTTGGCGCCCACGTACGGGGCGCCCGCCCGCTCGGTCTCCTCCAGGAAGATCAGCCGCGTGGTCGGCGAGGCGTCCCAGTGGACGTCGGCGTACCCGGCGTCGTACAGCGTCCGCTGCCAGCCGAGGTCGTAGGCGCGCCGTCCGGGCCAGTCGCCGGGCGACGGCTTCGGCGGCAGCGCGGGGAGCGTCTTCGCCAGCCACTCCCGCAGCCGCGCCCGGAACTCCTCCTGCGCCGGGCTGTACGCGAGGTCCATCGCCCGGGGCCCTACGTGCCGAGGTGGCGGTCGAGGTCCAGGCCGAGCATGCGGATCGCGTTGCCGCGCATGAGCTTGTAGACCGTCTCGTCGTCGAGGCCCTTCACATGGTCGAGGGCGACCTCCTTGGTGTGCGGGAAGGTCGAGTCGACGTGCGGGTAGTCGGTCTCGAAGGTGGCGTTGTCCCGCCCGACGACGTCCAGCGAGGCGATCCCGTGCTTGTCGCGGAAGAAGCAGCAGAACATCTGCCGGTAGTAGTACGTCGAGGGCGGCTCGGGGATCAGGTCGCGTACGCCGCCCCAGGCGCGGTGCTCCTCCCAGACGTCGTCGGCGCGTTCCAGGGCGTAGGGGATCCAGCCCATCTGGCCCTCGCTGTAGGCGAGTTTGAGGCGGGGGAACTTCACCAGGACCCCGCTGAAGAGGAAGTCCATCATCGAGGCCATCGCGTTGTTGAAGGAGAGCGAGGCCTGGACGGCGGGGGGTGCGTCGGGGGAGGCGGCCGGCATCTGGGAGCTGCTGCCGATGTGCATGTTGACGACCGTCCCGGTCTCCTGGCAGGTCGCGAAGAAGGGGTCCCAGTAGCCGGAGTGGATGGAGGGCAGGCCGAGGTAGGTCGGGATCTCGGAGAAGGTGACGGCCCGGACGCCCCGGGTGGCGTTCCGCTCGATCTCCGCGACCGCGAGGTCGATGTCCCACAGGGGGATCAGGCAGAGCGGGATGAGCCGGCCGCCGCTGTCGCCGCACCACTCCTCGACCATCCAGTCGTTGTAGGCGCGCACGCAGGCCAGGGCCACCTCCTTGTCGTGCGCCTCGGCGAAGGTCTGCCCGCAGAAGCGCGGGAAGGTCGGGAAGCAGAGCGAGGCCTCGACGTGGTTGAGGTCCATGTCCGCCAGCCGGGCCTTCGGGTCCCAGCAGCCGCGCCGCATCTCCTCGCGGGTGATGCCCTCCAGGGTCATCTCGTCCCGGTCGAAGCCGACGGCCGCGATGTTCCGCTTGTACGGGAACTTCAGGTCCTCGTAGATCCACCAGTCCGTCGGCTGCCCCTCGGGGTCCATCGTGATCCGGTACTTGCCGGCGATGTACGCCAGCTCGCCGATCCCGGCGGTGAGGGGCTTCGGACCCCGGTCGCGGTACTTCTCCGGCAGCCAGTTGTCGAAGAGGTGCGCGGGCTCGATCACATGGTCGTCGACGGAGATGATGCGGGGCAGTTCGGTCATGGATCCCCCACTCAGTTATCTGATGGACCGTCAGATCCTCGTGGAGCAGGTTAGTGGCACACCCCTGGACCGACAAGGCGCCCCGGCCTACGCTCTGGCCACGATCTGACATACCGTCAGCCAGTGGCGAGTGAGCCGAAGGGGCGCGTCGGTGTCGAGTCCGCGAGCGCGCGGAGGCCCGCAGAGTGGAGCACGGTCGCGGGCTCGACACCGACTGGAGCGCCCCGGAGGCGAACCGAGCCTCAAAAGAAGGGGCCCCGCGCTGTGAATGACACCGCCAACGCACTCGGCACGTCCCGCACCCTCTGGGAACTCCTCGACCGCCGCGCCGGCCTCACCCCCGACCGGCCCGTCCTCCTCCAGGACGACCGCACGCTGACCTTCGGCGAACTGCGTGCCCGCGCCGAGCGGGTGGCGGCCGGGCTGTACGACAGGGGCGTACGCCCCGGCACGGTCGTCGCCTGGCAGCTGCCCACCCGGATCGAGACGGTCCTGCTCTCCTTCGCCCTGGCCCGCCTCGGCGCCGTCCAGTCCCCGGTCATCCCCTTCTACCGCGACCGCGAGGTCGGCTTCGCGCTGCGGGAGTCGAAGGCGGAGTTCTTCGCGGTGCCGGGCGAGTGGCGGGGCTTCGACCACACGGAGATGGCCCGGCGGCTGGCGGCGCGCGGCGTCTTCGAGGCGTACGACCGGCTCCCGGACGGCGATCCCTCCGCGCTCCCGGCCCCGCCCGCCGACGGCACCTCCGTCCGCTGGATCTACTGGACCTCGGGCACCACCTCCGACCCCAAGGGCGTCCTCCACACCGACCGTTCGCTGATCGCGGGCGGCTCCTGCCTCGCCCACGCGCTACGGCTCACCTCGGACGACGTCGGCTCGATCGCCTTCCCGTACGCGCACATCGGCGGCCCCGACTACATGGTGATGCTGCTGCTGTACGGCTTCCCGGCGGTGCTGTTCGAGCACTTCGCGCTGCCGGCCGCACTGGAGGGCTACCGCAAGCACGGGGTGACGGTGGCGGGCGGGTCGACGGCGTTCTACTCCATGTTCCTGGCCGAGCAGCGTAAGCAGCCCGGGGTTCCCGTCATTCCCACCCTGCGGCTGCTGGCGGGCGGCGGGGCTCCGAAGCCGCCCGAGGTCTACCACGCGGTCGTCCGGGAGATGGGCGTGCAGCTCACCCACGGGTACGGCATGACGGAGGTCCCGATGATCACGATGGGGGCGCCGGACGACTCGGTGGAGAACCTGGCGACGACGGAGGGGCGGCCGCCGGCCGGGATGGAGATACGGATCGCGGCGGACGGCGAGGTGCGGCTGCGGGGGGAGGCCGTCTGCCGGGGCTATCTGGACCCCGCGCAGTCGGCGACGGCGTTCGACGCGGACGGGTTCTTCGTGACGGGCGACCTCGGGCATCTGACCGACAGCGGCCATCTGGTGCTGACCGGGCGCCTCAAGGACGTCATCATCCGCAAGGGCGAGAACATCTCGGCGAAGGAGATCGAGGACCTGCTGCACCGCCACCCGTCGGTGCGGGACGTGGCGGTGATAGGTCTCCCCGACGCCGAACGCGGGGAACGGGTCTGCGCGGTCGTGGAACAGCCGCCGGGGGCCGAGGCGCTGACACCGGAGGCGGTGACGTCGTACCTGCGCGCGGAAGGGCTGTCGGTCCACAAGCTGCCGGAGCAGGTGGAGGTGGTGGACGCCCTTCCGCGCAACGAGACCCTGCGGAAGGTCCTCAAGTACAAGCTGCGCGAGCGTTACTCGGGCACGGTGAAGTAGCGGGCGAACGCGTTCACGACCTCCACCTCGTCCACCTTGCCGTCGGCGTCGGTGTCGAGCGTGGCGGCGGCGGCCGCGCAGACATCCTCCGGCGCGCCGAGGGCCTTGAGGACCCGGGCGGTCTCCTCGACCGTGGCCTTTCCGTCCCCGTCGGCGTCCGCGACCGCCAGGGCCGCGTGCAGGAAGGGGCGGGCGATCTCGGCGAATCGGTCGGGGTTGTCGCGCAGTCGCTTGACCGCGCCGTTCACGAACTCGTCCCGGGTGATGCGCTGGTCGCCGTCCCGGTCCGCTATGCCGGCCATACCCTGCCAGAAGGCCTCGGCGCCGCCGTACAGGGCCTGGCCCTTGTCCGAACGTGCGGTGGTGCCGAACTCGTTGAGAACCGCCTTGCTCGCCGCGCTGAAGTCCTCGCGGTCGATCCAGCCGTTGCCGTCCTGGTCGAAGGTGGCGAACCGGGCGGCGATCCTGCGCTCGTACTCGCTGCTGACCATGTCTCTCGGGGCCCGCCTTACGTCAAGTGGGGTGCTTCTCGGACGGAGCGTACGACGTCAGAGGTCCGGACGGAGCGGGAAAGCGTCGCTTGTACCAAGACTGCGGGAATTCCGGGACAACAGTGTGGCCACCGGGACGCCACCGCGTGCGACAGCTCACACGTACGTACTGCTCATCGGGAGAGGTGCCGAGGTCAGGCCGACAAGGGGCCGGCCTCCTCCTCGGGCTCCGGTGCGACCGCCGAGGCGACGTCCGGGTGGACGTCGAAGAGGCGGCGGACGCCGAGGGCGGCGAGCACGCGGTTGACATGCGCGCCCTGGGCCGGGCCGCCGCCCGCGTGACCGTCCGCGGGGAGGATCAGCTTGAGCCGTCCCCGGCAGGAGCGCATGAGGCGGCGGGTGGCGATGAGGACCCCCACCCCGCTGGAGTCGCAGAAGACGACGTCGGAGAGGTCGAGGACGAGACTTCGGCGGCCGTCGGCCACCGCCTCGTGCACCCGATGGCGCAGCAGGGGCGAAGTGACCAGGTCCATCTCACCGGACACGTGCAGCACGACCCACTCGCCCTGCTCGCCCGGTACGCCCTGCCCGTCCTGATCGCCGTCGGTCACTTCGAACGTCACCGCGATGCCTCTCAGTCGCCGAACCGGAAGCCACTGCACCGCTTCCTGCTTGCGCGGCTGCCCCGCCGTCGTTCCATGAAACACCCGCGACCCGGCGAAAGCGCGGGGTAAGCGAGCCAATTCAGGGGCCTTTTCGGTGCGATTTCTATCGAGTACGGTCACATGTGATCGACTATTGATCGCGAATGGCTGCGAAGCGGTCCTGGGCGGTCGGATTCATGCAGATCCGGCCGCACATGAGGTCGTACAAGCATACGAAAGGCAGGCGGACGCCCACGTGGGCGGCATGGAAACGGCTTGCGCCGACGGTCATACCACCTCTCGCCTCACGAGGGGCGCACATTGCCATAAAGGGGCGTGCGCGGTCAGCGGTGCCGACTACATTCGGGACGGCAGTGCACGGAGGCTGGAAACGGTGCCGGAACCGGGCCGGTACGACACCGGACCGGCGAGGGGCCGGTGCCGGGTCGACACAAGGTCCACGGTCCGGCGGTCATCAGGAACGGCGCAGGTACGAGCAGGGTGAGGGGGCCGTATGGCGACGAAGGACGCACCGCCCCGCTGGGACCGCAGGATGCAGCAGCGGCTGGCGCGCGGCGAGGCGGCGGCGCTCGGTGAGCTGTACGACCGGTTCGCGTCCCTCGTGCACGGGCTCGCCCACCGCGTCCTCGGCGACGAGCGGGGCGCCGACGGCATCACCCGCGAGGTGTTCCTCCAGCTCTGGGAGAACCCCGAGGCGTACGACCCCAAGCACGGCCCCCTGCGCTCCTGGGTGGCGGCGCTGACCCACCGCCTGGCGGTGCAGCGGCTGCGCGCCACCGAGACCGCCGCGCTCGCCCGGGGCGGCGAGGGCACCGCGGAGGACCTGGAGCGCAAGGTGCGCCACGCGTCGGTCGCGGCCCGCGCCGACTACATAGTGCAGGCGATGCCCACGTCGCTGCGGGCCGCCCTGGAGCTGGCGTACTTCCAGCGCCGCGACTACCGCCAGACCGCCACCGACCTCGGTGTCACCGAGGACGAGGCCCGCCGCCGCCTGCGCCTCGGCCTGCAGCTCCTGTCCACCGCCCACGACACCCGCCCGTCCGGCACCCCGCCCGAACCAGGGGCCACGGCGTGACCGGCGGACCGACCCCCTTCGGGGCCCCCGGCGACGACCCGGAGGAGCAGGGGCCCGGCGGTCCCCGCGACGGTGACGGTGGCGGCGACGCGCCGGCCGGGCCGCCGCGCATACCGCTGCCGCGTACCTCCGTGGAGGACACCGGGCTGCCGCTGCCCGACCCCGCGCCGCCGACGGCACCCCCGGCGGCCCTCGTGCTGGAACACCATGTGCTCAAGGCGCTGCTCGGGGCCTGGGCGCTGGCCGCGTGCTCGGCGGAGGAGGCGCTGGCCGTCGAGGAGCACCTCGGGTCGTGCGGGGCTTGCGCGGACGAGGCGCGCCGGCTGCGGGAGGCCGTGGGGCTGCTGCACCCGCCCGAGAGCCTCGACCTGGATCCGTCGCTGCGCACCCAGGTGCTGGGCGTCTGTCTGCGCCGCCGCCCGCCGCGCATCCCCGTACCCGGCTGGGCCGCCCCGTACGACGCGGAGACGGCCCGGCTGGACGCGTTGCTGCAGGACATCGGGACCGCCGACTGGCACACGCCCGTACGGCTGCGCTGGTTCGAGGGCGTGGGGCCGGTGAGCCGGCGTACGACCGTCGCCGGGGTCATCGCCCATCTGCTCACCGTCGACGGGCTGGTGGCGGCCGCGCTCGGCCTGGACGACCCGCTCGGCGGGCTGCTTCCCGAAGGCGACGAGCCCGTCGGCGGTACGCCGGCGGCGCGCACCGAGGCCTACTGGAAGGCGTCCCACTTCCCGCCGAGCCGTGCCCTGCGCGCACCCTGGCGGCAGCAGAGCCACGACATCGTCCGCACGACGTCGTTCACGGGCGGCGGCGGTCCGGACGGCTCCGACGACTCCGGGCGCCTGCCGGTCTCGTACGGCGGCTTCGAGCTGCCCCTGCGGGACGCGATGCTGGACCGGGCGTTCGAGTGCTGGATCCACGCGGAGGACATCGCGGAGGCCGTGGACTACCCCTACGAGCCGCCCTCGGGCCGCGATCTGCACGGCATGATCGACCTGGCGGCCCGCATGCTGCCGGTGTCCCTGGCCGAGCGCCGCCGGACCGGCCTGGCGTCCCCGCCCCCGCCCGGCCGCCACCTCGTACCGGCCGGCACCCCCGGCCGCAGCCTCCGCCTGGAGATCGAGGGCTCCGGCGGCGGCGAGTGGCTCATCCCCCTGGACTCCCCCGCGGCTCTCGGCTCCGCCGACCACGAGGTGGCCCATGTCGCCCTGGACGGCGTCGAATTCTGCCGCCTGGCCGCCGGCCACGTCCCCCCGGAGGAAGCGGCGGCAGGCCAGGCGGGCGACCGCGAGGCAATCAGAGACGTCCTGTTCGCGGCAGCGTCCCTGAGCCGCATGTAGGGGTCCGGGAAGAGCGCAGCCCATCCAGGGGCGCGAGGAACTGCGCGAGCAACCACCCACAACCCGCACCCGACGCGAGGCGACGCGAGGCGAGCCGAGACGACGGACTGGAACGGGCGCAGCCCATCCAGGGGCGCGGGGAACTGCGCGAGCAACC
>NZ_JBSFCF010000006.1:68531-139187 GCF_053593335.1 Streptomyces sp. NPDC002324
CGAGCCGAGACGACGGACTGGAACGGGCGCAGCCCATCCAGGGGCGCGGGGAACTGCGCGAGCAACCACCCACAACCCGCACCCGACGCGAGGCGAGGCGAGGCGAGGCGAGGCGAGGCGACGGACTGGAACGGGCGCAGCCCATCCAGGGGCGCGGGGAGCTGCGCGATCAGCCACGCACGACCCGCACCCGCCGGACCAACAGTCGCCCCCGACACCTGAGGCGCCCCCGTCCGGCGGAGCCCCTACGCGAAGACGACCGTCCGCCGCCCGTTCATCAGAATCCGCCGCTCCGCATGCCACTTGACCGCCCGCGCCAACGCCTGGCACTCCACGTCCCGCCCGACCGCGACCAGCCCCTCGGGCGTCACCCCGTGCCCCACCCGCTCGACCTCCTGCTCGATGATCGGCCCCTCGTCGAGGTCGGCGGTGACATAGTGCGCCGTCGCCCCGATCAGCTTCACACCCCGCGCGTGCGCCTGGTGGTACGGCTTCGCACCCTTGAAGCTCGGCAGGAAGGAGTGGTGGATGTTGATGATGCGACCGCTCAGCTGCTTGCAGAGGTCGTCGGAGAGGACCTGCATGTAGCGGGCCAGGACGACCAGCTCGACCTTCTCCTCGCGCACGATCTCCAGCACCCGCGCCTCGGCCTGCGCCTTGGTGTCCTTGGTCACCGGAATGTGGTGGAAGGGGATGTCGTACGACCCCACCAGCTCCGCGAAGTCGGTGTGGTTGGAGACGACGGCCGCGATCTCCACCGGCAGCGCCCCGATGCTGGCCCGGAAGAGCAGGTCGTTCAGGCAGTGGCCGAACTTGCTGACCATCAGGACGATGCGCATCTTCTCGTCGGCCCGGTTGATCTGCCAGTCCATCTGGAAGGAGTCACCGATCGCCGCGAAGCTGGCCCGCAGCTTCTCCACGTTCACCGGCGCCTCCGCCGAGAAGTGGACGCGCATGAAGAACAGTCCCGTGTCGTGGTCGCCGAACTGCTGGCTGTCCTCGATGTTGCCGCCGGTCATGAAGAGGTAGCTCGACACGGCGTGCACGATGCCCGGCTTGTCCGGGCAGGCGAGGGTGAGGACGTACTGGTCGGCGGGCGCCGCGGCTCGGGTGGACTGCGCGTTCATGCCCGACAGGGTCCCATATGGCGTACCCGGGTCGGCAACCGTCCCGAGGACCGGACCACCCGCCCGCCCCTCACCCGTCCCCCGCCCGCCCGCCCTTCCGGCCCCTACGCCGCCCGCGTCATGATCCGCAGCACCTCAAGGGTGCGCGGCGGCGTGTCCGGGTCCTCCCCGTCGCTCGCCGAGAGGCGTACGTGGGCCTCGCGGGCGGCGCGGACCGCCTCGGGCCAGGCCTCGTGGTCGACGTAGGCGGAGACGGGCGCGTCCGGGCCGACCTGGTGCATGATCCGCAGCACGCGCAGCACGGCGGTGTCGACGAGGGCGGCCTCCTGGGCGTCACGGAAGATCGTGCCCACGTACTTCTCGGCGGACCAGTTGTCCAGCCAGGTGTCCTCGACCAGTCGGTACACGGCGTCGGTGACGTCCCCGTACCCGTCGACACCGGCCAGCCAGACATTCTGCTGGAACGCGGGGTCGGAGAGCATGTGCAGCGCGGAGCGCACATTGCTGCGCCAGCGCCACCACGGCATGTCGTTCAGTGGCATGTCGCCCATGGTGGATGAGCGACGCCCGCGACGGGAAGGGGTCTCCGGACCTTGGACGGTCATCGATCGTGCGTTCCTCTCTGCAACCACGCGAAAATACGATCGTAGCTCTTCGTAATTCACCTCCCGGTCACCTCACGTCGACCATCCGTCACACCCGGGTTGGCGATGTGACGGAATCGTGCGGAGCCATGACTGGTTCCCGGGCACGACGGACCCCTCTGTTCACAGACCTCCCCCTAGGGCTCGCCAAACGCCTGGTCAGGGCCACCACACTGGCGGCGTGTGCGTCACTCGTCGCCGGGTGCGGGGTCGTCCCCGGTACCACGGGGGGTACCGGGGACGACCCCGTCATCGTCATGACCTGGGCCCCGGAGAAGACGTCCGCCACCAACAAGCCCGGTATGCCCGCCATGGCGAAGGCGTACGCCCGCTGGGTCAACGCCACCGGCGGCATCAACGGCCGCGAACTGAAGATCCTGACCTGCAACGACCACAACGAGACCGTGACCGCCGCGAAGTGCGCCCGCCGCGCCGCCGACGAGAACGTTGTCGCGGTCGTCGGGTCCTACAGCCAGCACGGCCGTTCCTACCTCGCCCCGCTGGAGTCCGCGGGCATTCCGTACATCGGCGGCTACGGCGTCACCGACGACGAGTTCGCCAGCGCGCTGTCCTACCCGGTCAACGGCGGCCAGGCCTCCCTCATGGCGGGCCTCGGCGAGCAGCTGGCCAAGGCGTGCGGCCCGGTCGCCCTCGTACGCCCCGACTCGATCGCCGGCGACCAGCTGCCGCTGCTGCTGGACTCGGGGCTGCGTTCCGGGGGCCATCAGGGATCCGAGGACCAGCTGGCGGCCGAGGACGCGACCGAGTACGGCGGGCACGCCCGGGAGGCCCTGCGGCGGGCCGCCGCCGATCCGGCCGCGGAGGGCTGTGTGGTCCCGGCGCTCGGCGACCGCACCTTCACCTTCATGGACTCCTTCCGCCGGGACCGCGGGGACTACCCGTCCGTCCGCACCGGGACCGTCCTCGGCAGCGTCGACCAGACGGTGATCGACGCGACCGGTGGCAGGTCGGGGCCGTACGAGGGGGCGTACGTCACCGGCTGGTACCCGGTGGAGACCGACAAGCGGTGGGACCGGATGAAGCAGGTGATCCGGGAGCACGCGTTCGACGACAACCGGATCGACCCGGCGGACCCGGGTGTGCAGACCACGTGGATCGCGTACAGCGTCCTGCGGGCCGCCCTGCGGAAGATCGGTGACAGCGAGGTGACCGCCCAGGCGGTCCGCCGCGTCCTCGACGACGGCCTGACCGTCACCACGGGCGGCCTCACCCCACCTCTGAGCTGGCGCTTCGAAGACCTCATCGCCTCCGCGGGCTTCCCCCGCCTCATCAACCCGGAAGTCACCTTCCAGGTGGTCCGCAAGGGCCAACTGGTCGCCGCCCGCCGGGACTTCGTGAACGTGGAGAAGACACTGGTGGAGGCGGACAGCTGAGCGAACCGGGCGGCGCCGGGACGGGGCGCCGGCCGACGGGGGCTCCGGCCGGCACGCTGCGGCTCCGACTCCGGCTCCAGCTGCGACTGCGTCCGGCTCCGACTGCGGCCGCAGAGCCGCAGCCGCGCCGCTTCGCTAGAGCTGGACCGCCTGGCGCGTGGTCAGGCCGTACGTCGTGGCGATGGTGTTCCAGAGTTTGGCGGCCTTGGCCTTCTCCGCGCTGGCGGTGCCGCTGGCCGCGTTACCGGCCTGGGTCTGGCCGGTGGAGCGCGCCTGGCCCTTCTTGCAGCCCTTCCTGCCGGCGCTCTGGTCGGCCCACGCGGCGTAGTGGTTGTCGGCGGAGGCGGAGGCCTGCCAGGCCTTGGTGAGCGAGGCGGTCAGGGCCTCGTGGTCGGGCAGCTTGTCGACGGACAGTCCACCGAGCCGGGTCACCAGCTCGTTGCGCTGCTTCGCCGCGTCCCGCAGATCGGTGGCGGCCTGCCCCAGGTTCGTGCAGGTCTTGATGTTCGCGACCGCCTTGATCACGCTGTTCCGGCTGTTGCCGCTGTCCGCCAGCAGCTTGTCCAGCGCGACCGCCTGCTCCTTCGCCGGATCGGCCGCCGCGGACTCCGACTCCTCGGGCGCCCCGGTCGCCGCCACGGGCTTGTTGTCGCTCGGCGAGTCCTTGTCCCCCGATCCGGCCATCAGCGCACCCGCACCGATGCCGAGCACGGCGATCCCCACCCCGACGAGCGCGATGAGCGGCACCCGGGACTTCGTACGGCCGCCCCCGCCGCCCCCGCTGTCCCGTCTCGCGCCGGCCCGCCCGGCGTGACCGTGACCGCCATGACCGCCATGACCAGGGGCCCCTCCCGGGCCCTGCGGCGGCTGCGGGGCGGCCGTGTGGTCGATCTTCGGCATCTGCTGCGTGGCCCCGGCGGCACCCTCCGCCGCCGCGTCGCTGCGGAAGAGGCTGTCGAACACGTCCGGCTGCTGCTGGGGCGGGCGCGGCCGCCGCTGCCCCGGCGCACCGTACGGCTGCGGCTGGGCCGGCGCCTGCGCGGCCACCGGCGGTATGAACTGCGTCGGCTGGGCGTCCGGGTTCCCGGCGGGCGCCGTGTGCGGGGGCTGCCCGGCGTGGCCGACGGGCGGCAGCGGCCCGGCACCCTGGTCCGGCACCCGCCCGAGGTACGCCGTCGCGTCGGCCGACGCCTCCGGCGGCAGCGCGCCCGGCCCGACCGGCGGCAGGAACTGCGTGGCCGCCTCCGCGGCGGGCGGCTGCGCGGCCACCGGTGGTATGTACTGCGTCGCCCCCTCGTCCATGGGCATGGCCCCGGTCGCCGGCACGTAGGGGATGTACTGGGTGGCCCCCTCGTCCACGGGTGCCTGCGGCGGGGCCGACTCACCCGCGACCGGCGGCAGCGGCGTACCCGAGCCCGTCCCGCCGTATCCCCCGAGGCCGTACTCCGGCCCCGGGGAGCCCTCGGGCGGCAGCGGCGTCCCGCCCTGGGTGCCGTACGCGGCCTGGGCCCCGTACGGGTCGTAGGGGTCGTGCGCGCCCTGGCCGCCCCACTCCGGAGCGGGCGGCGCGGACGGCGCGCTGTTCCAGTGGCCGGCGGGGGCCGCGGCCTCCTCGGAGCCCCACTGCCGCTGCTGGTCCCACGGCTGGGCCGGGGCAGGCGGCAGCGGCGCCGGCGGCAGATCGCCCGGATGGAGCGGCGCCCCACCGTCCGAGGGCAGCACGATGCCTTCGCGCGCGGTCCGCGCCGAGGGCTCCTCGCCCTGTCCACTCTGCGTCACCGAGACTCCTACGAATGGGGGACTTGCGGAATCGTCGACTCACGCTACCGGTTCCGGATGACGGCCCACGCACCACCCGCGCCCCGACGAGGGGGCGAAGCCACCCTCAGGGGCGCGGGAACCGCGTGAGCAACCCCAGTACCCCACCCGGGACGCTCTACGCCGCCTGCAAGTCCATCCGCGCCCCGAACTCCCTGACCACCGCCTCCTCCCGGAACGGCTCCAGCCGCTGCTGGAAGTCGTCCAGATACTCGGCCCCGCGGTTCGACCGCAGCGATCCCAGCAGCTCCACGGCCTTCATGCCCGTGTGACAGGCCTGCTCGACCTCGCGCTGCTGCACCTGCGCCGTGGCGAGCAGGACGTATCCGATGGCCCGCCGGCGGGCCCGTGACTCCGGATGCCGGGCCAGGGACTCCTCGGCCCGCCGGGCCGCCGCCTCCGCCTGCCCCAGATCCCGGTGGCAGTGCGCCAACTCGTCGGCGAGATAGGCCTCGTCGAAGTGCCTGATCCACACCGGGTCGTCCCCGGCCGAGGGATCCGCGCCCTCCAACGCCTCCACCGCACGCCCCGCCGCGGCCTGCGCGGCGCGCGCGTCGCCCATCAGCGCGTGCCCGCGCGCCTCCGCCGCGTGGAACATCGACTCCGCGCGCGGCGTGACCCGCCCGCGCGCCCCCTCCTGCGCCGCGCGCGCCAACTGCGCGATCTCCCGCGGGTTCCCGAGCTGCGCGGCGAGGTGGCTCATGGACGCGGCGAGGACGTAACCGCCGTACGCGCGGTCGCCCGCGGCCTGGGCGAGGCGGAGCGCCTGGATGTAGTACCGCTGGGCGAGGCCCGGCTGCCCGGTGTCGACGGCCATGTACCCGGCGAGTTCGGTCAGTCGGGCGACCGAGGCGAACAACTCCCGTCCCACCGCCTCCCGGTAGGAGCCGGCCAGCAGCCCCGAGACGACGCTGTTCAGGTAGTGCACGACGACCGGCCGCACATGACCGCTGCCGTACTGGTGGTCGAGGTCGACGAGCGCCTGGGTCATCGCGCGCACGGCGTCCACGTCGGCCGACCCCACGCGGGGTCCCGCCGTGCGGGCGACCTGGGAGTCCGGCGACGAGATCAGCCAGTCCCTGCTGGGCTCGACGAGGGCGGAGGCGGCGACGGACGAGCCGGAGAGGAAGTCCCGCCGCCCCACGTCGCTGCGCCACAGCTCGCAGACCTGCTCGATCGCCCCCAGCACCGTCGGCGAGAACTGCAGGCCGACGCCGGACGCGAGGTTCTTGCCGTTGGCCATGCCGATCTCGTCGATCGTGACCGTGCGGCCCAGTTTGCGGCCGAGGGCCTCGGCGATGATCGCGGGCGCCCGGCCCCTCGGCTGCTGTCCCCGCAACCAGCGGGCCACGGACGTCTTGTCGTAGCGGAGATCTAGGCCGTGCTCCGCGCCGCACATGTTGACCCGCCGGGCCAGCCCGGCGTTGGAACAGCCCGCTTCCTGGATGAGCGCCTGCAGTCGTTCGTTCGGCTGCCTGGCGACGAGCGGCCTTGCGGCCATGGCGTACCCCCTGTGGCTGTGGTGCCCTGCCCACGCACCGAGTTGACGTGTCCTCAGCGGCCGACTCCTCTCGCATACGTGTACCCACATATCGAAAGGTTCCGGCCTCGAAGATCAATGCCCCGCCGACATACCGAAGATGCGAGACATACCAGGATTGCCGGGGTAAACACGGATGCTGTACCCCACACGTGGCTACCCGGCTCACTCCGTGATCCCGCCCGCGCGCCCCCGGCCGTGCGCCCATGCGCCCCGGCCCGATCGGCGATGCTCTCCCCCGCGCATGTGACTTCCGTAACCCCTGATGACCGCTAGAGTTGTGTTCATCGTGGAAGAGACCATCGCGGGCCCTGAAGCTGCCCACATCCCGAAGCAGCGTGGCGAATCGCTGCTGGACACCGCCGTTCGCTACACCGAAGATCGCCACTGGGACGTGTTCCCCGGTACATGGCTGGAAGCCGTCGACGGGGTGCAGCAGTGCTCCTGCGGCAGCGCGGTGTGCGCCGCCCCCGGCGCGCACCCGGCGCGCGAGGACTGGGCGACCCAGGCGACAGGCAGTGCGACCGCCGCACGCCGTCTGTGGTCGGAGCAGCCCACCGCGTCGATCCTTCTGCCGACCGGCCACACGTTCGACACGATCGACGTTCCCGAGACCGCCGGCCTGCTGGCGCTGGCCCGCATGGAACGCATGGAGCTGACCCTCGGCCCGGTGACCTGGACGCCGGACCGCCGGATGCACTTCTTCGTGCTGCCGGGCGCCTCCGTCAAGGTCCCCGATCTCGTACGGAAGTTGGGCTGGTCGCCGCTGGCGCTCGACCTCAGGGCCCTGGGCGAGGGCGAGTACGTGGCGGCTCCGCCGACGCGGTACGGGTCGCGGGGGGCCGTGCAGTGGGCCCGGCGCCCCACGCCGGCCAACCGCTGGCTGCCGGACGCCGAGGAACTGATCTCACCGCTCGCCTACGCGTGCGGGCGGGACGGGCGTCGCTGACCCCCTCCGCTCTCGCGGGACCGTTTCCCTAGGGTTCGTCACTACAGGTGTACGGCCCGGGACTTGGCGACGCATTCGTTCCACACCCACCTGCACCGGTCCCACTCCGCCACCAGCGCGGCACGAGCAGCGGACGACACGCGCAGCCGGTACGCGTAACGGGCTTGCCCGGCCTCCCCGGCCGGGACACCGTGCCGTCCCGAACCCCGCGAAGGACCATACGTACGACAGCCGCACAAACGCCCCCCGATCCCGCAGCCACCACCCCCGGCAGCGGTGACCCGCCGTCCCCGCCGGCCAACCGGCCCGACCCGGACGGCGGCCTCGCCGACACCGGCGCCGGCCTGCCGGTGGGCCTGCTCTCGGGCCTCGCGGCGGCGGTCGTCGCGGCGGGCGGGGCGCTGGTGTGGTGGATGCGCCGACGGAGGACGGCGCCGGGTGCGCGGCCGTAGGGCATGAGCAAGGCCGTTCGGCATGAGGCATGACGGACGAGGGAGGGCCCCGCAGCGATGCGGGGCCCTCCCTCCGTGTCGGGAATCAGTCCGAGGTCGGGAATCAGTCCGAGAAGGTGTCCAGGAACGGCTCTATCGCCGCGCGCCACGCGTCCGGCTGGTCGTAGTGGACGAGGTGGCCTGCGTCGGCGACCTCGGCGTACTGGCCGTGGGGCAGCACGCGGACCATCTCCTGGGACTCGGCGCGGCCCAGTTCGCCGTCGAGGCCGCGGACGACGAGGGCGGGGCAGCGGACCTGGGTCAGCTCCTCCCAGTGCGCGTCGTACACCCACGTCTCGCGGGTCTTCAGCATCTGCTCGGGGTCGAAGACGGGCCGCCAGCCGTCCGGACCCTCGTGCATGACCTCGGCGTAGAACTCGCCGCGGGACGGGCTGGGGCGCTCCACCCAGGGATCGTCCTCGCCGAACCACTTGCGGACGTCGGCGAGGGTGGCGAAGGGCAGCGGCCAGGCCTTGAACCAGTTCTCCCACTCGCGCTGCGAGGCGGCGCCCAGCGCCGAGGCCCGCATGTCGCAGATGATCAGGCCGCGCACCAGGTCCGGGCGGCGGGCGGCCAGCTGCCAGGCGGTCAGGGCGCCCATGGCGTGGCCGATGAGGACGACCGGGCCGAGGCCCAGCTGTTCGACGGCTGCCTCGGCGTCCTCGACGTAGGCCTCCCGGGTGTACGCGGCCTGCTCGGACTTCGCGCTCTGGCCGTGACCGCGCTGGTCGAGTGCGACGGCGCGGTGCCGTTCGGAGAGCCAGCGGGCGGTGGGGGCCCAGTGGGAGGCGCGGCCCATGAGGCCGTGCAGTAACAGCACCCCTGGCCGGGGCTCGTGTTCACCGGACTTGGGCGGTTCGTCGAACTCCCAGGCGGCGAGACTCACGCCGTCCGCTCCCGTCACGTCGATGCGCCGCACCATTGGCACCCCCCAGACTCCCGCCCGGACCACTCGCTCCCGCCTCGTGTACCCACTTCGAGCCGGTTGGTCCACTCGTCCCAACTGCTGTCGTACCGCTGTTCCGCTGCTGCTCCTACTGCTTCCCCGTCGCATCCGCCGTCGCTCCAGCCGCCGTCACCCCGTGCGTGCCGCTCGGACGACCCGCCCGTGTGTTACAGCGTGCATACCGGCTGACACGTTACGTGTGGGGTGCGCGCGGCGGTCAGGGCGCGTGTCGCGCATCGCCACACCATCTACGCTATCGAATGAACATTCGAAGATGCCGCCCCTGGCGACAACACCCCTCGTTCGAGTGACCTCCCTCGGGGATTGCCCGGCGCCGCCGAGGGGAGATCTTCAACGGGAGGCGGACCGCTCGGGGAAAACGGTCCGAGGGGACTGACCCTGGGAGCTCGGGGCTCCGGGTCAGCACAGGGGAGGACAGGCCCCGGCGCCACACGGCGCCGGGGCCCTCCTCACGTCCACGGCACATCACGCCCCGCCCCCTCCCCTACCACCGGAGATCCGCCGTCTCGGGCGGCCAAGAGCCCCTCAGGTCATATGCCTCACGCGCAAGCCTCGCATGCGAACGGTTCGCGCGCTGCGATTCGGCGCACTGAATCTTCGACGGGGCAAGATCCCGGACACGAACCTCGGCCTCCCACAACTTCCCCTTCCGCACCGGGAGTTGGTGGCCGATACGGACATCCGCCGACACGCACGGAACAACGGCCGACACGAGCCGACAGGTACCGCCATCGACGGCCGGAATCGGCCAGTACCGACACCCGCGGTGGCCGACGGCGCGGTGTGCGGCGCTCGCCGACGGGGTGCGGGTGGGTGCCATCCGTCGGGGAGCGAGGCGGGCGGCGCGACATGGCTCGCGGGCGCGGCAGGGCGGGTGGCGCCACCAGAACGACGGCCGGAACCGGCCGATGGCGTCGTCGGCCCATGCGGAGCGCGGCACGGCCGGTGGCGGGCAGGCGCCCTGCGCTGCTCGCGGGCGCGGCAGGGCTCGCGGTGTCACCGACGCGGACCCGCCGACGGCCGGACCGGGCGGCGGAGCGGTGTCGGCCGGTGCGGTGCTCGGCGGCATCGGTGCCGCCGATGCCGGCGGCGGGGTGGGCGGACCGGTGCGGCTCACAGGAGGGCGAGCGGGGTTCCCCGGCGCCCGAGTCCGTCGGCGGCGGCGCGGTAGGCGGGTGGTGGCGCCGACGCCGGTACTGCGGCCGGGGCCGGGCCGGTACCGGCCGCAGTACCGGCGTCGGGGTCGGGGTGGTGCGGGGGTCGGGGTCGGGGGTGTCGGGTGGGACGTTCAGCGTTTGGCGACGAACACGTGGGAGGCGACGTCCGCCTCCAGCTCCGCCGCCTCGCCGCCGCTGCCCACGAGGACACCGCCGGCCGCCTCCGTCACGCTCACCACGGAACCGGGCTGCACGCCCGCGCGGCGCAGCGTGTACATCAGCTGGGCGTCCGTCTGGATGGGCTCGCCGATCCGGCGTACGACCACGGTCTTGCCCTCCGTGCCCGGGTCGAGGTCGGCGAGCGACACCATGCCCTCGTCCAGGAAGGGGTCCGCGCCGTCCTTCTCGCCCAGCTCCTCCAGGCCCGGAATCGGGTTGCCGTACGGCGACTCGGTGGGGTGGCGCAGCAGTTCCAGGACGCGGCGCTCGACCGCCTCGCTCATCACGTGCTCCCAGCGACACGCCTCCGCGTGCACCTGCTCCCACTCCAGGCCGATCACGTCGACGAGCAGACACTCCGCGAGGCGGTGCTTGCGCATCACGCGCGTGGCCAGCCGGCGACCCTCCTCGGTCAGCTCCAGGTGGCGGTCCGCGGCGACGGCCACCAGGCCGTCGCGCTCCATGCGCGCGACCGTCTGGCTCACCGTCGGGCCGCTCTGGTCGAGCCGCTCGGCGATCCGGGCGCGCATGGGGACCACACCTTCCTCCTCCAGCTCGAGGATGGTGCGGAGATACATCTCCGTCGTATCGATCAGTCCGGACATACGTGCCCCTCGATGAGATCCAGCCGGAGGCTTCGACGGCCGTACCGGCGTGCTGCGGCTTGCTGCGCTGGCCCTGGACCCAATTCTTACGCATCCGACCGACAACCGGGTGGTGCCGGGGGAACGACGGCGGTATGACTCGCGCCGGGTGGCCGATTTGTGACCTTGCGCCCCTTTCCCGGTGGGCGGCGGGGGCCACCGCCCACCCGCGGCCGTATTGACACCCCACTGGTCCAGACCTTTAACGTGATCCGCGACACTCGGGACTCGCAGAAGGTGAAGGGGTCGGCGCATGGGACTGGACGGCGGCACGGCGGGTGGGCGGTTCCTCGACGCGGCGATCGGGCTGCTGGAGCGGGTTCGGGACGAGGAGGGGGAGCAGGTCGTCGCGGCCGGCGAGATGATCGCGGACACCGTGGTCGAGGGCGGCCGCCTCTTCGCGTTCGGGGCCGGGCACTCCTCCCTCGCCGCCCAGGACCTCGTCTACCGGGCCGGCGGCCTCGCCCTGATGAACCTGCTGGCCGTCCCCGGCACGCTCGGCGTCGACGTACTGCCCGCCACGCTCGGGTCGGCGCTGGAACGGGTCGACGGACTGGCCACCGCCGTCCTCGACCACAGCCCGCTGCGCGCCGGTGACCTGCTCGTCGTCATCTCGCTCTCCGGCCGCAACGCCCTGCCCGTGGAGATGGCCGCACATGCCAGGGACCGCGGGGTGAAGGTCATCGGCCTCACCTCCGTCGCCTACGCCACGGCGACGACTTCACGCCACTCCTCCGGCACCTTCCTCAAGGACCACTGCGACCTCGTCCTCGACTCGAAGATCGCGGTCGGCGACGCCGAACTCACCCTCGACACCATCCCCGCCCCCTTCGCCCCGGCCTCCACCGTCGTCACCTCCGCAATCCTCCAGTCGGTCATGGCCACCGCCGCCGCCTCCCTCGCGGACCGGGGCGTCGAACCGCCCCTGCTCCGCTCCGGGAACGTCGACGGCGGCCTCGACTGGAACGACCGCATCATGCGGGAGTACGGCGATCGCATCTTCTACCTGCGCTGACTGAGCACCCGGGTTCGTGGGAACGTTGAGAAGGGTGAGGAGGAAATCCGGCGTACAACGATTTCGTCCACATCTTGCGTGAAGCAGATGTGGGCTGGGTCACGTTCGAGTTGAATGATGGCCAGTGAGCGAACCGACGCGCCGTACATGCCGTACACGCGGACGCAACGCAGCCTGCAGGGGGTTCAGGTGAGTGCTTCCCGGCGTCGTGGGACCACCGACGCGCTCGGACCCGACGAGCCCGAGCGGACCGGTCCGACGGACGAGAACACGAAGGACGCCAACGACACCAAGGACACCGACGACATCGAGGGCACGGTGAACACCGAGGACACCGAAGACACCGGGGGATTCACGGACTCCGGTGGCTCGGATCTCCTCGCCGCCCTGCTGGACGGCATGGACGCCGCCCTCTGCGCCTTCGACGCCGACGGCGTCGTCACCCACTGGAACCGCGAGGCCGAACGCATCCTCGGCTGGAGCGCTCAGGAGGCGGTGGGCCGCCGCGGGTTCGCCGGATGGGCCGTACGGACCGCCGACGCCGAGGAGGTCGAGGGGCGGCTGATGGCCGCCATGCACGCCTCCGGCCGGCAGGTCCACGAGTTCGCCCTGGTCACCAAGGACGGCGGACGCGTCCTCGTACGCACCCAGTCCGCCGCCGTACGCGGCCCCGACGGCAAGCCCGCCGGGCTGTACTGCGCCTTCAGCGAGGTCCACGCCCAGATCGACCTGGAGCGGTCCATCGCCCTCAGCGAGGCCCTCTTCGAGGACGCCTCCTGGGGCGTCGTCCTCGTCGACGCCGACCTGCGCCCGGCCGTCGTCAACGCCCACGCGGCCCGCTCCCTCGGCATCGGCCGCACGGCCGTCCTCGGGCGCCCCCTCGGCGAACTGCTCGCCCAGGGCGTCGAGGAACTGGAGAGCGCCCTCACCCACGTCCTCGCCGAGGGCGCCCCGCCCGCGCCCGCCGAGATCTGGGTGGGCGTGCGCACCCCCGACGGCGAGAAGCGCAGGTGCTGGCGCAGCGGCTTCCTGCGTCTCGCCTCGCCGCTGGCCGAGGAACCCGTTCCGCTGGGCGTCGGCTGGCTCTTCCAGGACATCACCGAGTCCAAGCAGACCGAGCAGGAGGCCGGGCAGCTCCGCTTCCGCGTCAACCAGCTCCACCGGGCCGCCCGCGCCGCCGCCGAGTGCGAGGACCCCGGCGAGGCCGCCACCGTCCACCTCGACTTCGCCCTCGCCGGCTTCGCCGACCACGCCCTCATCGACCGCGTCTCCGGCGGCTCCCTCACCGACGGCGAAGGCCCCGCCCGCCTCGTCCGCGCCGCCGCCACGCCCACCGGCCGGCCGGGCCCCAGCCACCTCGCGGGCCACGCCGGCATCCCGGTCCGCTACGGCCCGGGCCACCCCGCCCTCCAGTGCGTCGACCGGGCCGGTTCGGTCCGCGCCAGCGCCGGTACGGCCGGCCCGGAAGCGGCCCGCGAGTGGGCCACCGGGCGCCAGTGGCCCCCGGAGACCGTGCACGCCCTCTGCGCCGTCCTGCGCAGCCGCGGCCGCACCCTCGGCGTGGTCACCTTCCTGCGCACCGCCGGCCGCACCCCCTTCGAACGCGGCGACGCGGTCTACGCCGAGGACGTCGCCGTCCACATCGCCGCGGCCCTGGACCTGGAGGCCCTGGAGCGGTCCTCGGAGTAGCGCGGTGGCGGCGCGGCAGGGCGGGAAAGGGCTCGCGTCCGCTCGGCGGACCGGCGGAGAATCACGCCATGTCTGTCATCCACCGCACCTGGCTCAAGCCCACCAAACTCGAACTCCTGGCCTCCTGGCTGCCCACCCGCCCCTGGTACGCAGGCAGCCCGGACGCCCCGGTGCTCGCCAAGGCGGGCGGCTTCCGTCTCGACGACCCGGAGGGCGAGGTCGGCATCGAGTTCATGGTCGCCACCGACACCTCCGGCCCCGCCCCGGTGCACTACCTGGTCCCCCTCACCTACCGGAGCGCCCCGCTCCAGGGCGCCGACCACGCCCTCGTCGGCACCCTGGAACACGGCGTCCTCGGCAAGCGCTGGGCCTACGACGGCTGCCACGACCCGGTGCTGCTCACCCAGCTCCTGGCCCTGTTCGAGGGCCGCGCCGAACCCCAGGCCCAGAGCGTCTCGGACACCCCGGACCACGAGATCACCCACTCCTACGAGGGTGACGCCCCCCTCTCCACGACCGACGCGACCCCCACGGACACCCCCGAGGCCACCGAACTGCCCCTCGCCCCCGCCCCCACCCGCCTCCATCTGAACCGCGTCCTGCAGCCCGGCTCCCTCGACCTGCCGGCCGCCGCGAAGGGCCAGGTCACCGGCCACTGGACCCTGCCGGACGAGACCCGGGTGCGCGGGGTCTTCGCCGTGCTGCGGTGATCGCTCGGCAATCCACCCGGAAAATCACTTGAGCGCCGTCGCCACGGTTCCTAATGTGGTGCGCACGCCGAAAGGAGGTGATCGGGTACATGTATGAAACCCGGACGCGCGAGGTGGCTGCGGGCTAGCGCCCGTCACCATTCTCAGTGCGGTGTCGGACCCGCGTGTGCTCTGTACACGCAGCCGGCCCAATCTCAAGCAGTCACCCGACCCGCAGACTCGCCGGTACGTCCGGCCGGCTTCTCCGCCCTTGGGCGAAGGGACCCAGAGTCTGCGGGTCGTCTGCGTTTCGTAGGGCGCAGTATGCTTTCACCATGCTTCCGATACTCGTTCGACGCCGGCACGTGGACTACGTGCGCGTCACGAGCATGGGCTGTCGGCCTTCCGTCTGACCACGCAGCCGCCCGCCCCAGCCCTTCCTCCTCCTCGGACGCATCCCATGACGAACACAGCGACGGCCTCGTCGTACCCCCAGTTGCCCATCATCGATCTCTCCGCCGCCGATCGTGGACCCGAGGCGCGGGCGCTGTTGCACGCGCAGTTGCACAGTGCCGCGCACGACGTGGGGTTCTTCCAGCTCGTCGGGCACGGGGTGGGTGAGGACGAGATCGCGCGGCTCACCGGCGCCATGCGGGAGTTCTTTGCCCTGCCCGAGGCCGAGCGGCTCGCCCTCGACAACGTCAACTCGCCGCACTTCCGGGGGTACACGCGGACCGGGGACGAGCGGACGGGCGGGAGCCGGGACTGGCGCGACCAGCTGGACATCGGGGCCGAGCGGGCCGCGCGCGTACCGGGGGACGGTGAGCCCGCCTACTGGTGGCTGCAGGGGCCCAACCAGTGGCCCGGTTCCCTGCCGGGGCTGCGGGACGCCGCCCTCGCGTGGATCGACCGGCTCAGCGCCGTGGCGCAGCGGCTGCTGCGTGAGCTGCTGGTCTCCATCGGGGCTCCCGCCGATTTCTACGACCCGGTCTTCGGGGAGCGGGCGCATCCGCATCTGAAGCTCGTGCGCTACCCCGGCAGCGCGGGGGACGGCGCCGATCAGGGGGTGGGGGCCCACAAGGACTACGGGTTCCTGACGCTGCTGCTGCAGGACCAGGTCGGCGGGCTGCAGGTGGAGCGCGCGGACGGGCTGTTCCATGACGTGCCGCCGATTCCGGGGGCGTTCGTCGTGAATCTCGGGGAGCTGCTGGAGGTGGCGACCAACGGGTATCTGCTCGCCACCCGCCACCGGGTCGTCAGTCCGGCGGGGGCGACCGAGCGGTTCTCGGTGCCGTTCTTCTTCAACCCCCGGCTCGACGCGCGGGTCGAGCCGCTCGTCTTCCCGTACGCGTCCGTCGCGCCCGGGGTGACCGACGACCCGGGGAACCCGCTGTTCGCCGAGTACGGGTTCAACGAGCTGAAGGGGAAGCTGCGGGCGCATCCGCTGGTCGCGGAGCGGCATCACGCGGGGCTGCTCAGCCCCGCGTGACCTGAGCCGGATCCGCTAGCCGGCGATGTCCTCGTACCCGGCGATCTCCTGCGGGCCGCGGGCGGGCGGGCCCACGTAGCGGGCGGAGGGGCGGACGAGGCGGCCGGTGCGCTTCTGTTCGAGGATGTGGGCGGACCAGCCCGCCGTGCGGGCGCAGGTGAACATCGACGTGAACATATGGGCCGGGACCTCGGCGAAGTCGAGGACGATCGCGGCCCAGAACTCGACGTTCGTGGCGAGGACACGGTCGGGGCGGCGGGCGTGGAGTTCGGCCAGGGCCGCCTTCTCCAGGGCCTCGGCGACCTCGAAGCGGGGGGCGCCGAGGTCGCGGGCGGTGCGGCGCAGGACGCGGGCGCGGGGGTCCTCGGCGCGGTAGACGCGGTGGCCGAAGCCCATGAGGCGTTCGCCCTTGTCGAGGGCCTGTTTGACGTAGGCGTCGGCGTCGCCCGTGCGTTCGATCTCCTCGATCATGCCGAGGACGCGGGAGGGGGCGCCGCCGTGGAGGGGGCCGGACATGGCGCCCACGGCACCGGAGAGGGCCGCCGCCACGTCCGCGCCGGTCGAGGCGATGACGCGCGCGGTGAAGGTGGAGGCGTTCATGCCGTGCTCGGCCGCCGAGGTCCAGTAGGCGTCGACCGCCGCGACGTGCTTGGGGTCGGGTTCGCCGCGCCAGCGGATCATGAAGCGCTCGACGACGGACTGGGCCTTGTCGATCTCGCGCTGCGGGACCATGGGGTGACCCTGGCCGCGGGCGGACTGGGCGACGTAGGACAGGGCCATGACGGCGGCGCGGGCGAGGTCGGCGCGGGCCTGCTGCTCGTCGATGTCCAGGAGGGGCTTGAGGCCCCAGACCGGGGCGAGCATGGCCAGCGCGGACTGGACGTCGACGCGGATGTCGCCCGAGTGGACGGGGATGGGGAACGGCTCGGCGGGCGGCAGGCCGGGGCGGAAGGCGCCGTCGACGAGCAGGCCCCAGACGTTGCCGAAGGAGACGTGGCCGACCAGGTCCTCGATGTCGACGCCGCGGTATCGGAGCGCGCCGCCCTCCTTGTCCGGTTCGGCGATCTCCGTCTCGAACGCGACGACTCCTTCGAGCCCGGGTACGAAGTCGGACATCAGGCGGCTCCTCTTGATGCGGGCGACAGGGGGTTCCAAAACCATACGCCTGAGTGCCAGGTTTGGGGAGAGTCTGCGGCACTCAGTGCCACTTCTCCACCGGCGGCCGTTGATACGGCAGGATGACCATGTGAACGATCACGACCCCGCCGTCATGCGCAAGCAGTACCGCGCCGACGGCCTCGACGAGAGCGAGCTGGCCGGCGACCCGATGGAGCAGTTCGCGCGGTGGTTCGGGCAGGCCGCGCGGGAGGGCGCGGTGTTCGAGCCGAACGCCATGGTCGTGTCGACGGCGGACGCCGAGGGGCGGCCGAGTTCCCGTACGGTGCTGATGAAGGCGTACGACGCGCGGGGCTTCGTCTTCTACACGAACTACGGCTCCCGCAAGGCCCGTGACCTGGCCCAGAACCCTCATGTCTCGCTGCTGTTCCCCTGGCACGGGATCGCCCGGCAGGTGATCGTGACGGGTACGGCGCGGCGGACCGGGCGGGACGAGACGGCGGCGTACTTCCGGACGCGTCCGCATGGTTCGCAGCTGGGGGCGTGGGCCAGCGCGCAGTCCTCGGTGATCTCCTCACGGGTCGAACTGGACGCCGCGTACGAGGAGTTGCACGCCCGCTATCCGGAGGGTGAGCAGGTGCCGGTGCCGCCGGACTGGGGCGGTTTCCGGGTGACGCCGCTGGCGGTGGAGTTCTGGCAGGGGCGGGGGAACCGGCTGCACGACCGGCTGCGGTACGCGGCGGAGCCGGACGGGTCGTGGCGGGTGGAGCGGCTCAGCCCGTAAGGGGTTTCGGTCCCGTGATGGTCGGTCCGGTACGTCGTCGTGTCCGGTACGTCTCGGGTCCGTACGTCAGCCCAGGGCCTCGTCCAGCAGGGCCGCCCACTGGTTCACGACCCTGTCGCGGCGGCCGGTGTCGTCGGTGAGGAGGTTGGCGAGGCCGAGGCCCCGGGCCATGTCGAGGAGGCCCTGGACGGTTTCGCGGACACCGGGGACGGTCTCGTCGGCGCGCAGGAGGTCGACGGCGATGCGGTGGGTCTCGCGGCCGACGCGGGCTTCGAGTTCGGTGACGCGCGTGCGGAGCTGTTCCTCGTTGGAGGCGGCGACCCAGAGGTGGAGGGCGGCGCGGAAGAGGGGTCCGGTGAAGAGGTCGACGACGGCGGCGACGACGGCGCGGCGGTCGGTGGGGCCCTCGGGGAAGAGGGCGCGCAGGGCGAGGGAGCGTTCCTCGGCGACGTACTCGACGGCGGCGGTGAAGAGGTCCTCGCGGGTGCGGAAGTGGTGCTGGGCGGCGCCTCGGGAGACGCCGGCGCGCTCGGCGACGACGGAGACGGTGGAGCCGGCCCAGCCGTGTTCGGCGAGGCAGGACACGGCGGCTTCCAGGAGCCGCTTGCGGGTGACCCGGCTGCGGTCCTGCTTGGGTCCGCGGTCCGCCACCGTGCCGGGTTCGGCGTCGGTCCCGGTGTCGGTCCCGGTCCCGGTCTCGTCGGATGTGCCCACCGCGCTCACAGCACCCATCCCGGTTCCCTTCTTTCGAGGAAGGCCGTCATGCCCTCGCGGGCGTCGGCGGAGGCGAACAGCCGGGACGAGAGCCGGGTCAGTTCGCCCGCGTCCCGGTCGAAGTTCTCCAGCACCTTAGCCGTGAGCAGCTGTTTCGCCTCCGCCAGGGCCCTCGGTGAGGCCCGGCGCAGTCCGTCGAGGACGGGTTCGAGTACGGCGTCGACCTCGGCGCCGGCATCGGTGATCAGCCCGATACGGGCGGCTTCGGCGGGGCCGAACCGCTCGCCGGTGAGGTAGTAGCGGGCGAGGGCGCGCGGGTCGGTGCGGGGGCGCAGGGTGAGGGAGATGACGGCGGGCGCGACACCGATGCGGACCTCGGTGAGGGCGAAGGTGGCCTCGGGTCCGGCGGCGGCGATGTCGCAGGCCGCGAGCAGGCCGAGGCCGCCCGCCCGGACGTGCCCGGTGACACGGGCGACGACGGGCTTCGGCAGCTCCAGGAGCTGCCGGAAGAGGTCGACCAGGGCCTGCGGGTCGGGCGGGTCGCGCAGGTCGGCGCCGGCGCAGAAGGTGTTGCCGGTGTGGGTGAGGACGACGGCCCGTACGGTGTCGTCCTTGCCGCACCGGTCGAGGGCGTCGCGGAGTGCGGCGACGAGGGCGGCCGAGAGGGCGTTGCGGTTGGCCGGGGAGTCGAGGGTGAGGGTGGTGACGCCCCGGTGGTGTGCGGTGCGTACGAGGGGTTCGGTGTCCGTCACAGGCGCTCCCTGAGTTCGCGGCGGAGGATCTTGCCGGAGGCCGCGCGGGGCACGGCGTCGATGAAGGTGACGTGGCGGACGCGTTTGTAGGGCGCGACGCGTTCGGCGACGTACATCATGATCTCGCCCTCGGAGAGTTCGCGGTTCGTGGGGCGGCGGACGACGAAGGCGTGCGGGACCTCGTTGCCGTCGTCGTTGTACTGGCCGATGACGGCGGCGTCGGCGATGCCGGGGTGGGTGACGAGGAGGGCTTCGAGTTCGGCGGGGGCGACCTGGAACCCCTTGTACTTGATCAGCTCCTTGACGCGGTCGACGACGTACAGCCAGCCGTCGGCGTCGGTGTGGCCGATGTCGCCGGTGGAGAGCCAGCCGTCGGCGTCGATCATGTCGGCGGTGGCCTGGGGGCGGCCCAGGTAGCCCTTCATGACCTGGGGGCCCCGGATGACGATCTCGCCCGGTTCGCCGGGGCCGAGGTCCTTGCCGGGGTCGTCGAGGGAGACGATCCGCATCTCGGTGCCGGCGATGAGCCTGCCGACGGTGCCGGGGGGCGCGGAGGCGGCCCGGTCGAGGGGCACGATGTGGGAGCAGGGGGAGAGTTCGGTCATGCCGTAGCCCTGGACGACGGGCGGCAGGCCGAGGCGGGCTGAGCAGGCGGCGGCGAGCTTCGCGTCGAGGGGTGCGGCGGCGGAGAGGATGTGCCGGACCGAGGAGAGGTCGTGGCGCTCGGCGGCCGGGTGCTTGACGAGGGCGAGGACGATCGGCGGGGCCACGTAGAGGTGGGTGATGCGGTGCCGGACGATCGCCGCGAGGTAGGTCTCCAGGTCGAAGCGGGGCAGGACGACGACCGTGGCGCCGAGCCGCAGTGGGGCGTTCATCAGGGCGGTGAGGCCGTAGATGTGGAAGAACGGGAGCACGGCCAGGATGCGGTCGCCGGGGCCCGCCGGCATGACCGGTTCGAGCTGGGCGAGGTTGGTGGCGATGGACCGGTGGGTGAGCATGACGCCCTTGGGGACGCCGGTCGTGCCGGAGGAGTACGGCAGGGCCGCCACGTCCGTGACCGGGTCGATGTCGACGGCCGGCTCGGGTGCGGCACCGGCGAGCATGTCGATCAGTGAGCGGTGGCCGGGGGCGCTGTCGCAGACGAAGATCTCCCGTATGCCTCCGACGCGTTCGGCGGCGGCGCGGGCGGTCTCCAGCAGCGGGGAGACGGTGACGATCCAGCTCGCCCCCGAGTCCCGCAGCTGGGTGGCCAGCTCACCGGGGGTGGCCAGCGGGTGCGCGGTGGTGACCGTGGCGCCCGCGCGGGTGGCCGCGTAGAACGCCGTCGGGTAGGCGATCGTGTTGGGGCTGTGCAGGGCGAGGACGTCGCCCTTGCGTACGCCCGCCTCGGCGAAGGAGGCGGCCAGCCGGCGGTGGAAGCGGTCCACCTGTTCGTAGGTGAGGGTCGTGCCGTCGACGCCGTCGATCAGCGCGGGCAGGTCGCCGAACTCGGCGGCACGGGCCAGTACGGCGTCGTGGATGGGGAGTTCGACGGGTGGGACGTCTGCGTACTCGCTGCGGAACATGGTTCCTCCAGGGCGACCGGATACGGGCCTAGTACGACTTGGGCAGGCCCAGGGTCTGGTGGGAGACGTAGTTGAGAATCATCTCCCGGCTCACCGGCGCGATACGAGACACGCGCGCGGCCGTTATCAGCGAGGCGAGGCCGAACTCTGCCGTCAGGCCGTTGCCGCCGAGGGTGTGCACGGCCTGGTCGACGGCCTTCACACAGGCCTCCCCCGCCGCGTACTTGGCCATGTTGGCGGCCTCGCCGGCCGCCGCGTCGTCGCCGGCGTCGTAGAGGTGGGCGGCCTTCTGCATCATCAGGCGGGCCAGTTCCAGTTCGATGTGGGACTGGGCCAGGGGGTGGGCGATGGCCTGGTGGGCGCCGATGGGCTGCCCCCACACGGTGCGTGTCCGGGCGTAGTCGACGGCCTGCGCGAGGGCGTACCTGGCCATGCCGATCGCGAAGGCGGCCGTCATGATCCGCTCCGGGTTGAGGCCGGCGAACAGCTGGAGGAGACCGGCGTTCTCGTCGCCGACCAGGGCGTCGGCGGGGAGCCGGATGTCGTCGAAGGTCAACTCGAACTGCTTCTCGGCGGCCCGGAGTTCCATGTCGATCGGGCGGTACGCGAAGCCGGGGGTGTCGGTGGGGACGATGAAGAGGCAGGGCTTGAGGGTGCCGGGGCGGCCCTCCTTGGTGGACACGGTCTCGGTGCGGCCCACGATGAGGACGGCGTCGGCCCTGTCGACGCCGGAGATGAAGACCTTGCGGCCGGTGAGCAGCCAGTCCCCGGTCTCGTCCCGGCGGGCCGTGGTGGTGATGCTGTGACTGTTGGAACCGGCGTCGGGTTCGGTGATGCCGAAGGCCATGAGGCGGGTGCCGTTCGCCAGCGCGGGCAGCCAGGCCTGTCGCTGCGCCTCGGTGCCGAAGCGGGCGATCACCGTGCCGCAGATGGCCGGCGACACGATCATCATCAGCAGGGGGCAGCCCGCGGCGCCGAGTTCCTCCAGGACGATGGAGAGTTCGGCTATGCCGCCGCCTCCGCCGTCGTACTCCTCGGGGAGGTTGACGCCCAGGTATCCGAGTTCGGCGGCCTCGGACCAGAGTTCGTCGGGGTGGCGGCCCTCTTTGTTGATCGTGGTGATGTAGTCGCGGCCGTAGCGTTTTCCGAGGGCGGAGACGGCGGCTCGTAGGGCTTTGTGTTCTTCGGATTCGAGGACCGGGGACATGTGAGGGCTCCTAAGGGGGAGGGTCCATTCGTCGGGAGGAGGGTGCGGGTTCGTGGGGGCTTGTCGCGCAGTTCCCCGCGCCCCTTAGCGGGGGTGCTCCTCGACCATGGCCAGGAGGGCGCCCATCTCAACCTGTTGGCCTGGCGTCGCGTGCAGGGCCGTCAGCGTTCCCGTCGCCGGGGCCGTGATCCGGTGTTCCATCTTCATCGCCTCCAGCCAGAGGAGGGGCTGGCCCGCCTGTACGGCCGACCCGGGTTCCAGGTCCCGCGCCAGGCGGACGACCGTGCCCGGCATGGGGGCCAGGAGGGAGCCGGGGGCGTGCTCGGTGGTGGGGTCGGGGAAGCGGGGCAGGGCGGTGAGGGTCGTGGTGTCGACGTGGATCCGGTCGCCGTACCGCGCGACCTCGAACGTCCGCCGTACACCGGCCACTTCGAGGACGACGAGGCGGGCGTCCGCGTGGACGACCCGGACGCCGTCCGCCTCCGGGCCGGTCCTGGTGTGCCGGTAGCGGACCTCGTGCTCCTCCCCCGCCATCGCGTACCGCTTGACCTGGGGCTGGGACGGCAGATTGCGCCAGCCTCCGAAGCGGGGGTCGCCCCCGGAGGCGGCGTCGGCCAGGGCGGCGGCCAGCGGGGCGTACGGGTCGGGGGCGGGGTCCGTGAGGCCGGCGAGGTGGCGGTCGTAGAAGCCGGTGTCCATACGGGCCGACGTGAACTCCGTGTGGCGCAGGGAATTCACCAGCAGGTCCCTGTTCGTGGCCGGGCCGTGGATCGTGGCCCGCTCCAGGGCGCCCGCCAGCCTGCGGAGCGCCTCCGTACGGGTGGGGGCGTGGACGACGGCCTTGGCGAGCATGGGGTCGTAGTGGACGCCGATGGTGTCGCCGTCCTCGTAGCCGGTGTCCAGGCGGACCCCGGGCACGGACAGGCGGTGCAGGGTGCCCGTCTGCGGGGCCCAGTCGTGGGCCGGGTCCTCGGCGTACAGGCGGGCCTCGATCGCGTGGCCGCGTGCGGGCGGGGGGTCGGCCGGGAGGGCGTGGCCCTCGGCGACGCGGAGCTGTTCGGCGACCAGGTCGAGGCCGAAGACGGCCTCCGTGACCGGGTGTTCGACCTGGAGGCGGGTGTTCATCTCCAGGAAGTGGGCGTGGCCGTCGGCGACGAGGAACTCGACCGTGCCCGCGCCGACGTAGGAGACGGCTCGGGCGGCGCGTACGGCCAGGGTGTGGAGTTCCTCGGTGAGTTCGCCGGGCAGGGCGGGGGCCGGGGCCTCCTCGACGACCTTCTGGTGGCGGCGCTGGAGGGAGCAGTCGCGGGTGCCCAGGGGCCAGACCGTGCCGTGGGTGTCGGCGAGGATCTGGACCTCGACGTGGCGGCCGTTCTCGACGTAGGGCTCGACGAAGACCTCGCCGTCGCCGAAGGCGCTCGCGGCCTCGGCGCGGGCGCTCTCCAGGGCCGCGTCCAGGTCGTCGAGGTGACGGACCACGCGCATGCCTCGTCCGCCGCCGCCCGCCGCGGCCTTCACCAGGACCGGCAGGTCGTCCTCGGTGACCTTGTGGAGAGGGGCCAGACCCATGAGTTCCTTGGCGCGGGTCTTGGACGCCATGGCTTCGATCGCCTCGGGGGCCGGACCGATCCAGGTGAGGCCCGCGTCGAGGACCTGGCGGGCGAAGCCGGGGTTCTCGGAGAGGAAGCCGTAGCCGGGGTGGACGGCGTCGGCGCCGGCCGCGAGGGCGGCCTTCACGATGAGGTCGCCCCGCAGGTAGGTGTCGGCGGGGGCCGCGCCCGGCAGTCGTACGGCCGCGTCGGCCGTACGGGTGTGCAGGGCGCTCTCGTCGGCGTCGGAGTGCACGGCGACCGTCCGGATGCCCAGCTCACGGCAGGTGCGGAAGATCCGGCAGGCGATCTCGCCCCGGTTGGCCACCAGGAGGGAAGTGATCAGGGAAGTATGCACGAGCCTCACATCCGGAAGACGCCGAAGCCACCGCGTGCGCCCTCGTAGGGCGCCGTGTGGATCGCGGACAGGCACAGGCCGAGGACGGTACGGGTGTCACGGGGGTCGATGACCCCGTCGTCGTACAGCCGCCCGGACAGGAACATCGGCAGGGACTCGGACTCGATCTGCCGCTCCACCATCGCGCGCAGCGCGGCGTCGGCGTCCTCGTCGTACGGCTGTCCCTTCGCCGCGGCCGACTGGCGGGCCACGATCGACAGGACGCCGGCGAGCTGCTGCGGGCCCATCACCGCCGACTTGGCGCCGGGCCAGGCGAAGAGGAAGCGGGGGTCGAAGGCGCGCCCGCACATGCCGTAGTGGCCGGCGCCGTACGAGGCGCCCGTCAGGACGGACAGGTGGGGCACCCGGCTGTTGCCGACCGCGTTGATCATCATCGCGCCGTGCTTGATGATGCCGCCCTGCTCGTACTCCCTGCCGACCATGTAGCCGGTGGTGTTGTGGAGGAAGAGGAGCGGGATGTCGCGCTGGTTGGCGAGCTGGATGAACTGGGCCGCCTTCTGGGACTCCTCGCTGAAGAGGACCCCGCGGGCGTTGGCGAGGATGCCGACCGGGTAGCCGTGGAGGGTGGCCCAGCCGGTGCTGAGGCTGGTGCCGTAGAGGGGCTTGAACTCGTCGAAGTCGGAGGCGTCGACGATCCGGGCGATCACCTCGCGAGGGTCGAACGGTGTGCGGAGGTCGCCTGGGACGAGGCCGAGCAGCTCCTCCGGGTCGTACTTCGGGGGCGCGGCCGGGGCCGGGTCGGCGTAGGCATTGCGGTGGTTGAGGCGGGCGACGACCCGGCGGGCCTGACGGAGGGCGTCGGGCTCGTCGACGGCGAAGTGGTCGGCGAGGCCCGACACGCGCGCGTGCATCTCGGCGCCGCCCAGCGACTCGTCGTCGCTCTCCTCGCCGGTGGCCATCTTCACCAGCGGCGGCCCGCCGAGGAACACCTTCGCCCGTTCCTTGACCATGATCACGTGGTCGGACATCCCGGGGACGTAGGCCCCGCCGGCGGTGGAGTTGCCGAAGACGACGGCGATGGTGGGGATGCCGGCGGCGGACAGGCGGGTGAGGTCGCGGAAGATCGCGCCCCCGGGGATGAAGATCTCCTTCTGGGAGGGGAGGTCGGCCCCGCCGGACTCCACCAGGCTGATGCAGGGCAGGCGGTTGGCGAGCGCGATGTCGTTGGCCCGCAGCGCCTTCTTCAGGCTCCACGGGTTGCTCGCGCCGCCGCGCACGGTCGGGTCGTTGGCGGTGATCAGGCACTCGACGCCCTCGACGGTCCCGATGCCGGTGACGAGGGAGGCGCCGACTGCGTACTCACTGCCCCAGGCGGCGAGCGGGGACAGCTCCAGGAAGGGCGTGTCCGGGTCGAGGAGCAGTTCGATGCGCTCGCGGGCGAGCAGCTTGCCGCGCCCCCGGTGCCTGGCGACGTACTTCTCGCCGCCGCCCGCGAGGGCCTTGGCGTGCTCGGCGTCGAGTTCGGCGAGCCTCGCGAGCATGGCCTCGCGGTTCGCGGTGTGGTCGGGGGCGCCCGGGTCGAGGGCGGAGCTGAGGACGGTCACGGGTGTACCTCCGCGGGGTCCGGGCGGTCGGCGGCGGGCGCCGGCAGGAGCGTCTGCGGTATGTCCAGGTGGCGGGAGCGCAGCCATTCGCCGAGGGCCTTGGCCTGCGGGTCGAAACGGGCCTGCGAGGCGACGCCCTCGCCGAGGATGCCGACGATCTCGAAGTTGAGTGCGCGCAGGTGGGGGAGCGTGTGCCGGGTGACGGGCAGACCGGCCGTCTCCGGGAGGAGTGCGCGCAGGAGGTCGGTGGTGAGGGTGTGGGCCAGCCACCGCCAGGCGTCGTCCGTACGGGCCCAGACGCCGATGTTGGCGTTGCCGCCCTTGTCGCCGCTGCGGGCGCCGGCGACGAGGCCGAGGGGCGCGCGGCGCACCGGGCCCGGGGGCAGGGGCTCCGGGAGGGCCGGCTCGTCGACCGGCCGCAGGACGAGACTGTCGGGGGCGGGGGCCACGGGGACCCGGCGGCCGTCGTGCAGGATCGCCGTGTGGGCGACGGCGCCCTGGTCGACGTGGGCCGCCTCGAAGACCCCGTAGGGCGCGCCCCTTCCGGGTGGGGCCAGGACGTGGAAGCCGGGGTAGCTGGCGAGGGCCAGCTCCACGGCGGCGCCGCTGAGGGCGCGGCCGACGGTGGTCTCGTCGGTGTCGCGGACGACGAGGTGGAGGAGGGCGCTGGCGGTCTCCTCGGTACGGGCGTCCGCGTGGTCGGTGCGGGCCAGCTCCCAGCCGACGTGCGCGGGGCGGGACTTGGCGGCGGCGAGCGCGGTCTCCAGCTGGTCGCGGACGAGGGCGGCCTTGCGCTCGATGTCCAGGCCGGTCAGCACGAAGGTGACCTCGTTGCGGAAGCCGCCGAGCCGGTTGAGGCCGACCTTGAAGGTCGGCGGCGGTGCCTCACCGCGTACGCCCTCGACGCGGACGCGGTCGGGGCCGTCCTGGCTGAGCATGATCGTGTCGAGGCGGGCGGTGACGTCCGGGCCCGCGTACCGGGCGCCGCCGGTCTCGTAGAGCAGCTGGGCGGTGACCGTGCCGATGTCGACGAGGCCGCCGGTGCCGGGGTGTTTGGTGATGACGGCCGTGCCGTCGGCGTGGAGTTCGGCGAGGGGGAAGCCGGGGCGGGTGGTGCCGACCTCGCCGAAGAAGGCGTAGTTGCCGCCGGTGGCCTGGGTGCCGCACTCCAGAACGTGCCCGGCGACGACCGCGCCCGCGAGCCGGTCGTACTCCCCCGGGCCCCAGCCGAAGTGGGCGGCGGCGGGCCCGGTGACCAGGGCCGCGTCCGTCACCCGGCCGGTGACCACGATGTCGGCGCCCTCGCGCAGACAGGCCGCGATACCGAAGCCGCCGAGGTAGGCGTGGGCGGCGAGGCTGCCGGGGTGCAGGGCGGTGAGGTCGTCGCCCTCGACGTGCGCGACGCGGACGGGGACGCCGAGCCGGCCGGCCAGCTTTCGTACGGCGTCGGCGAGCCCGGCGGGGTTGAGCCCGCCGGCGTTGGCGACGATCCGTACGCCCCGCTCCCGCGCCAGCCCCAGGCACTCCTCCAGCTGGCGCAGGAAGGTGCGGGCGTACCCGGCGGCGGGGTCCTTCAGGCGGTCGCGGCCGAGGATGAGCATGGTCAGTTCGGCGAGGTAGTCGCCGGTGAGGACGTCGAGTTCGCCGCCGGTGAGCATCTCGCGCATCGCGTCGAAGCGGTCGCCGTAGAAGCCGGAGGCGTTGCCGATGCGGAGGGGGGTGGTCGGTGCCGGCGTCGGCGCCGCTGCCGCCGCTGGAGTCACCTGCGTCACCGGGTGGTCTTCTTCGGCTCGCGTCCCGTTCCCGGGGGGCCGGCGAACGCCTGGGCGATGTCCAGCCAGCGGTCGGCGGCGGCGCCCTCGGTGTGGAGGGCGAGGTCGGCGCGGTGGGCGCGCTGGGTGACCAGGAGGCAGAAGTCGAGGGCGGGGCCGCCGACGCGGTCGGTCGCGTCCTCGGGGCCGTACGTCCACAGCTCTCCGGCGGGGCTGGTGAGTTCCACGCGGAACTCCTCGAACAGCGGGGTGAGCCCGTGCACGCCGAACGCGAAGTCGCGGGTGCGGATGCCGAGCCGGACGATGTGGCGGAGCCGGTCGCCTGGGGCGATCCGGGGGACTCCGAGGGCGTCGGCGATGTCCAGGCCGTGGGCCCAGGTCTCCATCAGGCGGGCGGTCGCCATGGAGGCGGTGGACATGGGCGGGCCGTACCAGGGGAACCGCGCGCCCTCGGGCGCCGCGCGCAGGGCCTCCTCCAGGGCCGCGCGCCCGGCCCGCCAGTCCGCGACCAGTCGCTCGGGCGGCTTGGCGGCCCCTTCCTCCGCGCCGATGTCCACGAAGTCGCCGGGCGCGGTCAGCGCGCTCTCGACCTCGCGGGCGAAGGCGGCCCGGTCGGTCACGGCCAGCACGGAGGAGTGGTCCGTCCAGGCGAGGTGGGCGATCTGGTGGGCGACGGTCCAGCCGGGGGCGGGCGTATCGAGCGCCCACTGCTCCGGGCTCAACTCGGCCACGAGCAAGTCGAGTTGCTCGCTCTCGGCATGGAGGTCGTCGATCACGGGCGTGGGGTCGGCCATGGGGGGAGCATGGCAGCGGGGGAAGAAACAAGCAAGCGTGCTTGGATTTCCGGTCGCCGATTCACCCGGCCGGCCCGCCGCGCTTACGGGGAGGAGGGCGCGAGGAGGCCGGAGAACGCGTAAGTTGCAAAACTGATTACAGCCATGACTTAGTCCATTGCCTTGCACTACCGAGTCCCCCATACTGAACGAAACGCCCTCTCCGCCCCTCCGAACCCCGCACTCCGCTCTCCTTGGACGGCCCCCGTGACACTCCCCAGCGCTGACCAGTCCGCGCCCGCCGCAGCCGCACCCGCGTCGTCGGCCGGAACCGGGCTCGCCTCCGGCGACACCCGCGCCTCGCGCGCTCCACGTGGCCTCGGGTCTCTCGGGCCCGTGGGGCTGGTGCTGGCCGGCGGGATCTCGGTGCAGTTCGGCGGGGCACTGGCGGTGACGCTGATGCCGCGCGCCGGGGCGCTCGGGGTGGTGACCCTGCGGCTCGCGGTGGCCGCGCTGGTGATGCTCGTGGTCTGCCGCCCCCGGCTGCGCGGGCACTCGCGCACCGACTGGAGCACGGTGGTCGTCTTCGGCGCCACCATGGCCGCGATGAACGGCCTCTTCTACCAGTCCATCGCCCGCATCCCGCTCGGCCCCGCCGTCACCCTGGAGGTGCTCGGCCCGCTGGTGCTCTCCGTCCTCGCGTCCCGTCGCGCCGTGAACATGGTGTGGGCCGGGCTCGCCCTCTGCGGTGTCTTCCTGCTCGGCGGCGGCGGGGACTTCGGCGCCCTCGACCCGCTCGGCGTGGCCTTCGCCCTGGCCGCCGGGCTGATGTGGGCCCTGTACATCGTCTTCAGCGCGCGTACGGGGAGGCGGTTCCCGCAGGCCGACGGGCTGGCGCTGGCCATGGTCGTCGCGGCGGTGCTGTTCCTGCCGCTCGGGATCGTCGAGTCGGGGACGCGGCTTCTCGACCCGACGACGCTCGCCCTGGGCGCCGCCGTCGCCGTCCTGTCCTCCGTCCTCCCCTACACCCTGGAACTCCTCGCCCTGCGCCGCATGCCCGCGTCCACCTTCGCGGTCCTGATGAGCCTGGAGCCCGCGATCGCCGCGACCGCCGGCTTCCTGATCCTCGACCAGGCCCTCGCCGCCACCGAGGCCCTCGCCATCGCCCTGGTCATCGGGGCGAGCATGGGGGCGGTGCGGACGCAGGTGGGGCGGGGGAAGGCGGGGGTTCCGGGGTGAGCGAACGGGCGGGAAAGGCCCTCTCCGGTGCTACGGCCCCGCCTCGATCGCGATCTCGTAGCGCAGTCGCTGGCTCCTGGCCGGCATCACCATGCGGTCGACCTGGATGGGGCGGTTGTCGCGGTCGAGGGTGACCCTCGTCAGCCGGAGCACCGGTTCGTCCGGCGCGGTACGGAGCGTCGCCCGCTCCTCGTCGTCCGGGTTGTCGGCCGTCACGTCCTCGCGGACGAGGGCGCCGACGTGGCCGAGTCGGGCGAGCAGGGTCACCGCTCCGCCGGGGATCCTGGCGGTTCCGGCGAGACCGGTGCCGCGCGCGATGCCGGCCGGGTAGTACGTGTCGGTGAGTTCGTTCGGCCGGTCGTCGAGGAGGATCAGGCGGCGGCGTACGACAACCGGCTCCCCCTCCCCCAGCCCGAGCAACCGCGCCACCTCGGCGGGGGCCACCACCTCACCGGCGTAGAGAATCCGCTGGGTGCCCCGCCGTCCCCGGGCCGCCGCGTCCGCGCCCCAGGCATCGCCCTGCCCTTTCTCCCTCGGGGTCAGATACGGCATCGACGTACTGACCCACCTGTTCTCGTGCACCGAGCCTCCCGCCCGCCGGACCTGTCTCCCTGTTGTATAACCGGCCTGTGATATACCACGTCGTCTCCCTCGATGCCTGGAACGCCCGCCCCGACCAGCCGTACGCGCCCGCGTCGCTTCCGGAGGACGGGTTCGTGCACTGTTCTCCCGATGAGGCGACGACGCTGGCCGTCGTCGACGCCTTCTACCGGGACGCACCCAAGCCGCTGCACGTGCTCGTCCTCGACGAGGAACGGCTGGACGCCAGGGTGGAGTTCGAGGCGGCCGCGCCCGCACCGCCGCCGGGGGTCGGGGCGGACGTTCTGTTCCCCCATGTCTTCGGGCCCCTGAACCGCGAGGCCGTGGTGCGGGTCCTGGAGATCCGATGGGACGCGGAGGGGCGCGCGGTGGGGCTAGGGCCCGAGTAGCGGGCGGGCGTCGCTCATCACCGGGTGGCCGACCAGTGGTGCGGGTCGGCTCGGAGGGCGTCGGCGCCGTTTCACCCGCGCGGCTCGTCCAGCCCCTCCGCCAGCACCTCCGCCAGATGCAGCCCCCGTCTCCCCGCCAGCTGCTCCAGCTGGGTCCGGCAGGAGTAGCCGTCCGCCAGGATCAGCGTGTCGGGGGTCGCGTCCCGTACCGCCGGGAGGAGCTGGTCCTCCGCGCAGGCGACGGAGACGTCGTAGTGGCCCTTCTCGAAGCCGAAGTTGCCGGCGAGGCCGCAGCAGCCTCCGCTGAGGTCGCCGGTGAGGCCGGCGGCGGCGCGGAGGCGGCGGTCGGGTGCGTCGCCCAGTACCGCGTGCTGGTGGCAGTGCGTCTGGCCGACGACCGGGCGGCCGATGGCGGGCGGGGTCCAGTGCGGAGCGTGGCGTTCGAGCGCCTCCGCGAAGGTGAGGACCGAGGCGGCGAGCCGGTGGGCCCGGGGGTCGTCGGGGAGCAGTTCGGGCAGGTCGGTGCGGAGCGTCGCCGCGCAGCTCGGTTCGAGGACGACGACGGGGGGCGAACCGGGGCCCATGAGCACGTCGAGCATGTCGAGCGTGCGGCGCAGCACCGCGCGGGCCCGGTCGAGCTGGCCCGTCGAGACGTACGTCAGACCACAGCAGACCCGGCCCTCACGCATCGCGAACAGGGCCTGGCTGAGCCTCGGCTGGGTGAGAGCGACCTCCTCGCCCGCCTCCGCCCTCCTCGCCCAGGCCGGTTTCCGCTTCATCCACAGCGTCGGCGGCATGATCACCCGCAGACCGGCCGCCTCCAGCACCTTGAGCGCCGCCTGCCCCACGGACGGCGAGAGGTACTCCGTGAAGGTGTCGGTCCACAGCAGGACGGCCGTGGCTCGGGCCGATGCCGCGCGCTCCTCGTCCGTCTCCTCCGGCCACCCCCGCTCCCCGCACTCCTTCTCGTACCACCGCGTGAACGGCACCCGCGCGAGCCGGGGCAGCTCCCGCTCCCCCGCGATGCCGCCCAGCCGTTTCGCGAGCGCGGCCAAGGGGCGTGCGGCGGCGAGGGTGTTGACCAGGGCGGCCGTACGCGTGCGGGCGATCAGACGGAGCCAGAGCGGCAGCCGGCCCATCGTGTGGTGGGCGGCCGGGCGGCGGCGGCCGGCGTAGTGGTGGTGGAGGAACTCGGCCTTGTACGTGGCCATGTCGACGCCGACCGGGCAGTCGGAGCGGCAGCCCTTGCAGGACAGGCAGAGGTCGAGGGCGTCCCGTACCTCGGGCGAGCGCCAGCCGTCGGTGACCACCTCGCCGGCCAGCATCTCGTGCAGGAGGCGGGCCCGGCCCCGGGTGGAGTGCTCCTCCTCCCCCGTCGCGCGGAAGGAGGGGCACATGACGGCTCCGGACGCCGGACTCACCTCGGTCGTCCGGCACTTGGCCACACCCACGCAGCGCCGGACCGCCGCCGAGAAGTCGCCGCCGTCGTCCGGGTAGGCGAACTCCACCGGCACGGGGGTGCGCGGCAGCACCGCGAAGCGCAGGTTCGCGTCGAGGGGAGCGGGGCGGACGAGCATGCCGGGGTTCAGGAGGTCGTCGGGGTCCCAGACGCCCTTCACCTGCTCGAACAGCCGGACCATCTCGGTGCCGTACATCGTCGGCAGGAGTTCGGCGCGGGCCTGGCCGTCCCCGTGTTCGCCGGAGAGGGAGCCGCCGTGGGAGGTGACCAGTTCGGCCAATTCCTCGGAGAAGCGGCGGAAGCGGGCGATGCCCGCCGGGGTCAGCAGATCGAAGTCGATACGGACGTGGATGCAGCCGTCGCCGAAGTGGCCGTAGGGCGTGCCCCGCAGGTCGTGGGCGCGCAGCAGGCCGCGGAAGTCCCGCAGGTACGCGCCGAGCCGGGCCGGCGGCACCGCGCAGTCCTCCCAGCCGGGCCAGGCCTCCGTGCCGTCGGGCATACGGGTCGCCGTACCGCTCGCGTCCTCGCGGATGCGCCACAGCGCGCGCTGGGCGGCAAAGTCCGTCACCACGAGCGCGTCGACGGCCCCGGCCGCGCGGACGATTCCGTCGGCGCACGCCCGCGCCTCGGCGGGCGTGGCACCGCCCGTCTCCACGAACAGCCAGGCCCCGCCCGGCGGAAGGCCGGTCGCCCCCGGCGGGACGAGGTCCGCGGCCATGCCCTCCACCGTGAGCGGGCGGTGCGGCAGCAGGCCGGGGGCCGCCTCCGCCGCCGCGCTCTCGTCGGCGTACGCCAGCACGGCGAGGGCACGCGCGCGGGGGGCCTCGACGAGGCGTACGACCGCTTCCGTGAGCACCCCGAGCGTGCCCTCGGAGCCGCAGAACGAGCGGGCCACATCCGTGCCGTTCTCCGGGAGGAGGGCGTCGAGGGCGTAGCCGGAGATACGGCGGGGGAGGTCGGGGAAGCCGGTGCGCAGGCGGGCCAGCTCGCGTTCCACCAGCGGGCGGAGACCGTCCGGCGCACCCGACCAGCCCTGCCCGAGCCGCAGCGCTTCGCCTCTGGCGCCGGTCACCGCCAGTGCGCGCACGTTGTCGGCCGTCGTGCCCCAGGCGACCGAGTGGGAGCCGCAGGAGTTGTTGCCGATCATGCCGCCGAGGGTGCAGCGGCTGTGGGTGGAGGGGTCGGGGCCGAAGCGCAGGCCGTGCGGGGCGGCGGCCTCCTGGAGCCGGTCCAGGACCAGGCCGGGCTGGACGACCGCCGTGCGTGCCTCGGGGTCGAGGGAGACCAGCCGGTTCATGTGGCGGGTGAGGTCCAGCACCACGCCCGTGCCCGTGGCCTGCCCGGCGATCGACGTGCCGCCGCCGCGCGCGACGACCGGGACGCCGTGCTCGCGGCACACGGACAGGACGGCCGCCACGTCGTCCGCGTCCCGGGGGGCGACCACGCCGAGCGGAACCCGCCGGTAGTTGGAGGCGTCCATCGTCACCAGGGCGCGTGCCGTCACGTCGAAGGCGGCCTCGCCGCGCACGCCGGCCGCCCGCAGCGCGGCAGGCAGCGCGGCCCGCAGCGCCGCCGCGTCCGCGTCACCTGCGGCGTGCCGCGCGCTCGCGCCACCACCGCCCGTCCTGCCCCCGAGTTCCGTCATGCGTCCCAGGATGCACCCGACCACTGACAGTGACCGTGGAGCGACGGCGCGGCGACGGGGCGCCGAGGGGAGACCGGGTGGAAAGGCGGCGCGCCGCTCACCGGGGACGTTGGCTTGATTCCGGAGAGCTAACCGGAAACCGGCCAACCCCCGTCACGAACTCCCATATAGTGACGCCCAATTGAGCACCAGACGTCGCTTCTCGTTCAGGGACCGACCGAGTTACCCATCCAGGAACCGACTGAGTTACCGAGTTCAGAACCGACCGAGGACACCAGCCGATGACCGCGCCCAGCTCACCTCGCTCACCAGGCGAACGCCCCGCCCTGCGCTCAGTCCTTCCCCTGCCCCTGGTGACCGCCCTGCTCACCGCGACCGCCACCGGAGCCGCGGTCGCGGTGGCGCCGCAGTCCGTGCGCACGCCCCTCGCCGCCGGCGCGGGGGCGGCCGCGCTGCTGCTCACGGCCGTCGTCGCGGTCGCCGTGCACGCACGCGTGTCGGTGCGACTGCTGCGCCTGCGGCTCGACGCCGTCTCCCAGGAGACCGGTCTGCTGCTGCGGGAGCGGGCCCGGACGGCCGAGGAGTTCGCGCAGGAGCGGGGGCGGCTGACGGAGGAGTTCGTCCGGGAGCGGGCGCGGATCGCGGGCGAGTTCGCCCGGGAACGGGTGCGGCTGACGACGGAGTCCGAGCGCGAACGCGAACGGCTGTCCGACGAGCGGGACCGCACGGCGGAGGAGATCACCCAGGAGCGGGTGTCGCTCTCCGAACGCGCCAAGCAGGCCGAGACCGAACGCTCCGCCGTCCTCGCCGTCACCGCCAACGTGGCCGGCCGGATGCAGGCCCTCGCCACCGCCACCCTCGCCGACCTCCGCGCCATGGAGGAACGTCACGCCGACGAGGACGTCCTCGCCGACCTGCTCCACCTCGACCACCGCACCGCCCAGGCGGGCCGTCTCGCCGACTCCGTCGCCGTCCTCGCGGGCGCGCGCTCGGGCCGCCGCTGGGCCCGCCCGATCCCCATGGAGTCGATCCTGCGCGGCGCGATGGGCCGCATCGGCGCCTACCGCCGGGTCCGGCTGCACTCCTCCAGCGAGACCGCCGTCGCTGGTCACGCCGCCGAGGGCGTCATGCACGCGCTCGCCGAACTCCTGGACAACGCGGCGAACTTCTCGCCGCCGACCGCCGAGGTCCATGTGTACGTCGAGGAGGTCCCGGCCGGCGCGATCATCTCGGTCGAGGACTCCGGGCTCGTCATGGGCGACGTCCAGCTCCGTCGCGCCGAACGCGCCGTGTCGGGCGAGACCACCGACCTGGCGAGCCTCTCCGGCACGCGTCTCGGTCTCGCTGTCGTCGGACGCCTCGCCCGCAAGCACGGCCTGCGGATCTCCTTCCGCCCGTCGGCGCGCGGCGGCACCGGCGTCCTCATGCTCATCCCGCAGGACGTCCTGGCGAGCGCGATGCCCACGACGGCGTCTCCCACGGGGTCCGCCCCCGCCCCGTCGTCCTACGGGGGCGTGCCTGCCCCGCACGATCTGGACGCCGAGCCGACGCCGACCCACTCGTTCCCGACGGACGCCCCGGCCGCCCCCGTCGCCGACCCGGTGGCCGACGCCCTGATCGACTCCTTGTCCGGCTACAGGAACGCCGCCCCCGCACCGGATCCGGCCCCGGACACCCCGGCCGGCGCACCGGCGTTCGGTTCCTCGTACGACGGTTCGTCCGGCTACTCGTCCGACTATTCGTCCGGTTCCTCGCCGGACTCCTCTTACGACTCCTCATACGACTCCTCATACGACTCCTCGTACGGATCCCCGATCGGTACTCCGGGTTCCGCCTTCGGCTCGTCGTTCCGCTCGTCGTTCAGCTCGGAATTCGGCACCGGGGAGTACGAGTTCTCCTCCGCCGACGAGACCGCCACTCCTTCCGAGGCCCTGCCCCGGCGCCGTCGCGGCCAGTCCCTCGCCGACGCGGAGGCCCGTACCCAGGCCGCCGCCGACGCCGCCGCGGCCCGGCCGGAGCGGGCCTCCCGGCCCGCCGAGGACGCAAGCAGCGGTGCCGTGCGGTTCAGCAGCTTCCGCCGCGCGGTGCGGGGCACGGGCGGCGGGCTGGACCAGGCGTTCGTCCAGGGGACGGCCGCGGGCGACGAGGGCGCCACGGGCGTGCCGGCCGCGCCCGGGACCGGTGCCGCCCTGGAACCCGTACGGGACGCCGCCGCGCCCGCCGAAGCCGTACGGCAGCCGGAGTTGGAGCCGGTGCGGGAGTCCGAGTGGGGTGCGGTGGCGGGCTCGGCGTGGGAGCCCGGACCCGAACCCGTACGGGAGACGGCCTGGGAGCCCGGGCCACCCGTACGGGAGAGCGGATGGGCGCCCGAGCCCGCGCGCGGCCTCGCGTGGGAGCCGGAGGCGGTGAAGGAGGCGGCCTGGCAGGCGGAGGCGGCCGCCGAGCTTCCCTGGGCGCCGGACCCCGCACGGGAGGCCAAGTGGGAGCTGGACCCCGTAAGGGAACTGGCCTGGGAACCCGCACGGGACACCCGCCCCGCCCCGGACGACGACACCGGCCCCGCGTCCCACCCCTCCCCGTCCTACCCGGACCCCTACCCGGACCCCGACCCGGACCCCGACCCGGCCGGAGAGCGGCTCCCCGCCCCGGACCCGCGCACGCACCCCCACCTGGAAGGCGACCACACCCCATGACCGGCACCGGTATCGGCACCACCGCCGACGACAGGCTCACCTGGCTCATGGAGGGACTGCTGGAACGCACCCCGGGCGCCCGGCACGCGCTCGTCCTCTCCCGGGACGGCCTGCGCCTGTGCCGTACACCCGAACTGTCCGTCGACCGGGCGGACCAGCTCTCCGCGATCGCCGCCGGCATCCAGTCGCTCTCCCAGGGGGCGTCCGTGGAGTTCGGCGACGGCAGCGGAGGCGTACGGACGGCGATGGCGGAGTTCCACGGCGGCGTCCTGTTCATCGTGGAGGCGGGCGAGGGCGCGCATCTGGCCGTGGTGACGGACGAGGAGGCGGACGCCGGTCTCGTCGGCCACAACATGAGCGAGCTGGTCGAACAACTCGGCGAGCACCTGAGCGCGAAGCCGCGCCACCCGACGAGCGCGACCAACCCGACGGCCACGAGGAACGTGACCGGCACGCGGAACGCGACCGGCTCGACCGGCACGATGGGCGCGACGCGCACGTCCGGCGCCGCCGCCGTGACCACCGCTACGACGACGACCGCGGCTACGGCTCTGGCGCCCCGTACGTCATGAGCCGGCCCGGCAGGGACGACCTGCCCGACCGGCTCTACACGCTCACCGGGGGGCGCAGTCGTTCGGCGTCCGGAAAACCGTTCGACCTGGTGACCCTGGTGGTGGCGGAGAGCCAGCCGGTGCCCGGCATGCAGTCGGAGCACGTGGCGATCCTGCGGCTGACGGAGCGGCCGACGGCGGTCGTGGAGATCGCCGCCGAGCTGCGGCTGCCGGTGAGCATCACGAAGGTGCTGCTCTCCGACCTCCTCGCGGCCGGCCGGGTCAGCGCCCGGCATCCGAACCAGGCCACGCTGATCGATCCGGACATCCTGGAGCAGGTGCTAGTTGGACTTCGCAACCTCTGACCACGGCGACGGCCACCCGTTCCCCATGCCCCCGCTCTCGACCGCCGCGTCCGTCCCCGTGCCCCTCTTCGGCGCGCGTTTCCAGGGTGCTCCCGCCGCCCGGTACGGGGATATACGGCGGGAGCACGGCGAGGTGGTGCCCGTGCTGCTCGACGGGGGCGTACCGGCCTGGCTGGTGCTCGGCTACAGCGAGCTGCACCAGGTGACCAGCGATCCGGAGCTGTTCAGCCGGGACTCCGGGCTGTGGAACCAGTGGCCGAACATCCCGGCCGACTGGCCGCTGCTCCCCGTCATCAGCCCGGAGCAGCCGTCGGTCCTCGGCACGGTCGGCGAGCGGCACCGGCAGCGGGCCGCGCTGATCGAGGAGGCGCTGGAGGCGGTCGAGCCGCTCGAACTGCGCGGCCATGTCGAACGGTTCGCGGACGAGTTGATCGACGTGGTGTGCGGGGTGGGCGCGGCCGATCTGGTGGGGCAGTTCGCGGCGCTGCTGCCCGTGCGGGTGCTGGCGTACCTCTTCGGCTTCCGGGAGGAACACGGTCCCGGCCTGGTGGTCGCGCTGAACGACATCCTCGACGGCCAGGACCGGGCGATGGCGGCGGAGGGGTATCTGCGCACCGCGATGGACCGGCTGGTGTCGGAGCGCCTGCGGCAGCCCGGCGACGACGTGGTCTCGCGGCTCCTCGCGAACGCGCGCGCCTACGAGGTGACGGTCGAGGAGGTCACCCACGACGTGATGGTGATGCTGGCGGTGGGACACCAGCCGACCGCCGACTGGATCGGCAACTCGCTGCATCTGATGCTGACGGACGAGCGGTTCGCGGCGTCGTTGTTCGGGGGGCGCAGCAGTGTGGCCGAGGCGATGAACGAGGTGCTGTGGGAGGACGCGCCGATCCAGAACGCGGCCGGGCGGTGGGCCACCCGTGACACGCGGCTCGGTGGGCGGGTGCTCCGTGCGGGTGACCTCGTCCTGCTGGGGCTCCAGGGGGCCAACTCCGATCCGCGGGTGCGTACGCAGGGGGCGCTCACCGGTGGCAACAACGCGCACTTCTCCTTCGGGCACGGCGAGCACCGGTGTCCTTTTCCGGCGCAGGAGACGGCCGAGGTCATCGCCCGTACGGGTATCGAAGTCGTCCTGGACCGGCTTCCGGACATGGACCTCGCGGTCCCGTCCGGGGCCCTGGCCCGGCGGGCGTCTCCTTGGCTACGGGGGCTGGTGGAGCTGCCGGTGCGGTTCGCGCCGGGGCCGGTCCGTGGGGTCTGAGGTGCCGGGTTGTCGCCCCCGCCGCCCCTACCCGTCCCTCCCCCAGGGGCTGCGCCCCTTCGACCCCCATCCGCCGGCCCGGTGGGGGCTGATCGCGCAGTTCCCCGCGCCCCTGAAAAGCAGGGGCTGCGCCCCCTGCTTTCCAGGCCCGCAACGCCGTGGCTTGTCAGGCCCGCAGGGGCCTGGTCCTTCAGGCCCGCAGGGGCCCGGTCTTTCAGGGGCGCGGGGAACTGCGCGAGCAACCCCCACCCGACCCGCACCCGCCGACGCGCAAGCACCCGCACCCCCGAGCCACTAGGCACCCGGGCACCCGGGCGCCCCCACCCCGTCTCACCCGACGGACGACGTTTCGCCCAGGTTTCGCGGAGCGGCTAGGCTCCATGCCCGTGGCTGATATCCAGATCCCCGCTGACATCAAGCCCGCCGACGGACGTTTCGGCGCGGGCCCCTCCAAGGTTCGGACGGAGGCGCTGGACGCGCTGGCCGCGACCGGCACCTCTCTGCTCGGCACCTCCCACCGCCAGGCCCCGGTGAAGAACCTGGTCGGCCAGGTCCGCGAGGGCATCAGCGAGCTGTTCTCCCTGCCCGAGGGCTACGAGGTCGTCCTCGGCAACGGCGGCTCCACGGCCTTCTGGGACATCGCGACCCACGGCCTGATCGAGAACAAGAGCCAGCACCTGACCTTCGGCGAGTTCAGCTCGAAGTTCGCCAAGGCCGCGAAGCTCGCCCCCTGGCTCGCCGAGCCGACGGTCGTCTCCTCCGACCCCGGCACGCATCCGGAGCCGGCCGCCGAGGCGGGCGTCGACGTCTACGCCTTCACGCACAACGAGACGTCCACCGGTGTCGCCGCCCCGCTGAACCGCGTGGCCGGCGCCGACGAGGGCGCCCTCGTCCTGGTCGACGCCACGTCCGGCGCGGGCGGCCTGCCCGTCGACATCGCCGAGACCGACGTCTACTACTTCGCCCCGCAGAAGTCCTTCGCCTCCGACGGTGGCCTCTGGATCGGCGTCTTCTCCCCGGCCGCCATCGAGCGCGCCGAGCGGATCCACGCCTCCGGCCGCCACATCCCGGAGTTCTTCAGCCTCCCCACGGCGATCGACAACTCCCGCAAGAACCAGACGTACAACACCCCGGCGCTCGCGACCCTCTTCCTGCTCGACCAGCAGCTGAAGTGGATCAACGGCCAGGGCGGTCTGAGCTGGTCCACGGCCCGGACGAAGGACTCCTCGACCCGCCTCTACACCTGGGCGGAGGAGAGCAAGTACGCGAGCCCGTTCGTCACGGACGCGGCCAAGCGCTCCCAGGTCATCGGCACGATCGACTTCTCGGACGAGATCGACGCCGCCGCCGTCGCCAAGGTCCTGCGCGCCAACGGCATCGTCGACACCGAGCCCTACCGCAAGCTCGGCCGCAACCAGCTGCGCGTCGCCATGTTCCCGGCCATCGCCCCGGACGACGTCGAGGCCCTCACCAAGTGCGTCGACCACGTGATCGAGAAGCTCTGATCACTCCCGTACGACACGTACGACGCTGAAGGGCGCCCGGCAACCAGTGCCGGGCGCCCTTCTCGTTCGTCACCGCGCGGTCAGCCTCGGAAGCCGAGTATGCCGTGCAGGGTCTCACCGCTGGTCGCGCCGACCGTGCTCAGGGTGGACTGCGCCGACTTCTGCTCGGCGGGCGCCGGCGTCGGGTCGGGCAGCTTCTTGCACGTGGCGTCGGCCGTGCCCTTGCCGTGCGGCACCTTGCCGTTGGTCAGGTACGTCGCCAGGTACTTGTCGAGGCAGCTGTTGCCGCTCAGCGAGATGCCGTGGTTGCCGCCGCCCTGCTCGACGACCAGGCTGGAGTTCTTGAGCAGCTTGTGGACGGTGACCCCACCCTGGTACGGGGTGGCCGCGTCGTCCGTCGCCTGGAACAGCAGCGTCGGCGGCAGCTTGGAGTTGGCGATGTTCACCGGCTTCAGCGACTTGGTCGGCCAGAACGCGCACGGCGCGTTGTACCAGGCGTTGTTCCAGGCCATGAACGGGGCCTTCTTGTAGACCGCCCAGTTGTCCTTGGTCCACTTCTTCCAGTCGCGCGGCCAGGACGCGTCACGGCACTGCACCGAGGTGTAGACGCTGTAGCCGTTGTCGCCGGAGGAGTCGACGGCGGCGAAGTTGTCGTACGCGTCCACCAGCGGGGCGGTGTCCTTGTCGTTCACGTACGCCGCGAACGCCTCGGCCAGGAAGGGCCAGTAGCCGTTGTAGTAGCCGCCCGGGAGGAAGATGTCCTCCAGCTCGGAGGCGCCCACCTTGCCCTCCGCGGGCTTCTTGGCGAGAGCGTCCCGCATGGCGTACCACTTGGCTTCGATCTTCTTCGGATCGGTGCCGAGCTTGTACGTGGAGTTGTACTTCGCGACCCACTTCATGAACGCCTTGTGGCGCTTGTCGAAGGCGTAGTCCTGGTCGAGGTTGTCCTCGTACCAGACACCCGTCGGGTCCACGATCGAGTCCAGCACCAGGCGCCGCACCCGCTGCGGGTACAGCTTGGCGTAGACGGCGCCGAGGTAGGTGCCGTACGAGTAACCGAAGTAGTTGATCTTCTTCGCGCCGAGGGACTTACGGATCGAGTCCAGGTCCTTCACGGCGCTGATCGTGTTGATGTACGGCAGGACGTCCTTGTACTTCGTGCCGCAGGCCTTGGCGAAGGACTGGGCGCGCTTGACGTTGGCCGTCTCGATCGCGGACGTGCTGGGCACGGAGTCCGGGCGCACCGGGTCGAAGTAACCGGGCTTGCAGTCCAGGGCGGGCTTGCTCGCGCCCACGCCCCGCGGGTCGAAGCCGATGACGTCGTACTGCGCGGCGACCTTCTTCGGCAGCGAGGACGCGACGAACGAGGCCAGACCCGTACCGCTGCCACCGGGGCCGCCCGGGTTGACCAGCAGCGGGCCCTGGTACGTCTTCGAGGTGTGCGGCACGCGGGACAGTGCCAGCGTGATCTTCTTCCCGTTCGGCTTCGCGTAGTCGAGCGGCACCTTCACCGAGGCGCACTGGAGCGTCGGCGAGTTGTCGGTGGCGCACTTCTTCCAGGCGACCTTCGCGGCGGCGGCCTGGACGGTGTTCGCGGAGGGCGACCCGCTGGCGTTGGCGGGGACGGCGCTGAGCGTCCCGGCCAGAACGACGCCGGCGCCGCACAGCACGGCTGCGCTTCTTCTCATGAAGTTCTCTCTGAACGATGGGGGGTTCAGGTCCGCGAGGTTCGCGGTCCAGGCCGCATGGTTCCCGAAGATCGCGCCCAGCAATAACTTATTCGACCAAGACTTGACCGAATTGAGTCATTGCTTACTCTCAAATGACTGACAGAAAGGGGCAGTTGCGCCAATCCGGACAAGCGATTCCGGACGGCCGCCCGCCGCCGACGAGGGCACCCGGCGAGCCCCGGGCGCCCCCTCTCGCACCCCACGCGTCAGGTGGCCGTACAGCTCACGCTCGGCACACCCCCGCCCCCGGGCGCGCCCCCGAAACCGAAGCTCGCCGAAGCGCCCGCGGCGACCGCCCCGTTGTGCGCGGCGTTGGTCGCGGTGACCGTCGCCCCGCTCTGGGTGTAGGACGCGTTCCACATGTTCGTGACCCGCTGGGAGCCGGGCCAGGTCCAGGTGACCTTCCAGGAGGCGAGGGCGGTGGTACCGCTGTTGGTGACCTTCACCTCGGCGTTGAAGCCGCCGCCCCAGTCGCTGCTGACCGTGTACGCGGCGGTGCAGGCGGGCGTGCCACCGCCGGGGTCGCCCGGATCACCCGGATCACCCGGATCGCCGGGGTCTCCCGGGCCGGAGCCGCCGGGCGGGAAGCCGGGGGCCTTGATGCTCGCGAGGTAGCCGTCCTTGACGGTGTCCACCGTCTGCCAGTCGTCCTTCAGGATGCCGCCGGTGTCACCGGAGTTGGGGTTCCAGGACCAGAAGGTCCAGTGGAAGGAGTCCGAGCCGTAGGTCGAGGTCGAGCGCAGATAGGTCACCAGGGCCGCCAGCCACCGCTGGTCGACGGTGGACTGGAGCGTCGTACCGAACTCGCCGACCCACACCGGCGCGATGTTCTGCTTGAAGATGTATCCCCAGTACCTGTCCCAGATGCCGGGCATGTTGGCGGGGAAGGACGGGTCGCTGAACCAGCTCTGCTGGGCGACGCTCGTGGCGTAGTCGTGGGCCGAGTACACCACCCGGTTCGCCACGTCCAGCTGCACCGGGTACTGGGCCACGCCCATCAGGTTGCCGCCCCACCAGCCCGAGACGCCGTTGAACGTCTGGACGCCCTCGACGAGGATCAGCAGGTCGGGGTTGACCGACAGGACCGCGTTGCCTGCGCGCTGGGCGGCCAGGCGCCAGTCCCTGGCCGTGTCCCCGCAGCCCCAGCAGGCCGGATCGTGGGGCTCGTTGTGGAGGTCGATGCCGACGACCGTCGCGTTGCCCTTGTAGCGGGTGGCCAGTGCCTTCAGGTTGGTGATCCACGTCGACTCGGGGACGGCCGAGGTGTACCAGAGCGCCGACTGGCCCGCCGCGTCCGGGCGGTGGCGGTCGAGGATGACCTTCAGCCCGCTCTGCCCGGCGTACGCGACGATCTTGTCCAGGACCTGGAGAGACGTCAGGCCCCGCAGGTCGGCGTTCTTGCCGTCGGAGTGGTTGAGGCTGTCGGGCATGGTGCCGGGTTTGAGGATGTCGTCGCTGTAGGGCATCCGGATGGTGTTGTAGCCCAGCGACTTCATCTGGTCGATCATGCTCTTGTAGTCGCGGGACCAGAGGCCGTGGGGGACGTGGTTGGCGGTCTCGAAGCCGAACCAGTTGATGCCGGCGATCCGGACCGACTGGCCGCCGGCGTCCAGGATCTGCCGGCCGCTGGTACGCCAGTAACCGGCCCCGGCCTCGGCGGCGCCGGCCTCCGGCGCGGTGGCCGCCGCCGCCGGGTGCAGGCCGCCGGCCAGGGGCAGCGTGAACAGGGCGGCGGCCGCGCACAGGGCGCCCAGGGTTCTCCGTAAGCTGCGGAACATGTCGCTGCTTCCTCCTCGGGAGGTGCGGGTCCGGAACCGATGGGAGCGCTCCCATCACCCGCACATCCCATGGAAACAGATCGCATGGACACGTCAAGGCGTCCGGCGCCACCTGATGCGCCGGACGCCCTCACGCGTCCCCCGGACCGCCCGTCCCCTCAGCTGCTGAGCTTCTTGAACCGGCGTACCGCCAGCGGCAGGAAGACCAGCGTCAGCACCAGCGGCCACACCCCGGCCATCAGCAGCGCGTTCCGCTCGACCCAGGAGTCACCGCCGCCGACCGGCGTCCCGAACAGCTCGCGGGCCGCCGCGGCCGTGGAGGAGATCGGGTTCCAGGCGGCGATCCAGCCCAGCCAGTCGGGCATGAGCTGCGGGGCGACGTAGATGCTGGAGATCATGGTCAGCGGGAAGGCGACCGCGAACAGCCCGCCCGCCGCCTCCGGGTTGGGGACCAGCAGGCCCAGCCAGACACCGATCCAGATCAGCGCGAAGCGCAGCCACAGGAGCAGACCGAACGCGGCCAGGAAGCCGAGGCCCCCGTCCGGGCGCCAGCCCATCGCGACCGCCGTCAGCATCATGATGGCCAACTCCGCGCAGGCGCCGAGCAGATCGGTCAGCCCTCGCCCGGCGACCACCGCGGACGGCGCCATCGGCATGGAGCGGAAGCGGTCGATGACCCCCTTGGTGGAGTCGTGGACGACCAGCGTGGCCGTGTTGATGAACCCGAAGGCCATCGTCATCACGAACATGCCCGGCATCAGGAAGTCCCGGTAGTCCCCGCCGCCGGGCACCCGCATGGCACTGCCGAAGACATAGCCGTACAGCAGCACGGAGAGAATGGGAAAGCCCAGCTGCCAGGCGATGTTGACCGGCTGGCGCCGGTAGTGGGTGAGGCCTCGGCGGACGATGTTCCAGACGTCGGAGAACAGCCAGTACGTACGGCCGCGCGCACTCGGCGCGCCCAGGTCGACGGTGGTCATGCGGCGGTCCCCTTCCCGGTGTCACGGATGTCACGGACGTCCGCCGCGCTCCCGGTCCCGGTGGTCCCCGGCTTCTGCGCGCGGTGACCCGTCAGGCGCAGGAACACGTCGTCCAGGCTCGGCCTGCGCAGGCCGATGTCCACGACCCGCACGCCCTCGTCCTGGAGGGTGCGGGCCACCTCGGTGAGCGCCGCGACGCGGTCGGTCACCGGTGCGTGGACCCGTGACTCGGCGTCGTCCGACTCCGGTTCGCCGTCCGAGACCCGGGCGACGACCTTCACCGCGCGCGGGATGTCGGCGCGCTCGGCGAGGACGACCTCGACGCGGTCGCCGCCGACCGTGCTCTTCAGTCCGTCGGGGGTGTCGTCGGCGATGGCCCGCCCCTGGTCGATCACGGTGATGTGCGAGGCCAGCCTGTCGGCCTCCTCCAGATACTGCGTGGTGAGCAGCACGGTCGTACCGCCCGCCACCAGCGCGCGTACGGCTTCCCAGACCTCGTTCCGGCTGCGCGGATCGAGGCCGGTCGTCGGCTCGTCCAGGAAGAGGACGGCCGGGGCGAGGATCATCGAGGCGGCGAGGTCGAGTCGGCGCCGCATACCGCCGCTGTACTTGCCGACGCCCTTGTCCGCGGCGTCGACGAGGTCGAACCGGTCGAGCAGTTCGGCGGCCCGCGACTTCGCCCGCTTCCCGCCCAGGTGGAACAGCCGGCCGAACATCTCCAGGTTCTGCCGGCCGGTCAGCACCTCGTCCACGGCGGCGTACTGGCCGGTGAGGCCGATCCTGGCCCGTACCTCGCGCGGGCTCCGTGCCACGTCGAGACCGGCCACCACCGCCCTGCCGCCGTCCAGGCGCACCAGGGTGGACAGGATGCGTACGGCGGTGGTCTTGCCCGCGCCGTTCGGGCCGAGCAGGCCGTGCACGGTGCCCTCGCGCACGGCGAGGTCGAACCCGTCGAGCGCCCGCTTCTCCCCGTACCGCTTCTCCAGCCCCTCCGCCCGCACCGCGTATCCGCCGACGCCTCCGGCGCCGCTCGACTCGCTCATGGGTCCCCCTTCCGTCAGCAACTGAGTACACCGTACCCGAATTCGCGTACGTCGTACCCAGTTTTTTCGCGAGGGCATAAACTCCGCTCATGACCAGGAACGAGGGCGGTTCGGACGACGACGCGAGCGGCGGCCGGGCAGGCGGGACCACCGGCGGAACCCGCGGTGCCGGCGGTTCCGGTGGGGGTGGGGGTACGGAGTCCAGCGGCAGCGGGGACATCGTCCGGACGCTGCATCTGCTGTGGGACACCGGCCGCCGCCCCAGCCGGGGCCCGAAGCCGGGGCTCACCCTGGACCGGATCGTGGAGGCGGCCGTCCGGGTCGCCGACGCGGAGGGGCTGCCCGCCCTGTCCATGCGCCGGGTCGCCACCGAACTCGGCACCGGGACCATGTCCCTGTACCGCTACGTCCCCGGCAAGGCCGAACTGCTGGACCTCATGCTCGACCGCGTCCAGCGCCCCTCGGAGAACCCCGCCGACCTCGGCGACGGCGACTGGCGCTCCGCCCTGGAGGCCCTGGGCCGGGCCACCCTCGCCCTCTACCGGCGCCACCCCTGGCTGCTGCAGGTCAACCAGTCCCGCCCGGTCCTCGGCCCCAGCGCCCTCGACGGCATGGAGAAGGTGCTCTCACGCATCAAGCCCATGGGACTGACCGACCCCGAGCTGATCTCCGCGATCATCGCCGTGGACGGCTATGTCGTCGGCGCCGCACGCACCCAGCTCTACGCGCAGGAGGCGGAACACCGCACCGGCCTCACGGACGCGGAGTTCTGGCAGGCCCAGGCGCCCGTCCTGGAGGAACTCATGACCTCCGGCCGCTACCCGCTCCTCGCCGGCCTCTCGGACGACGCCTTCGCCACGGGCTTCGACCACTTCGAGTTCGGCCTGCAGCGCCTTCTGGACGGGCTGGAGGTGTTCGTCGCGCGGCGGGGCGGGGGCGGAGAGGGGTGACGGGGAGCGTGGGTGCCTCGTGGCTCAGGACGGCCGGCGCAGCAGCCGCCTGAAGCCCCATACGACGACGACCGCACCGCCGACGGCGAGGGCGCCGACCTTGAAGGTGGAGCCGGCGCCGTCGCCGTCCGCCGCCGCGGTGCCGGAATCCTTCCCGCCGGAGGACGACGAGCCGGAACCACCGCTCCCGGAGCCGCCGCCGGGCACGTCCCGCGCGACGACCGAGCTGCCCGACCCCTCGCTGCCGTACATGATCTTCGAGCCGTCGGCGTCGAAGGTGACCGACTCCCCCTGCCGCTGCAGGGGCACGTTCAGCCGCTCGACCTTCTTGATCCTGCCGCCGTTCCAGTCGTAGAGGATGCCGCCGAAGTAGGCGCGCAGGGCGAGTTGCTTGCCGTCCGGTGAGAACGCGCCGTCGGTGACTTCCAGGTCCGGGACGGAGGCGACCTTCTTGAACACGTTCGTGCCGGAGGGCGAGAGGTCGGCCGGACCCTCGTACAGCGATCCGCCCTCCTCGTTCTTGTCGGCGATGTAGACCCGCCCTGTCTTCGGATGCACCATCAGTGCCTCCGCGTCCCGCGCCCCGCCCTCGTACTTCACCACGTACTGCGTGGCCTTGATCGTCTGGTCCTTCAGCTCCTTCGGCTCCGGGAGTTCGTAGATCCAGACGTACGCCCAGGTGCCGCCGAGGTTGTCCCCGATGTCGCCGACGTAGAGCTTGTCGCCGGGGCCCATGGAGATCGCCTCGACGTCGCGCGGGGTGCCGACGCCGGTCAGGGTGACCGTGGCGACCGTCTCGCCCGTCTCGCTGTCGACGGCGTAGAGGAAGGCCCCGTCGTCGCTGTCGTTGTGGGTCCAGTAGACCCCGGGGTGCTGGCGCGACGCGGCGAGACCGCTCGACTCGGTGATCCGCGTGTCCTTCATCGTGAACCCGTCGTCGTCGGCTGCCGCGGGCGCGGCCGGGAGGGCGGCGAGCAGGACGGCGGCGAGACCGGCGAAGCCGGCGCGGAACCGGCGAAGCGAGGTGAGGGGGCGACGGCGCATGGGCCCAAGCCTGCCATCTCGCTCCGCCGGGTGGGGTGGGGGAGCGCCGTCGGGGTGGGGGTGGCCGGTCGGGTGCGGGTGCGTGGGGCTTCTCGCGCGGTTCCCCGCACCCCTCGGGAAGCAGGGGCTGCGCCCGCTGCTTCCCGCCCACGTGGCAGGGTTCACAGGGCTGTTCGGGGCGAGAGGTGCTACCAACCGGTAGCGATCGTTCATGATGTGCGAATGCTCAGGTTCATGCCCGTAGGCGACTCCATGACGATCGGGAGCGCCGGCGAACACACATGGCGCTACCGGCTCTGGCAGCACCTGCGCACGACGTACGAGGGGCCCTTCAAGATCGTCGGCCCGCGCGAGGCGCTCCACGACAAGGCGACGGACGCCCCGACGTCGTACGAGTACGCCGGCGCCGACCCGCGCTTCCCCCGCGGCCATCTCGCCGGCTGGGGCGAGGGCTGGCTCCACATGGCGCCGCTGATCGCCGACGCGGTCCGCGGCCACCGGGCGGACGTCCTCCTCGTCTCCCTCGGCCTCATCGACCTCGGCTTCTACACCAACGCCGAGCAGACCGCCGAGAACACCCGCCGCTTCGTCGAGGCCGCCCGCGAGGCGAACCCGCACGTCCGCATGGTCCTCCTCCCCGTCACCCCCAACGTCCGCGCCGAGTCCGACGCCCCCTTCGCCGCCCAGGTCGCCCGCTTCAACGAACTCCTCGCCAAGACGGCCGCCGACCTCGACGAACCCCGCTCCCCGCTCCTCGTGGCCTCCCCGCCCCGGTCGTACGACATCCACCGGGACACCTACGACGGCACGCACCCCAACGCCTCCGGTGAACACAAGATCGCGGCGACCTTCGCGAACGCGATGCACGAGGCGTGGGACCTGGGGGGACCGTACGAGGAGGCGTAGGGCTAGGGCCCAACGCCCTCGGCTGTCCGCACGGCCGTCACCAGCGCGAACGTCAGAAACTCCCCCTGGTCCGCCTCCAGCATCTCCACGACCGCCCGATCGGCGCCCCCTGCCCGCGGATCGCGTTCCGCACACGCCCGCGCCCAGAGCAGCCAGTCCCGCCAGCCGTCCTCCTGGAGCCGGGCCGAGGTGACGTCGACCAGTTCGGTGACCGCCCACTGGAACCGCCACCACTCGGCGGTGTGCCAGGCGATGGCCTCCCAGCCGACGACGGCCTTGATGTGCGCCGGGACGGACCCGAGGTCGCGCACCTCGCGGGTCAGCGCGGGTGTGGCGACGCCGAGCTGCCCGCCGGGCCGCAGGAACCGCACCAGGTACGGCAGATAGCTGTCCGCCGTCCCGAAGTACTCGAACGCGTCCACGCTGACGACGGCGTCGAAGCTGCCCTCCTCGAACGGCAGGGCATGCGCCTCGGCCCGCACCGCCGTCACCCGGTCCCCCACCCCGGCCTTCTCGAAGACCTCCGCCGCCTCCTCCGCCGCGATCCACCAGTCCGCGGCGACCACCTCCACCCCGAACTCCCGCGCCAGGAACACCGAGGTCGCCCCCTTCCCCGACCCCAGGTCCAACACCCGCATCCCGGGCCGCAGTTCGAGGTCCCGCACCAGGTCCTCCAGCAGCCACAGCGGGTTCGGCCCCATGTCGAGGCCGAGCAGCCAGGAGGGGTCGTAGGCGGAGGAGCGCGGGTAACGGTCGGGGCGGTGGAGGGCGTCGAGCGCGGTGGTGGTCACGGGAGACGACCCAAACGGTTCGGGCGCCGGGCGCGCAAGGGAGTTTCGTCGTACCTCCGTGCCCTGGTCACCGTGCGTATCGTTGTACTGCGCGGCCGTCTTCGTTCGAGGGGCGGCCGGGGAGGAGCGCCACGATGACCGTCCTTGAAGACAGGATCGCGATGGCCGAGAGCGACAACACGCGCCAACTGGACGAGATGTTCGAACGGCTCGAGAAGATGCCCGTCCCCGAGGGATACAAGGTAGAGATCGTCGAGGGGACCATCTACATGTCGCCGCAGCGGGACATCCACTGGCAGACGATTCGCAAGGTCATCTGGGCGTTGGAGGATCACTTCGGACGGGAGACGACAGTGTTCTCGGACGTCCGCATCGACTTCCCCGGCCGCCAGAACGGGCTCGCTCCGGACGTGGCCAAGTTGAGCGACGACGCCGAGAAGGGCCCTGAGGGCCGCTGGCGCTACGAGGACGTCGAGTTCATTGCCGAAGTCATCTCTACGGACACCGCCAGGAACGACTACGGCCCCAAGAAAACCGCGTACGCACTCGCCGAGGTCCCCGTCTACCTGATCGCCGACCCCTATGTGGGCAAGTGCCGGCTGTTCACCCAGCCCAAGGACGGCGACTACATCAGCGACCTGTCCATCACCTACGGCGGCGACGTCGACATGACCACCACCCTGCTCGGTCTGGTCCTCCCGACCGCCGAGTTCCCCCGAGGCTGACGACCTCACCCACCGCCTCCCGGATCCGGCGCTCCGCACTTGATCGGCGGCCCCCCGCTCGCTTGGATGTCCCGGTCGGACGCGGCGGTGACGGATGCGGGGCGGGACGGATGACGCGGGGCGGTGGGCTGGGCCGGGAGTTCCGGTGGCTGTGGGCGGCGTACGCGGTCAGCGCGTTCGGAACGCGGCTGTCGTTCGACGCGTTCCCCCTGATCGCGGTGCTGGTCCTGCACGTCGGCCCGACGCAGGTCTCCGCGCTGGCGGCCACCGGCCTGGCGGTGGGCGCGGTGGTGGCCCTGCCGCTCGGCCCCTGGGTGGAGTTCCGGCGCAAGCGTCCGGTGATGATGACGATGGACCTGGTCCGCTGTGCGGCCCTGCTGACGGTCCCGGCCGCCTACGCCCTCGACCTGCTCACCTTCCCCCAGCTCCTCCTGGTCTCCATGGTCGTCGCCGTGGCCGACATCACCTTCACCGCGGCGAGCGGCGCCTTCCTGAAGTCCCTGGTCCCCCCGGAACACCTCGTGGCCGCCAACGGCCGCTTCGAGGCCACAATCTGGACCACGACCATGCTCGGCCCACCGCTCGGCGGCGCCGCGATGGGCCTCTTCGGCCCGGTCGTCACCCTGCTGATCGACGCCACCAGCTACCTGCTCTCGGCAGCGGGCATCCGGGCGATCGGCGACCGCGAGCCACACCCGGCGGGGGACGCACCATCGGCGAGGGCGACAGAGTCCATGACGTCGACGGAGACCCCGAAGGACGTGGCGCCCACAGCACCCGCCCCACCCGCGACGCCCACGACGCCCACGACGCCCAAGACCCCCACACCCCGTCTCCGCCCCACCGACCTCCTCGACGGCTGGCGGTTCCTGCTCGCCGACCCGGCCCTGCGCCCCCTCTTCCTCAACACCATCGTGGTCAACGCGCTGATCATGGCGCCCGCACCGCTGCTGCTGATCCTCATGGTCGGTGAACTCGGCTTCGCCCCCTGGCAGTACGGCCTCGCCTTCGCCGTCCCCTGCGCCGGCGGACTGATCGGCTCCCGCCTCTCCCGCCGCCTGGTCGCCCGGCACGGCGACGACCGGGTCCTGCGGGTCGCCGGAACCCTGCGGGCCTGCTGGCCGCTGGGGCTGGCGTTCATCGGTCACGGTCCGGCGGGCCTCGTCCTCGTCATGGTCGTCGAGCTGGGCCTGATCACCTGCATCAGCGTCTTCAACCCGGTGATGGCCACCCAGCGCCTCACCCGGACCCCGTCGGACCGTGTCGCCCGCGTCCTCACCGCCTGGTCCGTCACCGGCAAACTCGCCACCGCCGCCACGACGGCCCTCTGGGGCCTCCTCGCCGCCCTGACCACCCCCCGAACGGCGATCGCCACGGCCGGCCTCCTCCTCCTGGCGACCCCCCTGCTCCTCCTCACCCACCGCCGCCGGCCCGGCGGGGCACCCCGCACCCCCGCCCCGCACGACCACCGGAACCAGGAGCCCCTCCCGAAGGAATGACACCGGACGCCGCACAGGGCCCACCAGGAAAGCGGTGCGACGGTCAGAACATCGTGTTGTCGTTCGCCGACGTCTCCGGCACGTCCTGGAGTACGTCCCAGTGTTCGACGATCTTTCCGTTCCGCACCCGGAACAGGTCGACGACGGCCTGGCCGCGCTCGCCCGGGACGTTCACGTAGTGGCTGTGGACGGCGACGAGGTCGCCCTCGGCGATGACCCGCTTGCGCGTGACGGTGAGGGAGGGGAACTGCTGGAAGTAGCCGCCCAGACCGGCCCTGGCCCCGGCCACGCCGTCGGGGATGTTCGGGTTGTGCTGGTGGTACTCGGGGCCCCAGTACCGGTCGAGCGCCGAGAGGTCCTTCCGCACCAGCAGCCGGTCGAAGGCCTTGGTCACCAGCTTCTCGTTGTACGCGGTCAGCCAGGCCGGCCCCGGCGCCTCGGTGCGCGGCCGGCTGACGGTGGAGAACATGTCGTTGCCGTTGGCCGAGGACTCCGGCACCTCCTGCCCCACGTCCCAGTGCTCCGCGATCCGCCCGCCCTGGAAGCGGAAGATGTCGAACACGGCGGAGCCCCGGGTGCCGGGCGTGAGCACGACGTTGGAGTGCACGAGGACGAGGTCGCCCTGGGCGATGACCCGCCTGACGTCGTAGGCGGCGTCCGGGAACTGCTGCCGCACCGCCGCCGCGAGCCCCTTCAGCGTCTCCGCCCCGTCCGGCGCGAACGGGTTGTGCTGGATGTAGTCCGGCCGCACGTACCGGTCCACGACCGCCGTGTTCCCGTCCTCGAACACCCCCTTCAGCACCCGTACGGCCACGGACTTCTGGTACCCGAGCCGAGCGGCGTCCCCGTGCGGGGCCCGCTCGGCGACGGCGGAGGACGGGGCCGCGACGGCCGGTACGACGGCGGCGGTGGACGTGAGCGCGACGGCCGCGAGGACGGCGACGAGCGCGCGGCGGGCAGGCGTGGTGGGGGTCACGATGCTCCCATCGGAGAGGTCGGCAGAACAGTCTCCCGCTTGAAAGTTCAAGCAGTAGGACTTACGAAAGGAAAGCACTAACCTTCAGTTAGCGTCAAGATCTCTCCCCTTGCCTAGAGCGCACTCCACCGCCTTGGCTAAGCAGTCATGAAGTACACACAGCTCGGACGCACAGGTCTCAAGGTCAGCCGGCTGGTCCTCGGCACGATGAACTTCGGTCCGCAGACGGACGAAGCGGACAGTCACGCGATCATGGACGCCGCGCTGGACGCGGGCATCAACTTCTTCGACACGGCGAACGTCTACGGGTGGGGCGAGAACAAGGGCCGCACCGAGAGCATCATCGGCAACTGGTTCGCCAAGGGCGGCGAGCGCCGCGACAAGGTCGTCCTCGCGACCAAGGTCTACGGGAACATGGCGGCGTCGGCCGACTCCTGGCCCAACCACGACAAGCTCTCCGCCCTGAACATCCGGCGGGCCGTGGACGCCAGCCTCAAACGGCTGCGCACGGACCACATCGACGTCTACCAGTTCCACCACGTCGACCGGGCCACCCCCTTCGAGGAGATCTGGCAGGCCGTCGACGTCCTGGTCCAGCAGGGCAAGATCCTCTACGCCGGCTCCAGCAACTTCCCCGGCTACAAGATCGCCCAGGCGAACGAGACCGCCGCCCGCCGGGGCGGCACCATCGGCCTCGTCAGCGAGCAGTGCCTCTACAACCTCGCCGAGCGCCGCGCCGAGATGGAGGTCATCCCGGCCGCGCAGGAGTACGGCCTCGGGGTCATCCCCTGGTCGCCGCTGCACGGCGGACTGCTCGGCGGGGTCATCAAGAAGGAGGCCACGCAGGGCCGCCGCGCCTCCGGCCGCAGCGCCGACGCCCTCGCCGACCCGGCCGTACGCGGCCAGGTCCAGGCGTACGAGGACCTCCTCGACAAGCACGGCCTCGCACCGGGAGAGGCCGCCCTCGCCTGGCTCCTCACCCGTCCCGGCGTGACCGGCCCGATCGTCGGCCCCCGTACGGCCGAGCAGCTCCGGTCGGCGATCCGCGCGAACGAGCTGGAGCTGAGCGAGGAGCTGCTGACCTCGCTGGACGAGATCTTCCCGGGCCCGGGCCCGTCCCCGGAGGCCTTCGCCTGGTGAGGGCCCCGTAAGGGGCGCGGGGAACTGCGCGACAAGCCCCCGCCGACGGGCGGGTCGGCACGGTCCGCAGTTCCCCGAAGGTCACCGGAACCCGACCGTCACCGGACCCGACGGTCACCGGTGGCCGACGGTCACCTGCCAAGCGCCGCCGCGAGAGCAACCACCGCGAACATCAGCACGAGCACACCGGCCATGATCCGGTTACGGGTCTTCGGGTCCACCCCACGAGCGTAACCGGCGGCCCGAACGGTCATCCGGCCGCCCCGAGCGGCCAGCGCCCCACCGCCTCGTACCGCGGCTGCGCCCCCGGCACCCCGGACGTCGGCAGATTGCTGCGCACCAGCGCGAGGTCGGCCACCGTCCACGTACGCCCGGTGAAGGCGTCGAGCGCGTCGACGTACGGCCGTACGTCGATGTCGTCGCGGCTGCGGGCCACCGTCAGATGGGGCGTGTACCGGCGGTGCTCCCCCATCGGCACCCCGGCCTTACGCGCCGCCGCCTCCGCCCGGTCGGCCAGCAGCCGGAGCGCGCCGAGGTCGCCCTCGGCGCCCGCCCACAACGCCCGCCCGTGCCCGAACTGTCCGCCGCCGCGCACGGCCAGCGGGAACGGCTCGCCGCGCCGCGCGGCCCGCTCCAGGCGCCGCGACAGCTCCGGTACGACATCCTCCTCGACCTCGCCGTAGAAGGCGAGGGTGAAGTGCCAGCCGGCCGACGCGGTCCAGCGCAACCGGTCCGCACCGGCCAGGCCCTTCAACTCACCGATCGCCACGCCGAGTTCGTCGACGACGTCGGCGGGCGGCAACACCGCGGCAAACAGCCGCACGGTACTCATGGCACTCATGACGGCCACCTTCGCACCACTAGGCGGCGGTCGTCACGGGAACGGTCCGCTCCCCGTGCTGCCCCTCGGCCCGTTCCCTGGGCACGAACCGCAGCCGCGGGTGACCCCGGTTCCATCCCATCGACACCCGCAGACCGCCGGCCCTGACGAGGATCAGGCCCACGGTGACCGCGGCGACGGTGGAGACGACACCACCGGCGAGGAAGCCCGCGCGGGCGCCGTACGCGTCGGTGGCCCAGCCGGCGATCGGCGCGCCCAGCGGGGTGCCGCCGAGGAAGACCATCATGTAGAGGGCCATGACACGGCCGCGCATCGCGGGGTCGGTGCCCATCTGGATGGCGGTGTTGGTGGTGACGTTCACCGTCAGGCCGAACATCCCTATCGGCACCATGAGCAGGGCGAACAGCCAGTACGTCGGTGCCAGCGCGGCCACGATCTGCAGCAGGCCGAAGGCGAGCGCGCCCCCGATCAGCACCCGCAGCCGGGCGGTGCCGCGACGGGCGGCGAGCAGGGCACCGGCGACCGAGCCGACCGCCATGAGCGTGTTGAAGAAGCTGTAGGAGCCGGCGCCCGAGTGGAACACGTCGTCCGCGTAGGCCGACAGCCAGACGGGGAAGTTGAAGCCGAACGTGCCGATGAAGCCGACGAGGACGATGGGCCAGAGCAGTTCGGGGCGGCCGGCCACGTAACGCAGGCCCTCACGGAGCTGGCCCTTGGCGCGGGGCGCGCGGCGCACGGGGTGCAGGTCGCGGGTCCGCATCAGCAGCAGGCCGGCGATGGGGGCGACGAAGGACAGGCCGTTGAAGAGGAACGCCCAGCCCGTGCCGACGGTGGTGATCATCACGCCGGCGACGGCGGGGCCGACCAGACGGGCCGACTGGAAGTTCGCCGAGTTGAGGCTGACCGCGTTCTGCAGCTGGTCCGGGCCGACCATCTCCGACACGAACGACTGCCGGGCCGGGTTGTCGACCACGGTGGCCATGCCCACGGCGAAGGCGGCCACGTACACGTGCCACACCTGGACCTGGCCGGAGAGCGTGAGCGCGGCGAGCGCCAGTCCCGTGACGGCCATGGACGTCTGGGTCAGGAACAGCAGCCGGCGCTTGGGGAAGCGGTCGACCAGCACCCCGCCGTACAGCCCGAACAGCAGCATCGGCAGGAACTGCAGCGCCATCGTCACACCGACGGCCGTGGACGATCCGGCCAGGCTCAGCACGAGCCAGTCCTGAGCGATCCGCTGCATCCACGTGCCGACGTTCGACACGACCTGCCCGAGGAAGAACAGCCGGTAGTTCCGCACCCGCAGCGACCGGAACATGGACACGCGTTCACGGGGGGCGGGGGTCTGGGCAGGGGTGGGGGCACTCGCGGGGGTGGGGCTCGCGGTGGGCGCGGGTGCCTCGGGGCCGATGGCGTCCGGGGGCGCCTCGGCGGTGGCGGGTCGGTCCAGCGGGCCGGTGGTATCCGGCGGTGCTTCCGGCACCTCGTGCGCGTGCTGGGTGGCGCGGGGGGTCGGTGGCGCGGGGACGGAAGCTGCTCCGGGGCCCGTACTCAAAAGGGTTCGCCTCCTTGCGTGGAACGTGTGCGTGTCGTGCGGTTGCGTAAGCCTCACGGCTCCTGTTCTGTCTGCTTCTGTCTGTCTCTGTCTGCTGGTTCCCGGGCCGGCCCATGCCTGTCCCCCAGGGGGCGCGCGGGCTGTCGGCCGGGGCGTATCGGAGGCCGGTCCGGCGTGCCCCCGTGGCCCGAACGCGCCCGGCGGGCGGGCGCGGGGTCAGAGGTGGGCGAGCTTCTCCAGCACGGGCGCGGCCGCGCGCAGCTTCTCCCACTCGTCCTCGTCGAGGCCCTCGACGAGGGAGGCGAGGAACGCGTTGCGTTTGCGGCGGCTCTCCTCCAGCATCGCCTCGGCCCGCTCCGTCTGGGTGACCACCTTCTGCCGCCGGTCCTCGGGGTGCGGCTCCAGCTTCACGAGGCCCTTGCTCTCCAGCAGGGCGACGATCCGGGTCATCGACGGGGGCTGCACATGCTCCTTGCGGGCCAGCTCACCGGGGGTGGCGGTGCCGCAGCGGGCGAGGGTGCCCAGCACCGACATCTCGGTCGGGCTCAGCGACTCGTCGACCCGCTGGTGCTTGAGCCGACGGGACAGGCGCATCACGGCGGAACGGAGGGCGTTCACAGCGGCCTCGTCGTCGCCATGGTTCAGGTCAGGCATGTTCTTTAGCGTAACTCATTACCCTCGCTAAAGACCATCGGAACTCCACAGCTGTGCCCGTGAGCCCCGCCACTCATGCCGATCCCGGCCCTTACGTCACTCATATGAGTGACTAGTAAGCAGAACGTGACACGGAGGGCCGGAGGCACCCGACCCTTGTACACATGGGGACCACTGTGCTCAGCCTGCGGATAGACGGGGAGCTGCTCGACCGGCTCCGGACCCACGCGGCGAAAAGGGGAATGAGCGTCCAGGACTACGTGATCGGGACGCTCATTCGCGACGACTTCGACGAGCGGTTCCAGACCGCGGTCGACGAGACGGAGAAGTTCTACGGGGTGCGGTGAGGCGACCGGGTGCCGCTCACGTCAGCCCCAGGGCCGGCATCAGGTAGTAGAAGCCGAAGACCGCCGCCACCACGTACATCGCCGCCGGAACCTCGCGTCCACGACCCGCGGCCAGACGCAGGACGACGAAGGTGAGGAAGCCCATGCCGATGCCGTTGGTGATCGAGTAGGTGAACGGCATCATCACCATCGTCACGAACGCCGGGATCGCGATCGTGTAGTCGGCCCAGTCGATCTCGCGGACCGAGTTCGCGAGGATCAGGAACCCGACCGCCAGCAGCGCCGGGGTCGCCGCCTGGGAGGGCACCATCGTGGCGACCGGCGTCAGGAACAGCGCGACGGCGAACAGAGCGCCGGTGACCACGTTCGCGAAGCCCGTGCGCGCGCCCTCCCCCACACCGGCCGTGGACTCCACGAAGCAGGTCGTCGCGGACGAGGAGCTGGCGCCACCGGCCGCGACGGCGATGCCGTCGACGAAGAGCACCTTGTTGATGCCCGGCAGCTGGCCGTCCGCGTCGGTCAGCCTGGCCTCGTCGCCGACGCCCATGATCGTGCCCATCGCGTCGAAGAAGCACGACAGCAGCACCGTGAAGACGAAGAGGACACCGGTCAGCACACCGACCTTCGAGAACCCGCCGAAGAGGCTGACCTGGCCGATCAGCCCGAAGTCGGGGGTCGCCACCGGGTTGCCGGGCCACTTCGGCGTGGTCAGACCCCAGGCGCCCGCGGGCAGGTCGGCGGCGGCCTGGACGACGACCGCGAGCAGCGTCATCGCGACGATCGAGATCAGGATCGCGCCCGGCACCTTGCGCACGATCAGCGCGAGCGTCAGCAGCGCGCCCAGGACGAAGACGAGCACCGGCCAGCCGTCGAGATGTCCGGTGGCTCCCAGCTGGAGCGGCACGGTCGTGTGGGCGGCGTCCGGGATTCGGGTGACGAAACCGGAGTCGACCAGCCCGATCAGCATGATGAACAGGCCGATACCGATGGAGATGCCCTTGCGCAGACTCAGCGGCACGGCGTTCATGACCCGCTCCCGGAGCCCCGTCGCCACCAGCAGCATCACGACGAACCCGGCCAGCACGACCATGCCCATCGCGTCCGGCCACGACATGCGCGGCGCGAGCTGCAGCGCGACGACCGTGTTCACGCCGAGCCCCGCCGCCAGCGCGATCGGCACGTTGCCGATGACGCCCATGAGGAGCGTGGTGAAGGCGGCGGTGACCGCGGTCGCGGTGACCAGCTGGCCGTAGTCCAGCTGGTGCCCGTACATGTCCTTCGCGCTGCTCAGGATGATCGGGTTCAGCACGATGATGTACGCCATCGCGAAGAAGGTGGCGAAACCGCCCCGGATCTCGCGCGACAGCGTGCTGCCGCGTTCCGTGATCCTGAAGTGGCGGTCGAACACGCCGACGGTGCTGCTCTGCGGGGACATGCGGAACCTCATCCCCAACAGGCATGCATGGCGCCGTTGGAGTTTTCTACGAACAGAAGTGGTCAGACAGAAACCGTTTCAGTATGAACATATAATTCAACTCTCGCCATCTCCGCGCGTAGACCCATCCGCCTCGTAAGCTGTGCCCCATGGCCGCGTTTTTCTCGGGATCCCCCAAGCACGAGGCACCGGAGCCCCTGGAGGGGCCCATCGTGCCGACCATCATCGGCGGCACGATCCTGTGGCTCGTCCTCTTCGTCGTCCAGCTCCCCTTCTACGGCTGGTACGCGGACCACGGACACACCTGGTGGATCTGGACCTGCCTGGCCGGCGGCGGCCTGGGCTTCATCGGCATCTACTACGTCCGCCGACGGGACGCGGCGATCAAGCGGGACGCGGCGGAGAAGGCGGCCACGGAGGCGCAGGCCGCCGACCACGCGAAGGCCGGGCCCGAAGGGGCGGGGACCGACGGGGCGGCAACCGAAGGGGCGAGGACCGAAGGTGCGGCAACCGAAGGGACCGAGGCCGACGACGTGACCGCGCGGCACGCCCCCAACTGAGCCCGTCCGGCGATCCCACCCCCGGCCGCCACCGCACCACAGGCGGCGTACGACCCCGGAACCACGGCGCGGCCCGCCCCTCCTCCCCAGGTCGGATCTTTGCCGCACTCGGCGGGTGAACGCCCAAATCCGCACGTACCGTCGAATGCATGACGCACATCGACGCGGGTACCGAACTCGATCCTGTGCACCCCACGCCCGTCCCGGCCCGCCCGGGGCGGGCGCGCGGTCTGACGGCCGCCGAGGTGGCCGGCCGGGTCGCCCGCGGCGAGGTGAACGACGTACCCGTGCGGAGCAGCCGCTCCATGGCGGACATCGTCCGCGCGAACGTCTTCACCCGGTTCAACGCGATCATCGGCGTCCTGTGGGTCGTCATGCTGTTCGTCGCCCCCATCCAGGACAGCCTGTTCGGCTTCGTGATCCTGGCCAACACGGGCATCGGCATCGTGCAGGAGTGGCGGGCGAAGAAGACCCTCGACTCCCTCGCGGTGATCGGCGAGGCGAAACCCACGGTCCGGCGGGACGGGGTCGCGGCCCCGGTCGCCACCTCCGACATCGTCCTCGGGGATGTCATCGAGATCGGCCCCGGCGACAAGATCGTCGTGGACGGCGAGTGCGTCGAGACCGACGGCCTGGAGATCGACGAGTCGCTGCTCACCGGCGAGGCCGACCCGGTCGTCAAACACCCCGGTGACCAGGTGATGTCGGGCAGCTTCGTGGTCGCCGGCGGCGGGGCGTTCACCGCGACGAAGGTCGGCCGGGAGGCCTACGCGGCCCAGCTGGCGGAGGAGGCGAGCCGCTTCACCCTGGTCCACTCCGAACTGCGCTCCGGCATCTCCACCATCCTCAAGTACGTCACCTGGATGATGGTCCCGACCGCGATCGGCCTGATCGTCAGCCAGCTGATCGTGAAGGAGAACGACTTCAAGGACTCCGTCGCCCGCACGGTCGGCGGCATCGTCCCGATGGTCCCCGAGGGTCTGGTGCTGCTGACGTCGGTCGCCTTCGCGATCGGGGTGATCCGTCTCGGCCGCAAGCAGTGCCTGGTGCAGGAACTGCCGGCCATCGAGGGCCTGGCCCGCGTCGACACCGTCTGCCTCGACAAGACCGGCACCCTCACCGAGGGCGGCATGGACGTCACCGAACTCCGCACCCTGGGCGGCGCCGACGAGACGTACGTACGTGAGGTGCTCGGCGCGCTCGGCGCGTCCGACCCCCGCCCGAACGCCTCCCTGAAGGCCGTCATCGACGCCTATCCGGACAGCGAGGACTGGCGCTGCACCGAGTCACTGCCCTTCTCCTCGGCCCGCAAGTACAGCGGCGCGTCCTTCGGCGAGAGCGACGGCGAGTCCAGCACCTGGCTGCTCGGCGCCCCCGACGTTCTGCTCCCCGACGACGACCCGGCCCTCACCGACACCGACCGGCTCAACGAGCAGGGGCTACGGGTCCTGCTGCTGGCCCGGGTCACCCGTTCCCTCGACGACCCCGAGGTCGCCCGGGACGCCCGCCCCACCGCCCTCGTCGTCCTGGAACAGCGGCTGCGGCCCGACGCCGCCGACACCCTGCGCTACTTCGAGGAGCAGAACGTACGGGCGAAGGTCATCTCCGGCGACAACGCGGTGTCGGTCGGCGCGGTGGCCGGGAAACTGGGCCTGACCGGCGAGGTCGTCGACGCCCGCCGGCTCCCCGGCGAGCGCGACGGCATGGCGGACGCCCTCGACTCCGGCACGGTCTTCGGCCGGGTCACCCCGCAGCAGAAGCGGGACATGGTCGGCGCCCTGCAGTCCCACGGCCACACGGTCGCGATGACCGGCGACGGCGTGAACGACGTACTGGCCCTCAAGGACGCCGACATCGGTGTGGCGATGGGCTCGGGCTCGGAGGCGACCAGGGCCGTCGCCCAGATCGTGCTGCTCGACAACAGCTTCGCCGCGCTCCCGTCGGTGGTCGCGGAGGGCCGCCGGGTCATCGGCAACATCACGCGGGTGGCGACCCTGTTCCTCGTCAAGACGGTGTACTCGGTGCTCCTCGCCGTCCTGGTGGTCTGCTGGCAGGTGGAGTACCCCTTCCTCCCCCGCCACCTGACCCTGCTCTCGACCCTGACGATCGGCGTCCCGGCGTTCTTCCTCGCCCTGGCCCCCAACAGAGAGCGCGCGCGACCCCACTTCGTGCGGCGCGTGATGCGCTACTCGATCCCGGGCGGCGTGCTGGCGGCCGTCGCCACCTTCGTCACCTATCTGCTCGCCCGCCACCACTACGCGGGCGAGGGCGCGTTGGAGGCGGAGACCAGCGCGGCCACCCTCACGCTCTTCCTGATCTCCATGTGGGTGCTGGCCATCATCGCCCGCCCGTACACCTGGTGGCGCCTGGGGCTGGTGGCCGCGATGGGCGGCTGCTTCCTGCTGGTTCTCGTCGTGCCGTCGCTCCAGGACTTCTTCGCCCTGCGGCTGGTGGGGACGACCATGCCGTGGATCGCGGTCGCCGTCGCGGCCCTGGCCTCGGCCGTACTGGAGTTCCTGTGGAGGTGGGTGGACCGCCGCTTCCCGGCGTAGGGCCCCCGCCGCACGGGCGACCACGCCGGAAGCCGCGCCGGAAGCCACGCCGAAACCGGACGCCTCCGGCCGGCGTCCTCGCCTGCGACCGGCCTCGCCGAGGCCGCGCCGTCGCGTCACCGGCATCGAGCGGCACCGGGAGGCGGCGCAGGGAAGGGAGCAGCAGCGCATGAACCCGTATCAGCCGGTGGAGTTCCACGCCCCGTGCGGACATCGGATCTCGGCTCCGGCCGACCGGGTCGGGCAGGACGTCCGCTGCCCGCACTGCCACCAGGTGGTCCGGGTCCCGTCACCCGACGTGCCGTACGCCTCGCCGGTGCCCCTGCCGGCCGGTGCCACCGAGCCGGTGGCGCTGACGGCGCTCTACGTCACCGCGCTGGTCGGCGGCATCCTCGGCGCCGGTCTCGTCTATCTGGTCATGTTCGACGAGTTCTCGGAGACCGAGCTGGTCTCGATCACACCGCTGTGGTTCTTCCCCATCGTCCTCGGCCTGTACGGCTTCGCCTCCCAGCGGCTGTTGCGCCGCATCGCCACGGGCCGTGCCAGAGACCTCAGGGAGGCCGCCGGCATGTCGATCGACGTGGCCGGTTACTGGGCGGCCCTGGTCCTCTTCCCGTTCCTGGTGCTGAAGTGGCGCAGTTCCCTGCTGGTGTCGCTGGCGGCGGCGCTGTTCTGGGCCGTGCTGCTGTGGCTGTTCTTCGAGCTGCTCTTCCCCAGCCTCTGACAGCACGGCCCACCCCCTGTCACGTCACCGCACAGGGGGCCTACTGCACGTCGACGTAGTCGCCCGTCGCGCTGACCGGCGCCGTCGTGGTCACCCCGGCGTAGCTGAAGCGCCAGTAACCGTCGTACGCGGCGGTGCCGGTGGCCTTCACATTGCCGGAGGCGTCCGAGTAGACCGTCTTGACCGTGGTGTACGTGCTGCTGCCCGCCTTGCGGAACTGGAGCTTGACCGGCTGCTTGGCGAAGGGCTTGTAGGTGTGGCTCTGCCAGTCGGCACGGGTGAGCCGGCCGGTGGCGGTGACCGTCCTGCCCTTCTTGACCGGCTCCGGCCCGGCGTTGACGGTGAGTTTCGCGATCCGCTGCACGAGGGTGGAGGCCAGCCCGCCCTGCTCCTTGTAGCCGATCTTGCTGTAGTCGGGCTCGTCGTTCGACGGGTCCTGGCCGTTGAACGCGATGGCGTCGGCGCCCGCCTTCCAGGTCCCGGCCTGCGAGTTGAGCAGGTCGCCGTCGCCCGGGCGGATGTCGATGGCGCCCGTGCAGCTCGCCGTCGTCGCGGTGGCGACCTTGCAGGTGGCGAAGTCGTCGCCGAACAGCTGCGGGGTGTCGTCGTCGCCGAAGGTGCCGCGGTAGAGGAAGGGCTCCGCGTAGAAGTCCTTGGCGGTGATGTCGACGCCGGTACCGTGGGTCAGCGTGAACGACACCGCGGTGGAGACCTTGGCGCTGATGCCGACCTTGATCGACTTGGCGACCTTGAAGTTCGAGAAGCTGACGTTCAGCGTGTAGGGCTGACCGCTCGTCGCCGTCGTACCGGCCGCGTGGGCGGCCGGTATCCCGAGGGCGGAAAAGGCCAGGGCGCCGGCGACGGCTGCCACAGTGGCTCTTGTGCGCATGTGTTCCCCAAGTGGAGAAAGAGTGATCCAGGGCCTTTTGGCCCGGACGATCTGAACACACGTTCCCCCGACCGCATTCGCCCCCGACGCGAATTTGGTCCGGCCATACGGACTCTTGAAAGACGTATACGGAACGCTTGGTCCCGCTCTTACGGACTCTTACGGAAGTCGGAGTCACTCCTTACGCAAAAGGGCGCCGGCCCGGGAAACCCCGGAGCCGACGCCCCATCTCCTGCTACTGCCGCGCCTACTTCACGTCGATGGCGTCGGCCGCCGAGGTCACGGCCGCCGTGCCCGAGCTGCCCGCGAAGACGTAGCGGTACGTGCCGTCGACAGTCGCCTTGACGGTGGTCTTCAGGGCACCCTTGGAGGACGACTTGACCGTCTTGACGTCCTTGTAGACGGACGTGCCCTTCTTCTTGAACTGCAGCTTCACGGACTGACCGGCGTACGCCGGGAACTTGTTGGTGTCCCAGTTGGCACGGGTCAGCTTGCTCGTGACCGTGATGGTCCTGCCCTTCTTGACGGGCTCGGGGGCCGCGTTGGCGCCCGTGAGCTTCGACTGACGCTGGACCTTGGCGGTGCCGAGCTTGCCCTGCCAGGTCTCTTGCAGGTCTCCGGTGAGCGGGTCGCCCCGGAACGCGAGGCCGCCGACCTTCCAGGTCGCGGCCTGCGAGTTGACGAGAGTCTCGCCCGGGTAGAGCTCGATGGATGCCTTGCAGCTGGCGGTGGTCGAGGAGGTGGCCGTGCAGGTCGCCTCCTCCTCGCCGAACTGCACCGGCTCGTCGAACTCGTCGAGCAACGAGCCGGGCATCGACTTCAGGTACAGGAACGGCCCGTTGGCGAAGTCCTCAGCGGTGATGTCGACGTCTGCGGCGTGCGTGAGCGTGTAGGTGACCGGCACCGAGCGGTGCTTGGTCGCGCCGACGACGATCGGCTTGCCGCCGTTCACCTTCATGCCGGAGAAGGAGACGTCGAGGTCCCCGGCGGTCGCGTCGGCGGCGGTGGCCGCGCCGAACGCCGACGGCCCGCCGTCGACGGTGCCGGCCGCCCACTGCGGGGAGGTGGCGATGCCGTTCGCCTCGTCCGCGGCGTACACGGTGGGCACGGCGAAGGCGGAGAGTGCGAGGGCGCCGGAGACGGCGATCGCGGTGGTGCGGATACGCATGTGTTCCCCCGGTGAAGTGTGGAGACGTGGGGCCCGACGGCGTTGTCACATCGGGCCCCTGTGATCGCGGGCCCGTTGACCCGCGTGCTCTACGACGTCGGGGGGCGCACCGGCGGAACCGGCGCGCGCCCCTTGGTGTGGCTGCTTACTTGACGTCGATGGTGTCGCCCGTGGCAGTCGCGGCCGCCGTGGTCGATGTGCCCGCGAAGACATAGCGGTATGTGCCGTCGGCACTCGCCTTCACCGTGGCGGACACATCGCCCGTGGAGGCCGAGTTGACGGTCTTGACCGCCTTGTAGGTGGACGTGCCACTCTTCTTGAACTGGAGCTGCACCGGCTGACCGCTGAGAGCACCGTTCACGTTGGTGTTCCAGTTGGCGCGGGTCAGCTTGCTGGTGATGGTGATCGTCGCGCCCTTGGCCACGGGCTCCGGGGCGGCGTTGGCGGGCGCGAGCTGGCTCGCGCGCAGGACCTTGAAGGACTTGGCGTTGTCCTTGATGTAGTAGTCGTAGTCCTTGGCCTGGGCGAGCACCGTGGTCTTCCAGGTACCGGCGACGGAGTTGATGACGTCGTAGCCCGGCTTGAAGGTGAAGGTCGCCGAGCAGTTGTACTTGGACGACGTCACCTTCTTGCAGCTGATCGGGTCCTTGTTGGACGCGATGATGCTTTCGGAGGTCTCAACCGTCTGGCCGCGGTACAGGTACGCGCTGGCCGTCCGGTGGCCCGAGTTGTCGGTGACGGTGAACTTGAGCGTGACCGTCTTGCCGGCCTTGGCACCGACGACGACGGCTTTGCCTCCGTTGACGGAGACATTGCTGATCCTGGTGTCGCCGATGTGGTCGTCGGCCTGCGCGGCCGGAGCGACGAGGGCGGTCAGAGCCAGGGCGCCGGTGACGGCGACGCCCAGAGTGGCGCGCTTACGCAATGTTTTCCCCACGTGGAAGGGGTCTCACGGACGGTTCCGCCGCGCGAGACCCGGTTCAGGTCTGTCGAGCCGGCGGGGGCTCCGGACGTCGTGTGACTCCCGGGGCTCCTGAGAAAGCCGTCGGCTCGTGTGATCAGATCCACGAGGATGGCGAATGGTTGTACGAGTTTTTGTGATTCCGGTGAAGATGTTGCCCAGGTCACAACCGACCTCGCTCACGGCCCGTCACAAGCCGACGCGATCCGCCAGATCTCGGCACAACCCGCCAGCTGCCGCTAGACGCGCTCCAGCGGGCGGTGCGGCCCGGCAGGAAGCTCGATGTCGATCGCGTCGCCGGGGCGGACGGCTCCCCCTTGCCGGACGATCCCCATGATCCCGGACTTGAAGGTGAACTCGCCGGTCGTGGCGTCGAGTTCGAAGACCTCCTTCAGCAGCCCCTTCCGGAACGTGTTGATCTGGTCGCACGGGTTGCGCAGCCCCGTGACCTCCACGACCGCCTCGTCGCCGAGGCGCAGCAGCGCACCCGTGGGCAGCCCCAGCAGGTCGATCCCCCGGGTGGAGACGTTCTCGCCGAGCTGCCCGGCCGCGACGGTGAACCCCTTCGCGGCCAGCTCGTCGAACAGCTCCTCGTGGATGAGGTGCACCTGCCGCAGATTGGGCGCGTCCGGCTCGTACGTCATGCGGAACCGGTGCTTGACGGTCTTCCCCGCGTGGACATCACCCTCGACGCCCAGCCCGGCGAGCAGCGTGATGCCCGCCCGGTTCGGCTTGCTGAAGGAGTACGTGCCGTTCGCGCTCACTGCCGTGACCCGCGCCGTCATGGTCTGTCCGCCTCTCACTCTCAGTCGAACCAGCGGTCCCGTGCCAGCTCCGCCGTCCTGGACGGGTCTTCGAGCAGGGCGGCCACCTCGAAGCGGCGCGGCCACTGGCCCGCCGCCCAGGCGAGCGCCGCGGCGACGCCCTCCAGGGTGGCGGCGTGCAGGACGCCGTCGCGCGTGCGGCGCCAGTCCAGCTCGACGCCGTCGACGACCAGCTCCTCGTGCTCGACGTACGACGCGGGGGTGGCGGGGCCGAGCAGGACCCGTACCGCTTCCGGAACGTCGTGCTCCGTGCCCTGCGAGTCCACCTCCCCGGTGACCGACTCGCTGAGCCGCCGCACCTGGAACAGCTCGGCCAACTCCCCGGCCCGTGACGGCCGTACGGGCAGCAGGGGCATCCCGGCGGTGAAGGGCAGCAGGTCGGGGGAGTCGACGACGACGGCGTCGGCCGCGTCCACGACGGTCACCTCACCGTCCACCACCGCGCGCAACTCGTCGGGCAGGGTCACCTGTTCCGGATCGAGGTCGGCCAGGGCACCGTACAGGCCGTGGAGTTGGGCGGCGGAGACGGGGAGGTCCGGGTCGGCCAGCCGGTCCAGCAGCTCGGCGGCGCCGCCCGGCTCGTCCAGCAGCGCGGCCACCGAGGTGCGCACGCCCAGCGCCCGCAGGACCTGCTCGTCGTCGAAGCCGGTGGCGTCGGCCTCGTCGTACAGGCCGCGCAGCAGCGGGTCGCCGCCGGCCGCGAGGAGGCCGGCGGGGCGGCGGCCGTCGAGGACCGGGTGCCCGCGCAGCCACCAGGCGGTGTAGGGGCGTACGACCTCGTGCGTGCCGTCCGGCAGCAGGATGCGGACCGGCTGGACGAGGGCGTCGCGCAGCGGGGGCCGGGCGAGCAGGGCGAGCGCCTCCGGCCAGCGGTCCTCGTCGACGAGGTCCAGGTCGCGCACGGCCACGATCTCCGTCGCGACCGGCGGCACGGGGCTGTCCGGGAACCGGTCGAGGATGTCCTCGGACCAGACGTCCACCGCGTCGAGCAGCCCGGCGTCGTCCGGCTCGGCGAAGTCCCCGTCGCGCGGCTCCAGTTCGTCGGGGTCGAGGACGACGTCGGTGGCGCGGACGAGGGCGAAGGTGGCGAGGACTCCGCAGGCCGCCAGGGGCTGTTCGCCCCAGCGGTCGGCCAGCTCGGCGTCCACGAAGGCGAGTTCGTCCTCGCGCATGACCCGGGCGAAGGGGCTGCCGGGGAGGACGAGTTCACCGGCGGGGGCCAGCTCGCCGTCCTCGTCGGGCAGGGCGAGGGCGCCGAGCCAGGGTTCGTCGCCGGGGTCGAGCGCGGCGTCACGCACCAGGGCGAGGACGAGGTCGGCGAGTTCGTCGGCGTCCGGCCGGCCGTCCTCCTCGTCCCAGACGCCGCCCTCGTCGTCCAGCGACGCGGCGACGGCGGCCCGCACCTGCGGGGTGGTGAGCACGGCGCGCGGGGTCGCAGGCAGGGCGCCCAGCTTCTCCAGCAGCGGATGCGCGGCGTCCGGGTGGGCCACCTTCAGGCCGAGGCGGGCGAGGGTGTCGGGGCGGGCCGCCTGCGGACCGTCGGGGGCGGGGAGGAGGATCTGCCGTGGCCCGATGGTGGTCCGCCCGTCCGCGAGCGGGACGGGAAGGCCGGACAGCCGGTCCGGGTCGACACCGGCGAGGCTGTCGTAGAGCCGCCACCACCAGTCGGGCGCCTTCTCCAGGCCCGCGAGCCGGTCGATGACGTCCCCCAGCGGCAGGCGCGCGACGCCCAGCGCGCGCAGCTCCGCGCGCCGTTCGAGCCCGGCGGGCAGCAGGCTGGGCAGAACGTCGGCGAGCACTCGCACGGTCTCGGCGCCGGCGCCCTCGACGACCTCGGCGTCACGGGGGCGCAGGGCGACGGGCAGGTCGTCCAGCTCGTCGTCGGGCTCGGGCGTCACCGCACGCGGCAGGAACGCGGTGCGCGGCAGCCGCTCCAGGATGGCCTGGCGCAGCGCCCCGTCCAGCTCACCCTTGCCCAGCGGGCCGGGCACCAGGTCGATGATCCCCTCGCCCACCGGCTCCCAGGCGGCCAGCAGCCCGGCGTACGCGTCCGCCGCGCGCTGCACGAGGAAGTCGGTGAGCGGGCCGGGCGCCGCGTGCCGCCGGGTCGTGTCCAGGGGGAAGGAGGCGATGAGCAGCGCGGGCACGCCGAGGGCCTCGTCGCTGGGGGTGGGCGCGTGCACGACGGCGCTGGTGCGCGGGCGGACCGGTTCGCCGTCGGGCCCGGTCGGCACGGCCCAGGTGACGGACCAGTGCGGGCGCAGCCGCTCCTCGACGGGCCGGTCGGCGAGCAGAGCGGCATCGAGCGCCCCGTGCTCGGCGACGGTGCGCCAGCGCGTGACCCCGTCCCGTGAGTCCTCGACGACGACGTGCGCCCCCTCCACGCTCCGCCGCACCGTCCGCACCTCGTCGGCGCCGATCTCGATGACGACCTCGTCGAGACCGGGCAGGGCGAGGAGCAGCGCGTCGTCGACCGCGTGCAGCAGCCGCTCGGCCAGATCGGCGGCGGCGGTGTCGCGCAGCGGCAGGATGACCACGGTGTCGTACGACTCCGGGGCGGTCCCCTCGGCCGCGAACGGCAGCCGCAGCAACGGCACATGTCCGTCCCGGCGGCGGATCTCGTCCCCGAGTCCGGGGCTGTGCCGGGCGGTGTCGGCGGCGAGCAGCCGGGCCTCGGCGAGCGACCAGCGGATACCGCCGTGCCGCCCGATGACGGCGGGCTCGTCGGTGACCGCGAGCACGGCGGCGAAACCGACACCGAAACGGCCCACGGCGCCGTCGTGGCCCTGCGCGTCCCGCTTCGCGGACGCGCGGAGCGTGGACAGCGACTCGACGCCGCCCGCGTCGAGGGGCGCGCCGGTGTTGGCGGCGACGAGCACACCGTCCCGCAGCGTCAGCCGCAGCCGGCCCGGCACCTTGGCGCGCGCGGCGGCGTCGGCGGCGTTCTGCGCCAACTCCACGACGAGGCGGTCCCGGTAGCCGCCGAGGACGAGGTCCTCCTCGGCGTTGGCATCCTCACGGAACCGGGCCGGACTGGTAGCCCAGGCGTCGAGCACGCCCCGCCGCAGCCGAGCCGTCCCGAACGGGTCCGCACCCTCGGCCGCCGGCCGCACGAACTTGCTCACGGTTCATCCTCCATGTCGCCAGGTGCACGAAGGTACCGCGTCGCCGCGTCGGCTCGGCTGTGCGTCCAGGGAGGTGGGGGTAGCTGGTAGGTCGGCGGGTGCGGGTGGGTGGGGGCTGGTCGCGGGGACCGCGCGGGAAGCCCCACCGGACTCGCGCCCGCCGAAGCGACCCGCACCCCCGAGCTGTGAGGCGCTCCTACGAGAAGGCCCCTACGAATGCCCGAGATCGGCCTCGGCGTCGGCCTCCTCCGCCCCCACGGACACCGACCCGGAATCGGGCGACGGCCGCAGCGGGAAGGGATCCACCCGCGTCTCGTCCAGCCGCGGCGGGGCCGGCCGCGGCGGGGCGGGCATGACCGCCGCCTCCGAGTGCCCTCCACAGCCGTACGTCAGGGACACCATGCGCCCGTCCGCAGGCGCGAACTCGTTCGCGCACACGCCGAAGGCCTGCCCGAGCGACCCCCCGATCGCCACGAGGAACCCGCAGCTCACGCACGACGCCGGCGCGGCCTGCGCCATCGCGGTCTTCGCCCCGAACCCTTCCTCCCACCGGTCCGCGGCCGTGTGCAGCCCGTACCGGGACAGCACCCGGGCCCGCCGCATGCCCAGTTCCTCGGCGACCGCGGCGATCGACCCGCGCGTCGGCACGAGCGGCAGGTGCGCCGGGACCCCGGCGGTGACCTCGGCGTCCTCCGCCTCCACCAGCTCGGCCATGTCCTGCGAGACCGGCGAGTTCGGCAAGGGCTCGTCCTCGCCGGTGTACCCGGGCTCCAGCCGCAGATCCTCGGCGTCCGTGGGCAGCAGGTCACCGGGGCCCATGTCGCCCGGCCGGAGCCGCTCGCTCCACGGCACCCACTCCGGCGCGAGCAGCGCGTCGGGGCCCGGGAGCAGGACGACTTCGTCCAGCGTCACGAATTTCGCGCGTGAGGCACGGGCGACGGTGACGGCCCAGCGCCAGCCGCGGTAGCCCATCTCCTTGCACTCGAAGAAGTGCGTCACGACCCGGTCGCCCTCGGACACGAGCCCCGCGTGTTCGCCGACCACGCCTGGTGCGGCGGCCTCCTCGGCTGCGGAGTGGGCGAGGTCGACGGCCTCGGCACACAGACGGTCGGGGGTGCGGCTTCGCGTTGTCGCTGCGCTCACAGGTATCGCTTCTCTCCTACGCCGTCTCACGAGTGCGCCTCCCTCGGCGGGGGGTGCGGACGGAGCGGACCAGGGGGCCGCGTCGACGTCCGCGCCCGATCGCACTCGGGCGCACCTATGTCATCCATTCTGCGGGATGAACGAGAGGCGCGCGGCCGAGAACAACCGCCGCAGGCGCGCTATGCACGCTACCTTCTCCGAGGCTCTGCGCCCACACCGACGTAGCGGTTCCGCGATTCCGCCGCGCTCGGCCTGGGCGGGGAGGGGTGCGTGGGGCGCCCCCCAGGCACCCCCGCCGGTTGGCAGAAAACCACCGGGGCCGCCGCCCCCGGACCCCGCATCAGCCCCCGGGTACGGGAAGGTCGCATGCCGTCCGCGACCGCATCGTGGCTGGTCGCGCGGTTCCCCGCGCCCCTGAAACCCCAGTTCACGCAGGCCTCTCAAGGCAACAACCCCAAAGCCCTGAAAAGCGCCGGGGCGCACCCCCAGCTTTTCAGGGGCGCGGGGAACCGCGCGAGAACCCCCACCGACCCGCAGCCGCAC
>NZ_JBSFCF010000006.1:139285-278397 GCF_053593335.1 Streptomyces sp. NPDC002324
ACAACCGACCGCACGAAGGGCCAGGGGCGCAGCCCCAGCCCTCCAGGGGCGCGGGGAACCGCGCGAGAAGCCCCACCAACCCGCACACGCACAACCGACCCCAACAGGCCCGCACCCGAAACCAGCGGATCGACAGCCCGAAAGCACGGGGCGCAGCCCCGGCTTTCCAGGGGCGCGGGGAACTGCGCGAGAAGCCCCACCGACCCGCACACACACAACCGACCGCACGAAGGGCCAGGGGCGCAGCCCCAGCCCTCCAGGGGCGCGGGGAACCGCGCGAGAAGCCCCACCAACCCGCACACGCACAACCAACCCCCGCCCACCCCCACGGCGGCAACCCCCACCCCCGGGGCCATCCGAGCGGTAAACGCACTACGGTCCCCCTTCTCGGGGCACTATGACGAGGTGACCGGCGCCGAGCGGAGCGGAGCGCGCGGATCGGGTCGGGTGACCGGCGCCGTCCGCTCGGTCGGCCGCGCCCTGCACCTGCCGTTCACCGGCCCCGCCCGAGGCATCCGCAGAGCCACCCACGCCCACGGCGCCGGTGAGTCCGGCCTCGGCAAACTCATCGAACTGCACGGAGTGAACGGCGCGGGCGACGTGATGATCACCGTCTCCCTCGCCTCCACGGTGTTCTTCTCCGTCCCCACCGACGAGGCCCGCGGCCGAGTCGCTCTCTACCTCGCCATCACCCTCGCCCCCTTCGCCCTCCTCGCCCCCGTCGTCGGCCCCCTGCTCGACCGCCTCCCGCACGGCCGCCGCGCCGCGATGGCCGGCGCGATGCTGGCCCGCGCCCTCCTCGCCCTGCTCCTCGTCGGCGCCGTCGAGACCGGCAGCCTCCAGCTCTACCCCGCCGCCCTGGGCGTCCTGGTCGCGTCGAAGGCGTACGGAGTGGTCCGCAGCGCCGTCGTACCCCGCCTCCTCCCACCCCGGTTCTCCCTGGTGAAGGCCAACTCCCGCGTCACCCTCTGCGGTCTGCTCGCCACCGGCGTCGCCGCGCCCATCGGCGCCGGACTCCAGGCACTCGGCCCGCGCTGGCCGCTCTACGGCGCCTTCGTGATCTTCGTCGCGGGGACGTTCCTCTCCTTCACACTCCCCGCGAAGGTCGACTCCGCGAAGGGCGAGGACAGGGCCCTGCTCGCGGCCGACCCCGAGCATCTGCACGGCCCGCACCGCAGCGGAACGCTGAAACGGCCCGGCCTGCGGACGGTCGGCCCGGCGGTCACCCACGCCCTCGGCGCCAACGCCGCGCTGCGCGGCCTCTCCGGCTTCCTGATCTTCTTCCTCGCCTTCCTGCTGCGCATCCACCCCCTCCACGGGCAGAGCGCCGCCGTCTCCCTCGGCATGGTGGCCGTGGCCGCCGGCCTCGGCAACGCGCTGGGCACGGCCGTGGGGGCGTGGGCGAAGCAACGGTCGCCGGAGCTGATCATCGTGACCGTCGTCGCCGTCGAACTCGGCGTGGCGATCACGGCGGCCCTGTTCTTCAGCGCGTTCTTCATCGCCTGCCTCGCCGCCGTCGCCGGCTTCTCGCAGGCCCTGTCGAAGCTGTGCCTGGACGCCCTGATCCAGCGTGACGTCCCCGAACTCGTCCGGACCTCCGCCTTCGCCCGCTCCGAGACCCTGCTGCAGATGGCCTGGGTGGTCGGCGGCGCCATCGGTATCGCCCTCCCCCTCAACGGCACCCTCGGGATGGCCGTGGCCGCCGCGATCGTCGCCGCGGGCTGGCTCACCACGGTCCGGGGCCTGCTCTCCTCGGCCCGCCACGGCGGCGCCCCCCGCGCCCGTGTGGCCTGACCGGATCCCCGACCGGCCCGGCACGCCGTACCCCACGTAGGGGCACCCCTGGACGGGCCAGATAGCCTTCGCCCATGACCTTCCCGCGTTCCCGTCGCGCCGCAGCCACTCTCGGCGCCGTTTCCGCCGGACTTCTCGTCCTGTCGGCCTGCGATGAGCCGACGCCGATGGCCACCGTCACGATCGGCACCGAATCGATCAGCGCCGAGGCCGAGTGCTACCGGACCCTCGACGCCGCTCAGGCCAAGGAGTGCGCGGAGGAGAAGCCCTCCAAGTCGATCGAACTGCCGGAGGGCAAGGCCCTGCGCATCGGCGTCGACCCGGAGGTGGCGAAGACGGGCTGGGCCCTGTGGATCAACGGGGAGCAGGCCACCAGCGACACCTTCGACAAGACGTACTGGTCGTTCGACAACCCGGGCCTCTTCGCCACCCAGCCCGGTCAGCCCGCCCAGAAGTCGCTCACGATCAGCATCGTCGAGCAGAACGCCTCGGGCTCGGCGATCAAGGGCGTGTGGAACTTCAAGCTGAAGAACCCGGACGCCTGATCCCCTGCCGCCGCCCATGCGCATCCTCGTAGCCACCGCCGTCCCCGCCGAACGGGACGCGGTGGCACGAGCGCTCCCGGGCCCCGCCACCGAGGTGCGCCTCCCGGCGGGGACCCTCCACCGCTTCCGCACGTCCCCGCACGAGCACGACCTCCTCGCCGCCGGTGTGGGCCCCGCCCTCGCCGCCGCCTCCACCGCCGCCGCGCTGACCGCGGCGGTCCTCGCGGGCAGGCCGTACGGGTTGGTCGTGTCCGCCGGTATCGCGGGCGGCTTCCCGCCCGAGGCCCCCCTCGGCTCGCTCGTCCTCGCCGACGAGATCACGGCCGCCGATCTGGGCGCCGAGACCCCGGACGGCTTCGTCCCGGTCACCGACCTGGGCTTCGGCACCGTCACCCACCGGCCCCCGCACGGCCTCGTCCACGCCGCCGCGACCGCCACCGGCGCCCGCGCGGGCACCGTGCTCACCGTCTCCACGGTCACCGGCAGCGCGGCGCGCGCGGCCGCCCTGCGGGCCCGGCATCCGCGCGCGCTGGCCGAGGCGATGGAGGGCTTCGGGGTCGCCGAGGCCGCCGCCGCGCACACCACGCCCGTCCTCGAACTGCGCGCCGTCTCCAATCCCGTGGGCCCGCGCGACCGCGCCGCCTGGCGCATCGGCGACGCGCTGACCGCACTCACCGAGGCCTACGGGAAGCTGACGCCCGTACTGGAGAGTTGGGACCCCCATGAGCCCTACGAGTCACATGAGCCCCACGAACACTGAGGCGACGCCCATGAACCGCGCGACCACTCCCGCCGGGGCCGGCGGACTGCGGATGGCGTACTCGCCCTGCCCCAACGACACCTTCGTCTTCGACGCCTGGGCGCACGGCCGGATCCCCGGCGCGCCCGCGCTCGACGTGACGTTCGCCGACATCGACATCACCAACGGCATGGCCGAGCGCGGTGAACTCGACGTACTGAAGGTGTCGTACGCCGTGCTGCCGTACGTCCTCGACGAGTACGCGCTGCTGCCCTGCGGCGGTGCGCTCGGGCGGGGCTGCGGCCCGCTGGTGCTGACGCGCGAGCCGGGCACGGACCTCACCGGCCGTACGGTGGCCGTGCCGAGCGAGCGGTCGACGGCGTATCTCCTCTTCCGCCTTTGGGCGGCGGACACCCTGCCCGGCGGGGTCGGCGAGATCGTGGTGCTGCCGTTCCACGAGATCATGCCCGCCGTGCGGGACGGCAAGGTCGACGCCGGACTCGTCATCCACGAGGCCCGCTTCACGTACCGGAACTACGGCCTCCACAAGCTCGCCGACATGGGCGAGCACTGGGAGGACACCACGGGCCTGCCGATCCCGCTGGGCGCGATCATCGCGAAGCGCTCGCTGGGCGCCGACACCCTGACCGGGCTCGCGGAGACGGTCCGCGCCTCCGTCCGCGCGGCCTGGGACGACCCCGAGGCCTCCCGTCCCTACGTCCTCGAACACGCCCAGGAGATGGACCCGGCCGTCGCCGACCAGCACATCGGCCTGTACGTCAACGAGTTCACGGCCGACCTCGGCGAGGACGGTTACGCGGCGGTCAGGGGACTGCTCACACGTGCGGCGGCCGAGGGACTGGTACCGCCCCTCGGCCCGGACGCGCTCGAATTCCCTTGAGCCACCTCGGAAGTTGTCGCTCTACACGTCCAACTGGTCGGCCACGGCACGGAGAAGACCCGCGATCTTCCCGCCCGCGGCGCGGTCGGGATAGCGGCCACGCTCCAACATGGGCGTGATGTTCTCCAGCAGCGTGGTCAGATCCTGCACGATCGAGGCCAGCTCGTCGGGCTTCTTGCGCTGGGCGGCGGCGACCGACGGGGCCGGCTCCAGGATCGTCACGGAGAGGGCCTGGTCACCGCGCTGACCGGCGACGACCCCGAACTCGACCTTCTGGCCCGGCTTCAGGGTGTCGACACCGGCGGGCAGTACGGAGGAGTGGACGAAGACGTCACCGCCGTCGTCACGGGAGAGAAAGCCGAAGCCCTTCTCGGTATTGAACCATTTGACCTTGCCGGTAGGCACGTCTGTCCTCGTCCTCGTACTCGTCGGAAACTGCGTATGGAAAGTGCTCTGAAGGTGTTCTCGGTGGGCGCGAACTGCTCTGGACAGCACTGCAGCGGGTCGTCGGACCCGCCGGTCCCCAGCCTATTGGTCCGGGGGCGGGTGACAAGACGTCGGCCGACTGTTCCCTCGCGCTGGGAACTACCCTGGTCGGGTGCGTGACAAAACCCAACCGAATTCCGCCGAACCCGGTGACCGGCTGATCCGTGCCGGTGCCATCGTGTTCTTCGTCGGCGCCGTGGCCACTCTCGTCACCGTGGCGCCGCTGTTCCTCGGGACGAGTCCTTTCCCGACCTACATGTTCGTCCTGAGCATGCTCATGGGCGTCGGCTTCCTCATCTCCGGCGCGGGAGTCCTGCAGTCCGTCGCGGCGGGGCGCAGGAGGGCGCGCGAGGTGCGTCCCTGACGCTTCCCCGACGCTTCAGGGCCGGTGGTGGGTGGTGAGCCACGCGGGGAACGCGGTCAGGTCCGGGAGGACGACGTCGGCGCCGGCCTCGCGCAGCTCCCGCTCGTCGCAGGGCCCGGTGGCGACCGCGACCGCGTACGCCTGTGCCGTGCGGGCGCCGCGCACGTCGCCGGTGTGGTCGCCGACGTAGACACTCGCGCCGTGCTCGCGCAGCGCGGCCGCCTTGGCCTCGGCCCACAGGTCGCCCACGACCACGTCGGGCTCGATGCCGAGGTGCTCCAGGTGCCGCTTGGCGTTGGGCTCGTACTTGGCGGTGACCACGATCGCCCGCCCACCGGCCGCGCGGACCGCCGCGATGGCCTCCGGCGCGCCCGGCATCGCGGGGGTCGCGGCGATCGCGATCGCCGGGTACATCTCGCGGTAGAGGTCCGCCATCGCCGGGATCTCCGCCGCCGGGAACCAGCACGCCAGCTCGTCCGCGAGCGGGGGGCCGAGCCGGGTGATCGCCAGGTCGGCGTCTATGTACGTCCCCGTCCGCGCCGCCAGCGCCTCGTAGCAGGCGTGGATGCCCGGCCGTGAGTCGATCAACGTCATGTCGAGATCGAACCCGACGGTGAGTGCGCGAGAAGTCATACGCCCATTGTGGGGCGGGGGTCGTGTGGGGTCGGGGGGAGGGGCGAGTGTGGGGTCGTCTGGCTGTGGGGGCGGGGTTGCGGTTCGGGGGCGGGTCCGGTGGGGGGGCGGGTGCGGGCCCGGTGGGGGCTTGTCGCGCAGTTCCCCGCGCCCCTGAAAAGCAGGGGCTGCGCCCCATGCTTTTCGGGCCGGCGGGCCGTCCTCTTCCAGGCCCGCGGGGGCCTGGGCTTTTAGGGGCGCGGGGAACTGCGCAAGCGCCCCCCACCGGGCCGCACCCGCCCACAAGCGCACCTGCCCACAACCGAACCACACCCTCCGGGCGTCCCGCGCCCCGCGCTCACCGGGCGCGTTGGGAGCGCCAGAGCAGGTACAGCGCGGAGGACACCGCCGCGATCCGAAGCATCCAGGGCCACGCCCCGGCGAGCGCCGCGTCCATGTGGCCCTTGGCGATCGGCTCACCCCAACGCCCGTCCGTGCGCCCCCACAGCCAGACGACCCCGCCCGCGGCCACCACCCCCGGAATCCCCATGACCGCCCACTTCGACTCGGAAGGCGTCAACTTCCGCGACAGATAGGCGATCAGCCACCCGAGCCCCAGCGGCACCAGACTCCCCATGACCGCCCCCGCGACCAGCAACGCGGCGGCCAGCAGCAGCAGCGGATTGCTCCACCCCCCGCCTCCCGGGGCCCGCAGCCGGGGCAACGGCAACCGTCGCCGCCGAGCCCCACCCTCCTGTGCGGGGGCCGCGGCAGGCGCGGCGGCAGCACCCTCGGCCGCAGCGGCCTTCCCCGCCACCTCCTCCGCCGCCTCCACCGGAGGCGGCGGGGCCTTCAGCAGCTCGGGAATCTCCACTCCCCCGACGAACCCGGGCACGGAATCCCCCAGCCCGAACCCGATGTCGCCGCCCCCGGGCCCCCCACCGACCCGCCACCAGTCGGGCTGCGCATCCCCGTCGCCCAGCTCGTGCAGCGGAGCGAGATGCGGCGGCGCGGCACCGCCCGCCGACGGCGGCACGGCGTCGGCGGGACGCGGTCGCGGTACGACCCGCCGCAGCCCCTTGCCCGGCTCCCCGGCCCCGTGCGCGTCGTCCCCGTCGTCCCCGTCCGCACCGGTGACCCGCTGCACGGGCACCGCCGCGGCCCGGGGCTCCGGTACGTCGCCGGGCACGCCGGCCGCCTCGACGACCTCACCCGGCGTACCGAGGCGGGCGATGATGCGCCGCACGGCGGCCGGGCTGTCCACCGGCGCCTTCGCCCGCCGCCGGTCGATCTCGTCGCGCAGCCCCGCCACCAGACGCATCCGCGTCGCCGACGGCAACTGCCGCTGCTGAGCCAGATCACCGACCCGGCTCAGATACTCGTAGACGACCTGGTCGCTCTCAATCCCCACGAAGCCCCTCCGGGGTTGGCGCGCGTACTTCCTCCCGACGGTATCGCTTCCGACCACGCGAAAGCCGCGAGGAACTGCGCGACCCCACCCCCACCGGCCCCGCACCGGACCCTCACCCGCCGACGCACCCGCACGCCGACCCATGAGGCGCCCCGGCCCGGCGGAACCCAGGCGCTAACGTTGGCCGGATGAGCACCGAGGAGCACACCCCCACGGAGGCGGCGCCTGCCGGTGGGGCCCCCCGTTCGCTGGCGGAGGCGCTGCGCGGGCGGGACGACCGTTCGCTCGCCGTGCTGCTCCGGGCGCGGCCGGATCTCATCACGCCCGTACCGACCGACCTGACCCAACTGGCGACCCGGGCGGGGACCCGCGCCTCGGTCGTCCGGGCCCTGGAGCGCCTGGACCGGTTCGCCCTGCAGACGGCGCAGGCCCTGGCCGTGGCGGCCGACCCGGCGTCGTACGGCGAGCTCGCGGGCCTGCTGGCCGGTGACGAGGCCGACCCCGCCGTCACCGCCGCGCTGCCCCACGCGCTCGGCACGCTGCGCGACCAGGCCCTGGTGTGGGGCCCCGAGGACCGTCTGCGGCTCGTCCGCACGGCCCGTGAGCTGCTCGCCCCCTCTCCGCAGCACCCGTCCCCCACCGGTCTCGGACCGACCGTCGCGGAGGCCACGGCGGGTATGTCGCCGGGGCGGGTGCAGGAGATCGTGGCGGAGGCGGGTCTGCCGAGCACCCATGACTCGGTGTCGGCCGTCACCGCCCTCAGCGGCCTCTTCTGCGACCGTCGCCGCATGGCCGCGCTCCTCGCCGCCGCGCCCCCCGAGTCCCTCGACGTCCTGACCCGCCTGGTGTGGGGGCCGCCGTACGGGCAGGTCACGGCCAGCCCGGCGGCGCATCTGCGCTGGCTGCTGGACCGGGGGCTGCTGCTGCCGACCGCGCCCGGCACGGTCGTCCTGCCGCGCGAGGTCGCCCTGCATCTGCGGGCGGGCCGGGCGCATCGGGAGGTGCGGCCGGTGCCGCCGCCCGTGGAGGCGTCGGCCGCGCACCGTCCCCAGGTGGTGGACGCGACGGCGGCCGGTCAGGCGTACACCGCGCTGGCGACCGTGGAGGAGTTGCTGAAGGACTGGGACGAGGGCGGGCCGGGTGTCCTGCGCGCGGGCGGGCTCAGTGTGCGGGATCTGAAGCGGACCGCCGTGGCCCTGGACCTGTCCGAGCAGGTCGCCGCGTTCTGGGTCGAACTCGCCTATGCCGCCGGACTGTTGGCGTCCGACGGCGAGGCCGACGAACGGTACGCCGCGACCCCCGCGTACGACGAGTGGCTGGAGCTGCCCGCCGCCGAGCGCTGGGCGCGGCTGGCCACGGCCTGGCTGTCGGCGACCCGTACGGCCGGGGTGATCGGCGAACGGGACGCCAAGGACCGTACGTTGTCGGCGCTGGGCCCGGGTCTGGACCGTTCGGCCGCGCCGGAGGTGCGCCACCGGGTCCTCGCGCTGCTGGCCGGGCTGCCCGCGGGCACGTCGGCCGCCCCCGACTCCGTACTGGCCCGTCTGCACTGGGAACGCCCCACCCGCGGCGGCCGGCAGTCCCCGTCACCGCAGCCGGGGGCCTCGCACACCGGGCAGGGTGAGGATCTGCGGGCCCGGATCGCCCGCTGGACCCTGTCGGAGGCCGAGTCGCTCGGGGTCACCGGGCGCGGCGCGCTGTCCTCGCACGGCCGCGCCCTCCTCGGCTTCCCGCACGAGGCCGGGGCCGGCGCCGATCTGCCGGAGACCCCCGGCGACAAGCTCCCCGCCCATCACGTCCCCCTGCCGCATGCTCCTGCGCCGTCCGCCGACCCGGTCGCCGAGAGGGCCGCTGCCGCCTCCCGGGCCGCGCGGCTGCTCGCGCCACTGCTCCCCGAACCGCTGGACCACGTGCTGCTGCAGGCGGACCTGACGGCCGTCGCGCCGGGCCCGCTGAAGCGGCCGCTGGCGGACGCGCTGGGCGTCCTGGCGGACGTGGAGTCGAAGGGTGGCGCGACGGTGTACCGGTTCACGCCGGGGTCGGTGCGCCGGGCGCTGGACGCGGGCCGAAGCGCCTCCGACCTGCACGACTTCCTGACCGCCCACTCCCGTACACCGGTTCCGCAGCCGCTCGCGTACCTGATCGACGACGTGGCCCGGCGCCACGGGCATCTGCGGATCGGCGCGGCGTCGGCGTACGTGCGCTGCGACGACGACGCGATGCTCAGCGAGATCCTCGCCGACAAGCGGTCGCAGGGGCTCGGGCTGCGGCGGCTGGCGCCGACCGTGCTCGCGGCCCAGACGGATCCCGCGGCGCTGCTCGACGGGCTGCGGGCGATGGGGTACGCGCCGGCCGCCGAGTCGGCGGAGGGCGACGTGCTGATCACCCGGGCGCACGCCCACCGCACCCCGCCCCGCACGGCCCCGGAGCCGGTCCCGGAGGGTCCCCCGGCCCCGGACGACACGCTGCTGGGCGCCGCGATCCGTGCCATCCGCGCCGGTGACCTGGCCTCCACCGCGCCCCGGCGGACGACCGGGGACCCGGCCCCGGCCGGCGCGCTGCCCCGCACGGGTTCCGCCGAGACCCTGGCGACGATGCAGGCGGCCGTCCTCACGGGCGAGGCCCTGTGGATCGGCTACGTCAACGCTGAGGGCTCCGCCAGCCAGCGTGTCATCGCCCCGGTCCGGGTCGAGGGCGGTTTCGTGACGGCGTACGACCACACGGCGGACGAGGTACGGACGTTCCCGCTGCACCGGATCACGGGTGTCGCGGAGCTGGCGGACGACGCGACCTGAGGGGCGCCGCCGCCCCGGTCACGGCCGTGTTGATCAAGTCGCTTCCCGTCGCTCACCCGTATGGGCGTACACCGGAGTTCATGCAGGCCATCGGGTGATTTCCCTCCGATGAGCGATCACGTGGGGGCGGGCGCATCGTGGGGTGGGCGGCGGGGCAGCCACCCTGTGTCCGATCGAGATCGACTCCCCTGCGCTCGAAAGGCCCACCCGTACGCATGCGTCCCGTCCTCACGCTCGTCTCCGTCGTCGCCGCCGTCGTCCTGGTGGGTGTCCTCTCCTCCCCGGCCGCGGCCAACCCGCCCCTGCCCCTCCCCGAACTCGGCACGCTGGTGGGTGAGGGCGTCGGCGTGGAGGGGCCCTTGATCCAGAACGTCAGCCTGCTGAAGTAGGGGCGCGGCCGGCCCGGTAGCTGTCCCCTTCGAGGCGGACGATCTCGGCGTGGTGCGCGAGGCGGTCGACCATCGCGGGGGCGGCCCCGCCGAAGATCTCCTCCCAGCGGCCGAGCGGCCGGTCGCTGGTCACGATCAGTGAGGCCCGCTCGTAGCGGTGCGCGATCAGCTGGAAGACCAGCCGGGCGGTGTCCGTGTCGAAGGGGAGGTAGCCGACCTCGTCGACGACCAGCAGGGGGCAGGCGTCGAGCGCGGACAGTTCCTCCGCGAGCCTGCCCTCGGCGCGCGCCCCGGCAAGGCGGGCGGCCCACTGAGTGGCGGTCGCGAACAGCACCCGGTGCCCGGCCTGGCAGGCCCGTACGCCGAGCCCGATCGCCAGATGCGTCTTGCCGGTGCCGGGGGCGCCGACGAACACCACGTTCCGCCCGGCGGCCATGAAGTCCAGCGTTCCCAGCCGGGTCAGCACCCGCCGGTCGAAGGAGCGCGGGTGGCTCGTGTCGAAGTCCTCCAGCAGCTTGCGCGCCGGGAAACCGGCCGCCCGCACCCGCCCCTCGACCCCGGTCTCGGCCAGGGGCGGCGTGCGCCGGGTCTCGTACGGCACGAGCCGGGCCCCGCCGCGCGTGAACCGGGTCTCGTGCTCGTGGATCCCGTGCTCGCGGAAGGAGCCCCGGCCGTCGTGGCTCAGGTAGTTCTCGTACGAGGTGGCCTGGGCCGGGATCGGCAGCGGGCCCCTCGGCGGAGCGGGGGCGACGGGGCCCCGCTGCCGGGCCGGTTCCGTCGGCTGCGACGGCTCCCCAGGGCACCGGTGTTCCGTGGGCTCCAGCGGCACGGGCGGCGGGCCCGGCGGCTGCTTCGGGGCGGCGGCGGTCGGGCCGTGGTGGGAGCCGTGTCCCTTGTCCTCGCGCAGCATCGGGCCCGACATGTACGCCAGGAGCACCGCCGAGGCGATGAAGGCCATGTGGATCACCGTGCCCCACAGCAGCGCGTGGTGCGAGGTGTGGTGGACGTCGACGAACATCTGGAGCAGATGGACGGAGGAGATGCCCACGATGGCGGTGGCGAGCTTGACCTTCAGCACGTTGGAGTTGACGTGCGAGAGCCATTCCGGCTGGTCGCGGTGGCCCTGGAGGCCGATTCGGGAGACGAAGGTCTCGTAGCCGCCGACGATCGTCATGATCAGCAGATTGGCGATCATGACGACGTCGACCAGCTTGAGCACGGCGAGCATCACATACGTCTCGGAGGCGTTGCCGCCCACGCACCTGACGATTAACGTCCACAGCTCGTTGAAGAACTTGTAGACGTACACCCCCTGTGCCGCGACGAGACCGAAGTACAGCGGTGCCTGGAGCCAGCGGGTGGCGAAGAGGGCGTAGCCGAGCGTGGTGCCCTGCGGAGAGACGGACGGGGTGACCGGGTCTGCCGGGGTGGTTGGCTGCACGGTCCGCATTCTTCGGAACTTTTGCCGCAAATCTGAATTCCCGCCACTCATCGGAATGAATAGACATGTAATAAGACCGGGATCCGGAGGGCTGGGCGCCACGGAAAGCCTCGTTGATCAGGCACACTGGACGTTTGGCCGAATCGAAAGGTGCCGCGTGTGAATGGTCCCCTCATCGTCAATACGATCAGGTGTGATGCACACTCGACAGGCTAAGGAAGAGCACCGACGCCGATCGTCGACGGCGGTGATCGCCGGTCTCTGCGTGCCGTCGTGCCATCAAGGTTGCGTCCTGGCATGACCCGCTGTATGAGCAGGAATCTGCTTGGGCCGCTGGGCTTAGTCGTCGAGGCGATGGGGTGGCTAGTAGTCCAGCAGTAGATCGCGATCTTGCTGGTGGGATGCCTGAATGTTGAGTCGCCGGCTTGCGACGACGGGCCGTCTGATCTGGCGGATTGCGGCTGGCCTTCACCAGATCCCGGACCCCGATGCCCCCTTCACGGCAGGCCAGTTGTCCGGTGGTCGGCGCCCATCGGCGCCGACGGGCTCGGCAAGTGACCGCGGCTCTGCCGGGGAGATGGGCCGGCGTTCATCGCGAGGCCCAGAAGTCACCCGGGTGACCCAGAGCCCGACGTTGACGCCAAGGTTCCGCCAACGCCGTGCGAACGGGCAGCCGACGGCGCATGTCGGTATCGAGCCGACGGGGCGGGCGGCTTGCCGAGGCGCGCGCGGTGTGCATAGTAAATGCTGCGTCCGTCCCGGGCGGGCGCGCGCGGAGGGGGAAAACCGTGGTGCGCTACGTTCACCATCAATTGATAACCGTCGTCGAGGCGGGAGTTGCCGTGGCCGTCACCGCGCCCGTGGTCTTCGGCGTGCGCGGGCTGCCGCAGGTCGACAGCGCCAAGGTGCCTCTCTTGCTGTACTTGGCAGGGGCCAGCGCGCTCTTCGGCCTGCTGGCGGTTTCGACCCGGTTGCACTGGCTGGGCGGCGAGAAGCACGATCTCGAGAGCGCAGTCCCCCTGACCGACCCCGAGGCGATACTCCCCGCCCCGCGTGAGTCCCTGCGCCGCAGCTTCGACGGAGGCTTCGTTCTCATCGTCGGACTGCCCTCCCTGGTTTTCGGCCTGCTCTGGGATCCCTGGGCCATCGGTTGGGCGGTCTTCTTTGTACCGGAACGGATTGTCAAGGGCGTGTACGTGTTCTTCTGGGAGCAGCGCCACGCCGTACTCCTGTGGCGTGGCAAGGTCGAGGAACAACCCCTGGGCAAGGACCAGTTCCTCTATTCCTCACCGCGGATCGCGACGCCCAGGTGACTTTCGGTCTGCGCGTCGGGTGCCTGGTCCCGCATCGGACTGATCCTCGCCTCGATTGGTCCGGTCCGATGCGCTTGCTGTCTCAGCTGGACTGGTCAGCGGAGGGGCTGATGGCGCTGCCCGTGCCGTAGGAGTGGCCCTGGTCACACAAGGCGTCGATCGGCGTTGTCTCCCTCGCTCAGTTGTGCATCCAGCGCGACGCTGATGACGCGTAGGGCACAGGCCAATCGCCGCGACATGCCAGTCGGCGACGAATTTGCCGACGGTGCGCTCGTCGGCGCTTCCGGATGCCTGGCGGGATCCGAGTCGGTCGAGGGAACACCGAACTCGTTAAGGCCCTGCAGTACTGCGACGACCTCGCTGAGGGGCACCGGGTCTCTCGGGAGGCCATGTCCATCAGCCGATTCAACTCCAGAGCCGGCACTCAGGCGCCCATCGGCCGCACAATCCACAATGAGCCCTGCCACGACCGCGCGCGGAAGTCGCCACGGTCATCGGGCAGCTCTTCGGCAGGCAATCGCCGTCCCCCGACAGCCACGAAGCCGACCGCTTCGAAGTGCTGCCCCGATCAACCTCCATGCGGGTAGTCATCTCCGGTCCCGAATCCATCAGGGCCGGCCTGCTGACAGCCGCACCCCGCTATGACCCCCAGCCCAGTACTCGCCTCTCGTTCCGCCTCGCCGACGCATACGCCCTCGGCGGCTTCCGCCTCAGTTCCCCCTCATGGGACCTGGCAGAGTCCGTCCCCACGCTGAGGACGGCACTGTCCGAGACAGACGGGGATGCCCTCTGCGCACTCGTTGCAGAGACAGTCGAGTTCACAACCCGCGACGGTGCGGCGCTGTCGTATTGCCGCACCTCTATCAAGGTCATCGGTCCCTGGCACAACGCCGACCAGCACGCCACCTGACCTGAACACACGCAGCGGCGCCCCCACCTCGTCCGTCCGGTGGGGGCGCCGCTGCGTGTGTCCGGTGACGTCGGCGTCAGCCCTGGCCGTCGCCCGCCTCGGTCTCCCGTCCGCTCTCCTTCGCCGCTGCCGCCCGCCGCATGTGGCCCTCCTCGCCGAAGTACACCGACAGACGCGACGTGTCCAGCTTCTTGCCGCCACGCCGCGCGGGTGCCACCTCGACGTAACCGCCCGCGTTCAACAGCAGATCTCGCTTGCCGGCCACGTCCGAGCGCTTCCACTGCTCGGCGTGCGTCTCGCCGGTCGGCTCCGCCTTCACGCCGCCCGGCCTCGCCGTTCGCTGCCTCTCCTTCAGGGTCGCCAGTCGCTCTTCCAGCTTGGCGTACTGCTCCGCGTACCGGATCGCTCCGTCGTCTCCCCTGAACAAGCCCCGGTCGTAGCGATCCTTCTGCAGATCGGCCAATGCTTCCTCGGCCTGCCTGATCTGCGGGCGGAAGTCCTCGCCCACCTCCTGGACCATCCGCATCACGGAAAGGTGCCCGTACTTCGCGAGGAACCGCTCGATGACGTACTCCTCGGTGGTCACCCCCGCCACGGTCGGCCCGTAGCACTTCACGCCCGGCTTCTCCTCCCCCTTCGCCGCCCGCTGGCGGTACTTCAGAGGGCCGATGCACCGGTACCGAAGCTGACCGTTGCGCCCGCTGAAGGTGTACATGCGCTCACCGCAGACTCCGCAGTGCATGATGCCGCGCAGCAGCGACGTCCCCTCGCGGCGCTTCTCACCGGGGTTGGCCCGGCGCTCCAACTCGTCCTGGAGCGTCTGCCAGGTGTCCGTGTCGAGGATCGGCGGGCGGTTGACCAGGGGCAGGCCGTCCGTCCGCAGGATCGGCTTTCCGTCCTCGATGACCTGGCCGAGCAACTGGGGGTTGCCGAGCATGCTGCGCAGCGTCGTCGTGTACCACTGCTTGGAGTCGCTGCGCTTGCCCGTGGTCTGGCGTGAGGAGTGGCCGGGCGACGGGACGCCCTCCTTGTTGAGGTCGTTGATGATCTGCATGAGCGAGTCCTTGGCCAGGACCCGCTCCACGATCCGCTTGATCGTCTTGGCCTCGTCCTCGTTGACCGTGAGGAGCTTGCCCGCCCCGTTGGGGTTGGGGACGACCATGTACCCGTACGGGACCCGGCCGCCGGTGTAGCGGCCCTCGCGGCGCAGGTGCTCGTGCGCGCTGGACACCCGCATCCCGATGGTGTCGGACTCCAGCTCGGCGAAGACCGCGATCACCTTCGCCATGGCCCGGCCCATGGACGACGTGAGGTCGAGCGGCTCCGTCGCCGACGCGAGCGCAACGCTCTGGTGCTCGGCGAGTCGCATGATCTCCGCGAAGTCGACCGTCGAGCGTGCAAGCCGGTCGATCTTGAAGAACACGATCACATCCAGCTCGGCGAGCCTGGTCAGGATGCGTTGCAGTCCCGGCCTTTCGAGCCCTCGTGAGAAGCCCGAGACATCAATGTCCTCTTCGGCGGCTACGACCTCCCAGCCGCGTGCCTCGCACAGCGCTTCACAGGCCGCGCGCTGGCGTTCCGGCGAAGTCGTCTCGTCGGTTTCGCGCGATAGGCGAACATAGATAGCGGCGCGCATCCCCGGCGCGCCGGCCGGGACGCCCTTCCGGCGTCGGGCACGGGGCATAGCCCGTGCTGTGACAGACGTTGGTTCTGTCATGAGACGACCCTATCTCCGGAGGTATGTGTGTCCTGCCTAATCGTCCAGTCCGACAAGACGCTGCTCCTGGAGGTCGACCACGAGCAGGCGGACGAGTGCCGTCGGGTCATCGCGCCGTTCGCCGAGCTGGAGCGGGCGCCCGAGCACATCCACACCTACCGGGTGACCCCGCTCGGCCTGTGGAACGCGCGCGCCGCCGGGCACGACGCCGAGCAGGTCGTCGACGCGCTGGTGCAGTACAGCCGCTACCCGGTACCGCACGCGCTCCTCGTGGACGTCGCCGAGACGATGGACCGCTACGGCCGCCTCACCCTCTCCAAGCACCCGGTGCACGGCCTCGTCCTCACCACCACGGACCGGCCGGTGCTGGAGGAGATCCTGCGGTCCAAGAGGATCACTCCGCTCGTCGGCGCCCGGATCGACCCGGACACCGTCGCCGTGCACCCCTCCGAGCGCGGGCAGATCAAGCAGACCCTGCTGAAGCTGGGCTGGCCCGCCGAGGACCTCGCCGGATACGTGGACGGCGAGGCCCACCCGATCGAGCTGGCCGAGGACGGCTGGGCGCTGCGCCCCTACCAGAAGCAGGCCGTGGAGAACTTCTGGCACGGCGGAAGCGGGGTCGTCGTGCTGCCCTGTGGCGCCGGAAAGACGCTGGTCGGGGCCGGGGCCATGGCGCAGGCCAAGTCGACCACCCTCATCCTCGTCACCAACACCGTCTCCGCGCGCCAGTGGAAGCACGAGCTGATCAAGCGGACGTCGCTGACCGAGGAGGAGATCGGCGAGTACAGCGGGACACGCAAGGAGATCCGGCCGGTCACCATCGCCACCTACCAGGTGCTGACGACCCGCCGGAAGGGCGTCTACCCGCACCTGGAGCTGTTCGACTCCCGTGACTGGGGGCTCGTCGTCTACGACGAGGTGCACCTCCTTCCCGCTCCGGTCTTCAAGTTCACCGCCGATCTGCAGGCGCGCCGGCGGCTGGGGCTGACGGCGACCCTCGTCCGGGAGGACGGGCGGGAGTCGGACGTGTTCTCGCTCATCGGGCCCAAGCGGTTCGACGCCCCCTGGAAGGAGATCGAGGCGCAGGGCTACATCGCGCCCGCCGACTGCGTCGAGGTCCGGGTGAACCTGACCGACTCCGAGCGGCTCGCCTACGCGACCGCCGAGCAGGAGGAGAAGTACCGCTTCTGCTCCACCACCGCGACCAAGCGGAAGGTGGCCGAGGCGATCGTCCGCCGCTTCGCGGGGCAGCAGATCCTCGTCATCGGCCAGTACATCGACCAGCTCGACGAACTGGGCGCCCACCTGGACGCGCCGGTGATCAAGGGCGAGACCAGCAACGCGCAGCGCGAGAAGCTCTTCGACGCCTTCCGGCAGGGCGAGATCAACGTCCTGGTGGTGTCGAAGGTCGCGAACTTCTCCATCGACCTCCCGGAGGCCACGGTCGCCATCCAGGTCTCCGGCACCTTCGGCTCCCGTCAGGAGGAGGCCCAGCGCCTCGGCCGCGTCCTGCGCCCGAAGGCCGACGGCCACAAGGCCCACTTCTACTCGGTCGTGGCCCGCGACACCATCGACCAGGACTTCGCCGCCCACCGCCAGCGCTTCCTCGCCGAACAGGGGTACGCCTACCGGATCATGGACGCGGACGAGCTGCTGACGGAGGGCTGAGGCCGGGCGGGCCGGCAGGACGGACGCGCGGGCGGGACGGTCAGCCGCGCCGTGCCGCCGAGGACCGAGGCCGCCTTGAGTGCGGGCAGCGGGAGCCGGGTCGCCGGACGGGCGGGCGCAGGGGTGACCGCCCCGCGGGTGGCGCGGGACTCCAAGGAGGGAGCGGGGGTACGCGGGGTGAGGCCGGGCCTCACCGGCGGCGTATGCCCGCTTCCTCCGCGTATTCACCGAGCACGATCACGCCGAAGGCGGCGCTCGCGAAGACCTTGACGGCACGCAGGGCGTCGGCGAGGCGGTGACGGTGGTGGTGGTCGTCGAGGCCGGTGGCGCCGGGCGGCGGACCGGGTCGGCCGGAGGCCGAGGCGGGGATGAACGTCGCTGCACTCATGACTCCATGGTGGAACGTCCGCCTTTGGATTACGTCGGTCTGGGGAGTGAACCCGCTGAGGCCCCGGCTCACCCTCAGGTCCCCCCGCCCCCTCATACCGGCGACCTACGCACCCCCTAGGGGTACGGCGCGGAATTTTCGTTGGCCTCCAGCCCCTCGCCTCACCTACACTCTCCGCTCTTGCCCGCCTCCCTTCCGTGGAGCGCCGTCGCCCGGACGGAAACCGGTCGGCCACCGCCCCTGGCATAAGACCGCCGTCAGGCGGCACTCCCAGGCACACCCCTAGGTCCCGTAGGCCACCCGGAGGCACCCCCTTGTCCGCGCACTCCACCGCCGACCCCACCGCCGACCCCACCGCCGACCCCGCAGACCCGCTCTCCCGAGAGCGTTCGCACCTCTCCGCCTCCCGTTCGGCCCTGCGCGCCATGCGGGAGGACGTGGAGGCCCTGGACATCAAGGACGTCACCGCGAACTGGGTGAACGCGGAGGTGCTGGCCCGCCAGATCGAGGAGCGGATCAAGTCGCTCGCCGACCTGAGCCACACCCCGCTCTTCTTCGGCCGCCTCGACTATCTGCACGCCCCCGGCGCCGACCGCGCCGAGGGAGCGGACGGGGAACGGTTCTACATCGGCCGCCGCCATGTGCACGACGCGGACGGCGACCCGATGGTCATCGACTGGCGCGCCCCCGTCTCGCAGCCGTTCTACCGGGCCTCCAAGACCGATCCGCTGGACGTCGGACTGCGGCGCCGCTTCGGTTACACCGGCGGCGACCTCACCGCGTACGAGGACGAGCACCTCTCCGACCCCGGCGAGGCGGCCACCACCAGCAAGCTCCTGCAGCAGGAGATCGAGCGGCCGCGCGTCGGCCCGATGCGGGACATCGTGGCGACGATCCAGCCGGAGCAGGACGAGATCGTCCGGTCCGACCTCGCCGGTTCCCTCTGCGTCCAGGGCGGCCCCGGCACCGGAAAGACCGCCGTCGGCCTGCACCGCGTCGCCTACCTCCTCTACGCCCACCGCGAGCGCCTCGCCCGCACCGGCACCCTCGTCATCGGGCCGAACCGGTCCTTCCTCCACTACATCGAGCAGGTCCTCCCCGCGCTGGGCGAGCTGGAGGTCAAGCAGGCGACCGTCGACGACCTCGTCTCCCACGTCGAGGTGCGGGGCGCGGACGAGGCACCGGCCGCCGTCGTCAAGGGCGACGCCCGCATGGCCGAGGTGCTCCGCCGGGCCGTCCGCTCGCACGTCACCCTCCCCACCGAGCCCGTGATGGTCGTCCGGGGTTCGCGTCGCTGGCGCGTACCGGCGTACGAACTGGCGGACATCGTGCGGGAGTTGCTGGAGCGGGACATCCGCTACGGAGCCGCCCGCGAGGCCCTGCCGCAGCGGATCGCGCACGCCGTGCTGGTGCAGATGGAGCGGTCCGGGGAGGCGCCGGACGACCGGGTGCAGGACGCGGTGGCCCGCAACACCGCCGTGAAGGCGGCGGTCAAGGCGATGTGGCCGCCCGTCGATCCCGCCAGGCTCGTCCTGCGCCTCCTCTCCGACCCGGACTTCCTCGCCGCGCACGCGGACGGGATCCTCACGGGTGACGAGCAGAAGACGATCCTGTGGGCGAAGCCGGCGCGGAGCGTGAAGGCGGCCCGCTGGTCCGCCGCCGACGCCGTGCTCATCGACGAGACCACCGACCTGGTGCAGCGCACGCACTCCCTCGGGCATGTCGTCCTCGACGAGGCGCAGGACCTCTCCCCCATGCAGTACCGGGCGGTCGGGCGCCGCTGCACCACCGGCTCCGCGACCGTCCTCGGCGACCTCGCGCAGGGCACCACCCCCTGGGCGACGCGGAGCTGGGAGGAGGCCCTGACCCACCTCGGCAAGGCGGAGGCCCATGTGGAGGAGCTGACGGCCGGTTTCCGGGTGCCGACCGACGTGATCACGTACGCCTCCCGGCTCCTGCCCCACATCGCGCCCGGTCTGACGCCGGTCGCGTCGGTCCGTGAGAACCCGGGCTTCTTCGACGTACGGCCGAGCACGGACGACTCCCAGGTCGTCGCCGCCTGCGAGGAGCTGCTGCGCAACGAGGGCTCGACCGGGCTCATCGCCGCCGACGCCCGGATCCCCGCGCTCGCGGAGGCGCTCACGGCGGCCGGGATCGGCTATCTGGCGCCGGGCGAGGAGACGACGTACGAGACCCGCCTCACCCTCGTCCCGGCCTCGCTCGCCAAGGGCCTGGAGTACGACTACGTCGTCCTGGACGAGCCCCGGGCGGTCGTCGACGGCGAACCGGACGAGCGCACGGGCCTGCGCCGCCTGTACGTGGCGCTCACGCGAGCGGTGTCGGGCCTGATCGTGACCCACGCGACCCCACTGCCGCCACAGCTCGGCTAGCGCGCGTCCGGTCCGTCCCCGGCGTCCCGTCCGTCCCATCGGGCCCGGTCGTCCGGGGTGTGCGGGGAGGCGAAGCGGAAGGGGACCGAGAGGCGGTCGGCCAGGGCTCGGCCGCAGCGGCCGGCGGCCACGGCCGACGGGTGGCCCATGACCCGGTCCTTCTCCTCCCCGAGGTACCGCTCGGCCGTCCCCCGGTAGAGGGTGGCCAGCCGGTGCTCGCCCGCCGGGTCGGCGGTGAGGGCCAGCAGTTCCACGAACCAGTCGTGGAACGTGTCGCCGTCCCAGACCGCCTCGATCGCGGTGACGCGGCCGGGGCAGCCGGCGGCGAGGGCGGCCAGGGAGTCCGGGTCGAGGGGGCTGTCGGGAGTGCGGGCGACGCGGTCCTTGTGGTGGAGGTAGCGGTCGTTGACGACGTGCTGGGCCTCGACGAGCCCCAGGCCGTGGGCCCGGCCGGCCGTGAAGACGACGCGGATCGCCTGGAAGCCGGCGTCCTGGAGGACGTACCCGTCGACCTGTTCACGGATGCCGGCGGGCAGCCGTTCCCACCACTCGGACGTGTTCATGGCGTCGAATGTACGTGCATGCGTGGTACGCGCGACGGCCCCCGGCGACCGAGGTCACCGAGGGCCGTGGTGTGCGGGTGGCCGTGCCTGTGCGGGTGGCCTACTTGAACTTGTTGCTGGTCGCCAGGTAGACCTGCTTGGCGTTCTTGCCCAGGCGCGGGCCGGTGATGAACGTGGCGCGGTCGCTCAGGGAGTTGTTGGAGACCAGGTAGGTGCGGCCCTTGTAGGTCGTGAACCAGGGGCCGCCGGAGGCGCCGCCGTTCATGGTGCAGCCGACCATGTACTGGGCCGGGTAGTCGCTCGGGTAGCTGTAGCCGAGGACAAAGCGCTTGGTGGCGCCCTGGCAGTGGTACATCTTCGAGCCGTCGTACGGGGCCTCGGCCGGGTAGCCGCGGACCTTCATGTTCTTGACCTTGTTGGCGGCGGGGGCGTTGAACCACACCGGCAGGGCCGAACCGACGCGCTCCTCCAGGGACTTGGCGCCCTTCTCCGGCTTCATGTGCAGGACGGCGTAGTCGTACGCGGCGGCCACGGTGCCCTTGCTCGCGGCGCCGCCCTTGATCCAGGTGCCGGAGGTGGTGGCCCAGTCGGCCCAGGCGAGGCCGTACGGGGAGACGTTGCCGGCGCGGTAGTCCCGGGACGCCTGGTCGATGTTCAGCTTGCCCGAGTTGTTGAAGGACGGGACGAAGGCGATGTTGCGGTACCAGCCGCCGCCCTTGCCCGCGTGCACGCAGTGCCCGGCGGTCCACACGAGGTTGGACTTGCCCGGGTGGGCCGGGTCCTTCACGACCGCGGCGGAGCAGACGCTCGACCCCTGGGGCGTGGTGAAGAACAGCTTGCCGACCGGGGCGGCGTTCTTGTGGTAGGTCGCCTTGACCTTGGCGGCCTGCTGCTTCTTGACCTTGCCGTCGGGCAGCCAGACCTGGGTGGTCTTGCTCGACCCGGTGGCGGTGTTGCCCGCCTCGGCGATCGCCGGCAGGTCCGGGAGGTTCTCCTCGGCCTCGGCGATGCGCTCGGGCGTCCAGAAGTCCTCGATGTACGGGTTGGCGAAGTCCTCGGCCCTGGAGGCCCAGTCGCCGCCGAAGTCCTGCCAGCCACCGTCCTTCCACTTCCGCAGCGCGTCACCGCTGAGGTCGGTGGGCACGCCCTTGGGGAGCTTGAAGCCACCGACGGTCGTGTCACCGCCGCTCTCGTTCTCGCCGGTGTCGACGCCGTCGCCCGCGTCCGCCTGGGCGGTCGTGGAGTCCGAGGCCTTGGCCCCGCTCTCGTCGGTCTTGCTGCAGGCAGTGGTGGTGACCATGATCGCGGCGATCACGGCGGCCGCGGCCGTGAGGCCGCGGCGGCGTATGAATGGCATGGAAGCCCGTCCCCCGTGTGATGAAACTTGTCATGCCCCCGCTTAGCTGGGGCGGAGACCACTATGCACGCGGGCGGGAGGCGGAACGATCTCCGAGCGGGTGCGCGCGGCGACTTCGCACACAACAACTACGCGGCGGATATCTACCCGTGATGTGTGAGCGCGCGACGGCGTCCGGTGCGCCCGGCGTGACCACCGGGGTAACGCACAGGATCCGCACAACATTTGATTCTTCATCACTCCGACACCCCCCGCCTCTTGCGCACTACCCGCCAGTACGGCGAATCTGACCTGCGCATGCCACTTCGCAGCACGTGGCACCCCCGCACCCCGGCTCCCGGCCGTCTCCCCCCGCGCCGCGGTCCATCAGGAGGTCGCAGTGAAGACAGGTTCACGCACGCGTACTTCGCGTCGTTTCCGCAGATCCGCAGTCACCCTGGGCGCCACCGTCGCACTGGTCGTCGGTGTCGCGGGCAGCGCGTACGCGGCGCCGCCCGCCGCGCTTCCCGCCAACGCCGAGGCGCTGGAGAAGACATGGCAGCCGGCGTACGACTACGACACGGACGGCTGCTACTCGACTCCCGCGATCGGCCCGACGGGCACGGTCAACGGCGGCCTCAAGCCGACCGGTTCACTCAGCGGCGACTGCCGGGGCGCGTCCGACCTGGACAACACCAACGGCTACTCGCGCTACAAGTGCAACAACGGCTGGTGCGCAATCATGTACGACCTCTACTTCGAGAAGGACCAGGCGGTCGCGGGCAGCAGCATCGGCGGGCACCGGCACGACTGGGAGCACGTCGTCGTCTGGGTGCAGAACGGCACGGCCCAGTACGTCTCGACCTCCAACCACGGCGGCTTCACCGTGCACGCCGCGTCGTCGGTGCGCTGGGACGGCACCCACGCGAAGATCGTCTACCACAAGGACGGAATCCGGACGCACTGCTTCCGCCTCGCGGGCTCCAACGACGAGCCGCCGGAGAACCACAAGGGCACCTGGCAGTACCCGCCGCTCGTCGGCTGGAACGGCTACCCGTCCGGCGTCCGCGACACCCTCGTCGCCTACGACTTCGGCAGCGCCAACTTCGGCCTCAAGGACGGCAGTTTCGCCTCCAACCTCACGAAGGCGATGCCGTCGGGCATCACGTTCGACCCGAACGCGTAGCCCAGCGGGCGGCTTCGGCGGGGGCGGGGCCGCCTCGGAGGCGGCGGCCGGAAGTCCCGGCCGGCCCTGCGGCGGCGGGTTCCGTCGCCGCTCCGGCCGGACCGTCGCGGTGCCGCGCCACGGTCCGCGTCGGCAGCATGGACCACTTGCCCGCGCGGGTGGCAGCCCGCGCGGTCAGGTGCCCTGTGAGCCGAGCGGCCGAGGCGGGCCACGCGCGGGCCCGTGTCCGGTGCTATGCGACGCGACCGGCGTCCAGGGCTCGGCGCCATGCGCGTACCGCGTCCGCGTCGACCGGCGCGGACCAGCCTCCCGGGCGCGCCGCTCCTCCGATGTGGAAGGCGTCCACGCGGGCGGCGCGCAGCCGGGGGACGTGGTCGAGCCGCAGGCCCCCGCCGATCAGCAGGCGCTGGGTGTAGCCGGGGTCACCGCGTCGCGCGGCCTCGGCCAGCAGCACCGGGAGCCCGGCGTCGACCCCGGACGCCGAGCCCGCCGTGAGGTAGGTGTCCAGCCCCGGCAGGTCCGCGAGCTGCTTGCGCAGGGCCTCCCGGTCGGCGGCGCGGTCGATCGCCCGGTGGAACGTCCACGCCCGCCCGTCCAGCTCGGCGACCACCCGCTCCACCGCGTCCAGATCGGGCCCGCCGTCCTCCCCGAGGAACCCGAGCACGAACTCCTCCGCCCCGGCCGCCCGCAGATCGCACGCCACCCGCACCAACGCGTCCACACACCCCGCCGCGAACCCGTCGGCGAGCCGCAGCATGACCCGTACCGGGATGTCTACGGCGGCCTGCACCTCCACGAACGTCGCGACCGCCGGGGTGAGTCCGTCGGACGCCATGTCCGCGACCAGCTCCAGCCGGTCGGCACCTCCGGTCTGGGCGGCGACGGCGTCCTCGGCACCGAGGGCGATCACCTCCAGAAGCGCGCGCGTGGTCATGGGGCCCCTTCCCTCGGGCTTCGGCTTCGCGTGGACGACAACAGGTCTAGTCCAATTTACAACAGGTGGCCGTGCTGGACGCGGTCGTCACGTTTCACACTGGGACGAGCACGCTCCGCATCTACCCTGATCGGGGCTCCGTTCAACAAGAGCGGCTGCGCGAGAGGGAGTTGCCGATGCCGAAGCCGAAGACACTCAACCCCTCCGGGTCCGGACTTCCCCGGCCTCGTCCCCGTCCGCGACAGCAAGAACCCGGCCGGCGGTGTTCTCGTCTTCGGGGCCGCCGCCTGGTCGCACTTCGTGGCGGCGGCCCGTGAAGGGTGACCGCCCTCAGCAGCCCTTCGCGCGGGGGGCGAGAGAGACGACCCGTCTCGATCTCGCGGAGGTCGGGGTGGGTGGAGTCGAGCCCGGTCACGGCACAATGCGTACATGTCCGCCCCCGAGACACCTGACGCCCCTGAGACACCGGAGACGCCTGAGACACCCGGCGTCTCCGAGGCCCGCCGCGTGGCCCTCCGCCACCGCTGGCTCCCCGCGCTGCTCTCCGCCCGGGACGGGGCCTGCGATCCCGCGCCGGGACCGTACGCCGAGAACCTGATCGAACGGTGGTCCGAGCCTCAGCGGAAGTACCACACCCTCGATCACCTCACGGCGGTGCTGGACCGCGTCGAGGTACTGGAGGAGTACGCGGCGGACCCGGATCTCGTGCGGCTGGCGACCTGGTTCCACGACGCCGTGTACCTGCCGGACAGGTCGGAGAACGAGGAGCGGTCGGCCCGGCTCGCCGAGCGGGCGCTGACCGAGGCAGGGGTGCCGGCGGCGAAGGTGGCGGAGGTCGCCCGGCTGGTGCGGCTGACGATCACCCATGATCCGGCCGACGACGACTCCAACGGGCAGGTGCTGTGCGACGCGGACCTCGCGATCCTCGCGTCGCCGCCGGACGCGTACGCCGCCTACGCCGCCGCCGTGCGGGAGGAGTACGGGTTCGTACCGGACGAGGCGTTCCGGGAGGGCCGCGCGGCGGTGCTGCGCCAGCTCCTCGACCTGCCCCGGCTGTTCAGGACGCCGTACGGGGAGCGGGAGTGGGAAGGCCGGGCGCGGGAGAACCTCCGCACCGAGCTGGCGCTGCTGACGGGCTGACCGGGCGCATCGATCGAGCCACGAGGGAATGCGGTCCCCCGGCCGCCGGTTGCCCCTGTATATGTCTTCTGCCGCCACCGCCCAGGACCACCCCGCCCGCTTCCGCATACCCCTCTCCGTCTACGTCCTCGGCCTCGCCGTCTTCGCGCTCGGCACCAGTGAGTTCATGCTCTCCGGGCTGCTGCCGCCCCTCGCCGAGGACATGCACGTGTCCATTCCACGGGCGGGGCTGCTGATCTCGGCGTTCGCGATCGGGATGGTGGTCGGGGCGCCGCTGCTGGCGGTGGCGACGCTGCGTCTGCCCCGGCGTACGACGCTGGTCGCGCTGATCACGATCTTCGGGCTGGGGCAGGTCGCGGGTGCCCTCGCCCCGAACTACGGCGTCCTCTTCGCCTCCCGGGTCGTGAGCGCACTCGCCTGCGCGGGGTTCTGGGCGGTCGGGGCGGCCGTGGCCGTGGCGATGGTGCCGGTGAACGCGCGGGCGCGCGCCCTGGCCATCATGATCGGCGGGTTGTCGATCGCGAACGTGCTCGGGGTGCCGGCGGGGGCGTTCCTCGGGGAGCACTTCGGGTGGCGGTCGGCGTTCTGGGCGGTGGCGGTGGCCTCGGCGATCGCGCTCGTCGGGGTCGTGACACTGGTTCCGGCCATTCCCCGGCCCGAGGAGCTGCCCCGGCTCGGGCAGGAGGTCCGGATCTACCGCGACCGGCAGGTCTGGCTGACCATCGCCGTCGTGGCGCTCGCCGCCGGCGGTGTCTTCTGCGCGTTCAGCTATCTCGCGCCGCTGCTCACGGACGTGGCGGGGCTGGACGACGGATGGGTGCCGACGGTTCTCGCGCTGTTCGGGATCGGCGCGCTGATCGGCACGGCGATCGGGGGCCGGGTCGCGGACGCGCACCTCTTCGGGGTGCTGCTCAGCGGTATCACCGCCTCCACCGTCTTCCTCGTCGCCCTGGCGCTGCTCGCCCAGTACGCCGTCGCCGCCGTGCTGCTCTCCTTCCTCCTCGGGGTGTCCTGCTTCTACACCGCCCCGGCGCTCAACGCCCGGCTGTTCAACGTCGCGGGCGCCGCCCCGACCCTGGCCGGCGCCACCACCACCGCCGCGTTCAACCTCGGCAACACCGGCGGCCCCTGGGTCGGCGGGGTGGTCATCGACGCGGGCTTCGGTTTCGCCTCCACCGCCTGGGCGGGCGCCGCCATCACCGCCGCCGCGATCGGCACCACGGCCGTGTCGCTGCGCCTGCACCGGCGTACGCGGGCCTCCCGGCTGGTGGCCGGGAGCGGTGACAGCGCCGTAAATCCGGTACGTACGGACGTCTGACCCCGCCTATCCTCGCCGCCATGCGACCAATGGGTGGGGATCAGGTACAGGAAGCGGTCGAACACTGTCTGGCGGTGCTGGAGACGGTGGTCGACCAGGACTGGGAGGGCGTCAAGGCCGGTCGGCTGGAGTGGAGTTGCCGGGGGACGGCCGACCACATCGCGTCGGACCTGCTCGCGTACGCGGGGCAGTTGGCGGGGCGGCCGACGGCTCGCTGGGTGCCGTTCGAGATCGACATGTCCGAGTGCGAGGACAACGCCGACGTACTGGAGGTGATCCGGACGACCGGTGTGCTGCTGGCCGCCACCGTCACCGCCACTCCCCGCTCGGTGCGGGGCTACCACCCGTATCCGTTCCGCGCGGCCGACCGTGAGGGCTTCGCGGCGATGGGGGTCGCCGAGGTGCTGCTGCACACGTACGACATCGCGGAGGGCCTCGGACTGCCCGCATCCGCGCACCTGCCGCCCGTCGGGCTCTGCGAGACCGTGCTCGCGCGCCTCTTCCCGCATGTCAGGCCCGGTGACGACCCCTGGGCGACGCTGCTGTGGGCCACCGGCCGGGGCGAGCTGCCGGGGCGCGCGCCCGTCACGGAGTGGCGGTGGCGCAACCCGCTGCACATCGACGCCGGGCGGATCGTCCTCCAGGGCGTCCACCCGGCCGCCGCGGCCGATCTCGCCGAGAGCGGCACGGGGGGCTTCGACTGGATCGTGGGCGGGCCCATCGACGGGACGCGGGTCGGGGCGGGGCTGGTGTTCCAGGCGTACGAGGCGGGGGTGCACCGGCCGGAGTGGGGCATGTTCGTGCTCGTACGCGAGGAGGACGGCATGGCCGTCGGCGCGCTCGGCTACCACGGCGCCCCGGACGAGGAGGGCCGCGTCGAGGTCGGCTACGACCTGGTCGAGGGGGCGCGCGGACGCGGCTACATGACCGAGGCACTGCGCGGGCTGGCCGACTGGGCACGGGAACGGGCCCGGGAACAGGGCGACGTACGGTCACTCTTCGCGGTCGTCGACAAGACGAACACTCCTTCACAGGGCGTCGTCACCCGGGCCGGCTTCCACAAGGTCAGCGACGACTGGGGCGACGGCGAGCACGGGACGCAGTTCGCGTACGAACTCCGCCTCGGCACCTGACGTCCACCGGGTCCGACTCGCACCGGCCGGGACCGCACGGGCCCGGGACCGCACGGGCCGGTACCGCACGGGCCGGGACCGCTCAGGCCGTCGTGGCGCCCCGCCGCTTCGGTCTGCGCAGGCCCGCCTCCGTCAGCCTGCGCAGCAGCTCCTTCGAGCCGACCTCCGCGGCTCCCGCCCGCACGACCTCCTCGTAGCGGTGGGACGGGATGTCGTAGTGGTCGCGTTCGAAGGCGCGCTCGGGGATGCCCAACCGCTGCGCGAAGGCGTGCAGTTCGTCGAAGGAGTGGTCGCTCACGAGGTGGGACCACATGCGGCCGTGCCCCGGCCAGGTGGGCGGATCGATGTAGAGGCTCACGAGGAACGCCCCTCTCCGAACGCCCCTCCGGGCCCCTCTTCGAACGCGCCTCCGGGCCCCTCTCCCGCCGCTTCTCCGATCGCCGTCCTCAGCGCCCCCACCGCCGCGACCCGCACCCCCGCCTTGTGGCACACCCATCGCGGGTCGGGTCCCAGCTCCGGTTCCACGTCGAGCGCGTGCGGGTCGCCGTCGTCGCAGACCGGGCAGAGGGGCCAGCGGCCGTACCGTTCGAGCAGGGCGTCCTGGACGTCCTGGGCGACGAGCCCGGCGACGTACGGCACCCCGTCCGGCCACTGCTCGACCCACCAGCGGCGTTGCACGACCGACTCCTCGACCATGGACACGACATCGGCCTCGGCGACCCTCCCGGCCGCCAGATCGGCGAGTACGAGGGCGCGGGCCGCGTGCAGCGCCTGCTCAAGGGGGCTCACGGGGTCACTGCTGGGGCTCATGCACCCATTGTGCGGCCCTTGACCATACGGCCGGAAAGAAAATATCTTTCATCATGTGAGTGATGACGTGAAGGAAAGTTTCGCAGCCGCGACCGGACAGGCCGCCGGCCGCCCGGCCGAAGGCCGGAGCGGCTCCGCGACCACGTCGTCCGCACCACCCGCCCCCGCCGCCCTCGCGGCGAAGGTGCGGACGCTGGCCCCGTCCATGACCCGCTCGATGCAGCGCGTCGCGGAGGCCGTCGCGAACGACCCGGCGGCCTGCGCCGCCCTCACGGTCACCGGCCTCGCCGAGCTGACCGGCACCAGCGAGGCGACGGTCGTCCGCACCGCCCGCCTCCTCGGCTACCCCGGCTACCGCGACCTGCGCCTCGCCCTCGCCGGACTCGCCGCCCACCAGCAGTCGGGCCGCGCCCCTTCGGTCACGGCCGACATCGCGGTGGACGACCCGCTGCCCGACGTGGTCGCCAAGCTCGCCTACGACGAGCAGCAGACCCTCGCGGACACGGCGGCCGGACTCGACATGGCCCAGCTCGGCGCGGCGGTCGGAGCGCTCGCCGGGGCCCGCCGTATAGACATCTACGGCGTCGGGGCGTCCGGGCTGGTCGCGCAGGACCTCACGCAGAAGCTGCTCCGCATAGGGCTGATAGCCCACGCCCACAGCGACCCGCACCTCGCCGTCACCAACGCGGTGCAGCTCCGCGCGAAGGACGTGGCCGTGGCGATCACCCACTCCGGCTCGACGGGCGACGTCATCGAGCCGCTGCGGGTCGCCTTCGACCACGGGGCCACGACGATCGCGATCACCGGACGGCCGGACGGACCGGTCTCCCAGTACGCCGACCACGTCCTGACGACGTCCACGGCCCGGGAGAGCGAGCTGCGACCGGCGGCGATGTCGTCCCGGACGAGTCAGCTGCTGGTGGTGGACTGCCTGTTCGTCGGGGTGGCGCAGCGCACGTACGAGTCGGCGGCGCCCGCGCTGTCGGCGTCGTACGAGGCGTTGGCACACCGGCACCGGGTCGGCGGCCCGTCCCGGTAGCACCCGGTGACGAGCGCCCCGGCACCGCGCAGGCCTCCGCAGCGAAGCACCCGCAGCACCGCCGTACCACCGCACGGCCCCGTACGGAATGAGCCCCCCATGCCCTCCACTCCCGGCACTCCCGACGCCTCCGCCCTCCCCAACCACCTGGCCGTGCGCGCCGAGTTGGAGTCGCTGACGACCGAGGCGTTCCGGCCGGAGCTGGCCGACATCGATCAGCTGCCGACGCTGGACATCGCGAAGCTGATGAACGCCGAGGACGCGACCGTGCCGACGGCGGTCTCCGCGCAGTTGCCCCTGATCGCGGCGGCCATCGACGCGATCGCGGAGCGGATGGCCCGGGGCGGCCGGCTCGTCTACGCGGGGGCGGGTACGGCCGGGCGGCTGGGCGTCCTGGACGCGTCCGAGTGCCCGCCGACGTTCAACACCGCGCCCTCGCAGGTCGTGGGCCTGATCGCGGGCGGCCGGGATGCCGTGATCACCTCGATCGAGGGGGCGGAGGACTCGGCGGAGCTGGCCCGGACCGACCTCGACGCGCTCGGACTCACGCCCGACGACACCGTGGTCGGCGTCTCCGCCTCCGGCCGCACCCCGTACGCGGTGGGCGCGGTGGAGCACGCGCGCGCGGTCGGCGCGCTCACCATCGGTCTGTCCTGCAACGCGGCCAGCGCGCTCGCCGCGGCGGCCGACCACGGCATCGAGATCGTCGCCGGACCGGAGCTGGTCACCGGCTCGACCCGCCTCAAGGCCGGCACGGCCCAGAAGCTGGTCCTCAACATGCTCTCGACGATCACCATGATCCGTCTCGGCAAGACCTACGGAAACCTCATGGTCGACGTCCGCGCCACCAACGACAAGCTCCGCGCCCGCTCCCACCGCATCGTCGCCCTCGCCACGGGCGCGACGGACACCGAGATCGAAACGGCCCTCACGGCCACGAACGGCCAGGTCAAGCACGCCATCCTCACCATCCTGACCGGCGTGGACGCGGACACCGCGACCCGCCTGCTGACGGAGAACGAGGGCCACCTGCGGGCGGCCCTGGCGGCGGCGATGACGGGGCCGACCTACAAGGGCCCTTGATGAACGTTGAGCTGTCGCAGCTCGACCGCCAGACGGGCAGCTCTCACGAAGTCCCTGTCGTCGTGCAGGACGACCAGACCATGGTGAGCGGCGGTGGCGCAGATCTGCAGATCGACGGCGGACAGTGCCTGGTGTTCACCCTGCTCGGCGGCCCTGAGCTGCAGCCCGCCGATCCAGTGCGGCGCGTTCTTCGGTACGGAGACGTCGGCGTAGAGGGCCGCGAACATCGCGTGGTACGCCTCGTACTCCTTGAGATCACGAGCGGACCGCAGGAACTCCGCCCGCTGCGGGTAGCACGACCGGAGGTCGCCGTCCATGACGACCGGACGCCACACGTCGTGGAGATGCCGGTCCCGGAGCAGGCGCCACAGGGCGGACGAGTCCAGCAGATAGCCGCTCACGCGCGGTGGGCCTCCTTGTCCGCGCGATGCGCGGCCTCGGCTCCCTCGATGTCCCACTCCTCGGCGAGTTCGAAGTACTTGTCATGGGCGGCGCCGCGCTGCAGCCGCAGGTTGTACTCCTCCAGCGCCTTCGCCACGGCCGCCGTCTTCGTCCGGTGCCCGCCCAGGCGCTTGGCGGTCTCCAGCGTCTCGTCGTCGATGTCGATGTGCGTCAGGGACATGCGACCCTCCGGCTCCCACGATGTACAGAATCATCGTTGATCTCGCCCTTCAGTGTACATAGCCGGATCGATGCGGCCCGGCCCCGGAGTCGCTGTCAGTGGTATGTGGCACGGTGGTGGGGATCGCTGATGTCCCGCATGCCCCCATGCCCACTTCCCAGGAAAGGACCGAGCCCGTGAACCACGCCCAGCTCACCGCCCTCGGCCGTGCCCTGCGTCTCCTCGGGGAACACGGCGAGACGCTGAGCGCCGAGACGACGGACGCCCGGCTGCACGAGGTGAAGGCGGACATCAGGCGTGCCCTGGAGCTGCTGGACGACACGGTCACGGCGGCCAAGCCGACGACCCGCTGCGCCGAGCATCCGAACGGCCCGGTCGACGAGGAGGCCCCGGACCGCTGTCTCCTCTGCGAGACCCGCCGCCGCGCCGCCCGCCGCACCCAGCTGAACGACAGCTACGGCCCTCCCCGCCCCACCGGCCCCGCCGCCCAGGCCCCCTCGCGCTACGGCATACGGGACGACCGCCCCCAGCCCCAGCAGCGCTGGCTCCCCGAGGCGTGGAACGGCCAGGTCTGGCAGCTCTGCGGCACCCCCCGCCGCGACCGCCGCGAGGCCGAGCTGTTTCTCGCCGCGCAGCGCCGGGGCCCCCGCCCCGCCATCGCGTACCGCCTGGTCCAGGAGTTCACGGACTACGACGTGACGCGTATCTGGGGCGAGCCGGTCCGGATGGACATCGAGCCGATGGGGAACGTCTGAGCGGGTCCCCCGCAGGACGCCGCACCCCCCGACACCCACACCCACACCCGACGCCCGGCTGACGCCCAGCCGACACGACATCCGCTGATCGGACCAACGCACGCTCCGACACCGGGCCGCCTCCCCCCGGGTCTGGCAGAGTCGACGGGGGTTCAGGGTCCGCGGTCGACGGCACCCGGCCCCTCAGTGACCTGGGGAGATGCCATGGGCGCAGCGGCAGACGGCCCTCGATGAGACAGCCCGGACAGCTCGGAGAGGCCGGACAGGCCCGACAGCACGCCGAGGGCGCCGGGCCGTTCACGACACGGCTCACCTGGCAGCCGCCCGGCGGCGGTACCGCGGTCTGGGAGTCGCGGCTCGCCCGGCGCCGCGGACTCATCACCGTCCACCCGACCGGCGCGGCCGCCGCCCGTCACGCCAGCGCCGACGACACCGCCGTCGCCCGGCTGCGCAGGCTCAACGCGATCGCCGCCACCGTCTTCGTCCTCGGCGGAGCACTGTTCGCCGCGGGTGCTGCCGTCGCCCAGTTCGGCTCGGGCGACGCCACCACCGCCGCGTCGATCTACTTCGCCGGCGGCCTGTGCTTCAACACCGGCGGCTATGTGTCCCTGCTCCAGGTGATCAACGCGCCTCGCCATGTGCCGGGCGGCGAAGGTGTCCTGGTCACCCGGCGCTGGCGTTGGTGGAGCTACGAGCCGGCGCGGGCCGACTGGCTGAGCACGTTCGTCCTGTTCGCCGGCACCCTGGTCTTCGCCGTCAACCTGCTCGACTCCTTCCTCCAGGGCCTGAGCGTGCAGCAGGTCAACCGTCTGATCTGGACGCCCGACATGATCGGCTGCGTGCTCTTCCTGATCTCCGGGCACCTCGCCCTCGTGGAGATCTGCCACGGCCGGCCGCGCCTGCTGCCGCACGACCTCGGCTGGTGGATCGTCGCCGTGAACCAGCTCGGCTCGGTCCTCTTCATGGTCTCGGCGTTCGCCGCCTACACCCGCCCGGCCACCGGAAGCCTGATCAACGCCGACATCGCCAACTGGGGCACCCTCACCGGCGCCCTCTGCTTCTCCGTCGGCGGCATCCTCCAGTACCTCGAACGGCCCCGGCCCGGTCACCGTGGTCAGCCCTGAGAAGCCGGCACCGTCGTCACGGAGGACACCCTCAGCCGCACGGGCAGGGCGCCCGTGTCCAGGTTGGCCGCCAGTTCCTCGGCCTCCTGCGGGGTGAAGTCGCCGGAGATCTCGGCCGTGCCGCCCGTGATCGCGGTGCTCACGGAGGGAGCGGAGACGACAGTACCGTCGAGGACGATGGCGAACTGGTTCTGTGGCGGGGTCTGCCGGGCCAGCCGGCCCGTGACGTCAGCGAACTTCTTCGCGCCCGCCGAGGTGAACTCCAGCGTCACGAACCAGCCGCCGCCACGCGCCGCGTCGACGTCCGCCGCCGCGTCGGACACATCCGTGCCGGGCACGGCGACGGGGCCGAGTTCGTACGTGGACAGGGCGTCCTGCTGCTCCCCGCACGCGGTCAGCGGCTGCGACGGGGAAGCGTCCGCCTCCGCCCGGCACGTGCCCTTGTCCTGCGTCGGAAGCTGGCTGAGCACCGGCCGGAACGCCAGCTCGGCCGGCGCGCCCAGCGCCTTCAACGACTCCTGACTCTCGGCCGGGCCCGCCACCGTGATCTGCCGCTTCTCCTCGACCGTCACCTCGACATCCGTCAGCTTGGCCGCCTTCACCCGGTCCCGCATCAGCCCGGCGGCCCGTTCCAGGGTGTCCGGGCTGACCGGCTCGGCGGACGTGAACGTCACGTACGCCCGGCCCCCGCCCCCGGAATCCGAGGCAGAGGGGGAGGCCGGGGCCGTGGCGCGCGGCCTGTCCGGCCCCGCCTTCGCGTCGCCGCCGGACCCGCCGCCCGTATCACCGCCCGACCCACCGCACCCGCACACCAGTCCGACCAGACACGCCACCAACCCGAGCGTCCCGCGCATCGCCGTCCCCCGCCCTCGATCCATGACCGTCCAGCCTGGCACGGTCACCCCGCAAAGGGGACAGTTTCCCTCCAAGTGTCACCAAGCGCTCAACACGGCAGCCTTCCCTCCTCGTTGACCTGTCGCACCCGGGCCCGCAGCACCTCCCCCGGGGCCGCCTCGCGGAGCGCGCCCGGCGGACAGTCCCACTCCCGTCCGCCCCCGACCGGCCGCAACTGCACGTAACCGCCCTCCCGGCCCATCACCTCGCCGATCCGGCCGTCCCGCACGTCGACGGCGTACGACCGCGCCGACGCCGTCACGTCTCGGCCGCCTCGCGCAGGACGGCGGCCAGGTTGGCGGCGACCTGGAGATTGCAGCAGCCCAACTCGACCAGTGGGTAAGGCAGTTCGCTGGCTCCGGTGATCGGATCGACCCGCAGCGACGGCAGGACGATCCCGACGCCGCGCAGCGCCCGGTCGAGCTGCTCCACGGCCTCCTCGGTCGTCCGCACCGGGTTGCGCCCCTTCGCCGCCGCTCTGTTCTCCACGTCCACGCCCTCCACACTGGGTTGCCGATTCACCACACAGCGTGTCCGAAAGGGCTTTAGCCTGGCCAGATACGACGCCCCAACAGGGGTTCTGCTGGACAGGGAGCCGTGGCCATGCCAGGACCGAAGGATCTGGACCCGTCGTCGTCACCCCGGGCGCTGCTGGGGGCGGAGTTGCGGCATGCCCGGGAGAGGGCGGGGCTCAGCCAGGAGGATCTGGGCCAGCGGTTGTTCGTGAGCGGGTCGTTCGTGGGGCAACTGGAGTCGGCGGTACGGCGGTTGCAGCCGGAGATCGCGCGGCTGATCGATGTGGCGCTGGAGACGGGGGACTTTTTCCTGCGGAATTGCCAGGCCGCCGCCAAGTCCAAGTATCCGGAGCACTTCGCGGAAGCTGCGGAGGCCGAGACAGAGGCCACGGAGATCAGGGAGTACGCGCCTCTACTGATCCCCGGATTGCTCCAGGCACCGGCGTACACACGTGCCGTGTGCCGGGCGTACCGACCGACGGCACCACAGAGAGTGATCGACGAACTGGTCACGGCCCGAATGGAGAGGGCACGCATCCTCGATGATCCAACCGAACCGCTGTTGTGGGCGGTGCTGGACGAGGCCGCCCTACGGCGTGTGACGGGCGGACGCGAGGTGATGGCAGAGGCCCTGCTCCACATCATCGGCTTGGTCCGACAGAGTCGGGTCGTCGTACAGGTACTGCCGTTCGAGGCGGGAGCGCATGCGGCGATGCAAGGTGCTCTCAAGCTGATGGACTTCGACGAGGCCCCGCCACTGGTCTACTACGAGGGGGTCGGCACCGGGCGTCTGGAGGACGACCCGGCCACAGTCCGACACCAGAGACGCACCTACGAGTTCCTCACCGCCGCAGCGCTCTCGCCCGAGAAGTCCCTGGTCATGCTTGAGGTCATGGCCCAGGATTACACGCATGAGGAACATCTCTGACACCGCCACCTGGCACAAGTCGACCTACAGCGGCGGCGACGGCGGCAACTGCCTCGAAGTCGCCGAAGGCCACCCCACCCACATCCCCGTGCGGGACTCCAAGACCCCCCTCGGCCCGGCGCTCGTGTTCCGGGCCGAGGTGTGGTCCGCGTTCGTCGACGACCTGAAGCGGCGCTAGCCGAACGGGTTGCCGTGGCCCGGCAGTCGGCCGCCCGGCGGCAGATACCGCAGGCGGCCGGCCCGGTCGGTCACCGGCGTGAACCCGGCGGCCTCCAGCCGGGCGGTGTACTTGGCGTTGCGACGACGGGTCGCGACAAGGCCCGCATACGCCATACCCATGAGCACGACCCAGCTGCCGATGCCGACGACGACACCCACGCCCACAGCGACGTCCTTGAACAGGTATCCGATACCGAAGGCCAGCCCGCTGAGACCGATGCCCGCGATGGCCAGCCGCTGCTTGTCCGTGTGCTGATGCCCGAGGTCGAACAACATGCGGGCCCTGAGCAGTTCGACCTCTTCGGGCACGACGGGCGGCAGCGAACCACCGTTCCGCGCGTCGGGATACCGCGCCCGGTTCCGCTCGGCACGCTCCCGGCCCTCGGGGCTCGGGTCGGGCACGAGGCGCAGCGCCATCTTGTTGTCACTGGTGATGTTCAGGTCCATGTACTCGTACCCGAACTGCTCGGCGATGAAGGCGAGCCGGGTGAGCCCCTTCATCGTCGTCATGCTGATGACGAGCTGCACGGGCTCACCGCTCTCCATCTTCCGCAACATCTTCCGCGCGCGTCTCGTACCCACCAGGACCCCCGTCCGTCACCAACGCCTACTGCACCAACACCTACTGTTCGAACAGCATTTCACTGAGGCGCCCGATCTGGCCGGGGTCGGGTGACCAGCAGTACAGGATCACCTCGTCCGCCCCGATCCCGGCGTACCCGGCGACCGCCGCCCGTACGGCCTCCGGTGTGGTCAGCAGCCCCTCCGCCATGTACTCCGCGCGGCCGGTGAAGGCGTAGTAGCGCAGCAGGTTGGCGCGGGCGTCGGCGATCACGGACGGCGGCCCGACCGCGACGCTGACCTGCGCCACGAGCTTCGGGCGCCCGGAGCGCCCGTGCCTCTCCCAGGCGGCCTCGACGTCGCGGAACAGACGGTCCAGGTACGTCGGAGGCAGCGCCGCGCCAAGGAAGCCGTCGCCCCAGCGTGCGACGCGTTCGAGCGCGGCAGGGGCGAAGCCGCCGAAGAGGACCTCGGGGCCGCCGGGGGTGGCGGGCAGCGGTCCGACCGCCCCGACCCCCTCCGCGTAGGGCTGACCTGACCAGGCCCAACGCAGTTGCTCCAGCTGCTCGTCGAGGCGACGGCCGCGCCGCCGGATGTCGATCCCGGCGACCCGGCAGTCGTCCTCACGCCCGCCCACCCCGATGCCGAGGGTGAAGCGCCCGCCGGAGATCCGGTCCAGCGTGGCCGTCTGCTTGGCGAGGACCGCGGTGTTGTGGTGCGGGGCGAGCAGGACTTCGGTCTGGACGCGGACACGGCTGGTGGCCCCGGCGAGCGCGGCCAGCGTGACCAGCGGTTCGGGGTTGTCGTAGACCAGGCGGTCCAGCAGTCCAAGTGTGCGGAAGGGGCTGGCGTCGGCGAGCCGGGCCCAGGTCAGCAGACCGGCGGGGTCGTCGACGGGCAGACCGAGCCCGACGGGGATGCGGGCGGATACAGCTACGGAACTCATGGCGGGACACTCCTGTGCGCGGGAGAAGGGCAGGGCAAACTCACTGCCGCCCGCTTCTTGGCCACGCACAGGTGTGCGTGCTCGCCCGCTCCCGTTCTGCGGCGTCCTTCTGGAGAGCGTGATCACCGAAGTGCCCCCACGCTACTCATCCGCCCCGCCCCCGGGCGAGCGAATTAACCCTCGCCGATACGCCCCGAAGCTCAAGCCGTCAGCCGCGAGCCCTCTTTTTTCGGATGGGGAGGTGGGCCTCAACCCACCCTCCCACCCGGCAAGTTGACGTCACGCGTTCGACTTGCCACGCACGGTGACGATGCTGATACGGTGCCCGCAGACGAAACAGCCCCCGCCAGGTGCTACCAACACCTGCGGGGGCTTGACCTACAAGATCGAAGGAAAAGTTCGATCCCATGGCTGTTGCCAACTTTAGTGCCGCCGCCCCGCCCGCGCACGCGGACTCACACCCTCCGCATCGCCATCCCATGGCGGCCCCGGGCTACGGCAAACGTGCCGCCCCTGGGCAACTCCCCCGCACCACACACGACTTCGCGGACCTTCTCCCCCGCGAAGCAGCGATCGCCGCGTACCTCGACCGGCTTCCCGACGGCGCCGACATCAGCGTGAAAACGCTGGCCAAGGAGCTGCCGTACGGCCAGTGCGCCCTGCGGACCGCCCTCAACAGGCTGCAGGGGGCGGGGTACTTGCGCCGGGGCCGCGAACACCTGACCGCCGAGTCGGGCACCGCGCACTGGATCACCCGAACGTGGTTCTCCCGTACCGCGCGCGACGACGACTGGTGGGCGGGCTTCACACGGGGTGACGTACCCGAGGAGGAATCGGAACGGACCCGTCCCACCCGCTCCCGCGCCCACATCCTGCTCGCCGCCCTCGGCCGTACGGTTCCGGCCCTGTCCCTCTCGCAGGCCGACTGCGTGGCCCTGGCCCCGCTGCTGGCACCGTGGTTCGAGCGCGGCGCCACCGAGGAGCACATCCACCGGGCCCTCACCGCGGGCCTCCCCGTCCCGGTCCACAGCCCGGCGGCCCTCATCCGCACCCGCCTCCGCGACAAACTCCCACCGGAGCCGGAGCCGCAACCGCAACGGGAGCCGGACCGGGCCCCGGAACCACACCCTTCCCGTCCACCCCTCCGCATGCTGGAATGCGCCCACTGCCGTACCCCGGGCCGCCCGGAAGCCCTGCCGGGCGGTGTCTGCAGCGCCTGCCGAGGCGAACGCGCCCCCGCCCACCCCCATACGCCCCTCTCCGCCGCCGCAGTCCACACCCACGCGGCCCGGATCCGTGCGGCGATGTCACCACAGCCACGCGAAAGGACACTCGTATGACGCTCCTACGGTCCGGCGGCATCGCACCGGGGCACGACGGGGGAAGGAGGCGACACCATGACCCCCTGACACCGATGAGCGCCCGCAGATGTCCGTCGAGGACTTCGAGGAACTCGTCCGCAGGGCTCCCAGGGAGCAGCGGAACCGGCTGGAGTTCCTCGGCGGGAAGCTGTGCGTCCGGCACGGCCCGCTCGACGTCGACGAGTTCGAGGAGCTGGCCGCAGCGGCTCCCGAAACCGTGCGGCTTGAGTACCTCAACGGAAAAGTCGAGGTCAAGGCAATGCCGGACGGCAACCACCGCTCGATCTTCATGTAGCTGCTGCGTCAGTGCATGCAACACCGTCCGGACCTGGGCCTCGTACCCGAGTCCGGAGTGAAGGCCGAGACATATCGCAAGGGCCGCGCGCGCACCGACGGCACGCTCGTACCGGTGGACCATTTCCGGGGAGACGGCGAGTGGTCCGACCCCCTCGGCGGTACCGGCAGACCGAGTCCCACCCGTGGGGCGCGACCGTCGAGATCCCGGCGCCCGTGAGCAACACGTTGGACACCGAGAAGCTCAAGGACTACGCCGACTGACCCGCCTCGGCGCGGCGGCTGGTTCCCGCGCGCCCTGCCCGCCCCTACACGAACGGCACGTTCACGCAGGCCAGTCGCGCGCCGGCCGTCCCCGCGTGACCCTCGTGCGTGGACGTGGCGGCCTCGTGCAGCACCACGGAACGGGCCCCGCCCTCGCGGAACCGCCAGTCTACGACCGCGATCGAACGCGCCGAGCCGTTCCCGTTCGTCCTCAGGTCCAACCAGACCTCGTTCTCGGGGTTGGCGTAGGCCGGGTCGACGGAGGGCTGCTTCGGGTCCAGCTCGTTCTGGTAGTGCGGCCCGGCGTCGGCGGGCAGCTTGCCGCACGGCTTGGTGTGTACATGAGCGCCGTACGTACGGTCCGCGGCGAGGTCCCGCAGCCGCAGCTCGATCCGCGTACCGCCGTCGCGCCGCAGCTCCTCCTTGACCTGCACCCGGCCGGCCACGGGCACCAGTTCGGTGGAGTAGGTGACGGCCGGGGCCAAGGCGGCGGTGTCGGCCGGTGCGAACACCGTCCTGACGACGACCTTCTTCACCGGGGTCTTCCGGGCGACGGGCTCGCCGGCGTCCGCGGTGGCGGCCACACCGAGACCACCGGCGACGGCCGCCACGGCGGCAGCGGCCGCGACGTACCGCTTGTTCTTGAGGATGAGCTTGTGTCGTGCCATGGGGATGCCTGTCCGATGCGTGGGGGGATCCGATCATCAGCCCATCGGCGCCCCAACTACCAGGATAGTCACCGGAGTTGGGGCGCCGACGGCGCTGTGCCCACGACAGTACAACGACACATATGACGGAATTGGCTCGCTACCGCCGGGTACTGGGGAGACTTGGCGAAAGGTACGGGTGATGAGGTTCAGCTGAGCGAGGTCAGCGCCGCCGGCTGGAACGCCTTCAGCTCGTCGAAGCGGCCGTCGAGGACCTTCGCGGCCCACTGCGGGTCCTGGAGGAGTGCGCGGCCCACCGCAACGAGGTCGAACTCCTCGGCCTCCAGGCTGTTCAGCAGGTCGTCGATCGCCTTCGTCGTCGCGCCCTCACCGGCGAACGCGGTGAGGAACTCGCCGTCCAGACCGACCGAGCCGACCGTGATGGCGGGCTTGCCGGTGAGCTTCTTCGTCCAGCCCGCGAGGTTCAGCTCGGAACCCTCGAACTCCGCCTGCCAGTAGCGGCGCGTCGACGCGTGGAAGGCGTCGACGCCGGCCGCGACGAGCGGGTTCAGCAGCGCCTCCAGCTCCTCGGGCGTCTGGGCGAGGCGGGCGTCGTAGCCGTCCTGCTTCCACTGCGAGTAGCGGAAGATGACGGGGAAATCGGCGGACACGGAGTCCCGCACGGCCGCCACGACCTCCGCCGCGAACCTCGTCCGGGCGACGAGGTCACCGCCGTAGGCGTCCGTACGGCGGTTGGTGCGCTCCCAGAGGAACTGGTCGATCAGGTAGCCGTGGGCGCCGTGCAGTTCGACGCCGTCCATGCCGATGCGCTCCGCCTCGGCGGCGGACTTGGCGAAGGCCTCGATGACCTCGTCGATGTCGGCCTGCGTCATGGCCCGGCCGCCCTCGGCCTCGGTGCCGTCGACCCGCAGACCGGACGGGCCGAGGACCGGCGCCTCGGGGAAGAGCTGCCCCCGCTGCCGGACGGCCCCGATGTGCCACAGCTGCGGGACGATCGTGCCGCCCCCGGCGTGCACCGCCTCCGCGACCTTCGCCCACCCCGCGAGCTGCTCCTCACCGGCGAACCTCGGCACGTTGTCCAGGTCCCCGGCGGTCTCGTGCCCGACGTAGGTCCCCTCGGTCACGATCAGCCCGACCCCCGCGGCCGCCCGCCGCCCGTAGTACGCGGCCACGTCCGCCCCCGGCACACCACCGGGCGAGAACGTCCGCGTCATGGGCGCCATGACGATCCGGTTCGGGACGGTCAGACCGTTGATCGTGACGGGCCGGGACAGTACCTCGGCGGCACGGGCGGTGGAGGCGGTGGTCACGTGGGACTCCTCGGGACGTTCGGACGGCATGGGTGGCATGGGTGCCACGGGTGGTTCGAAGGTGGCACGGACACTGCACTACATGCGCATGCATATAGTCACCTCCGCACAACCGCCCCGCCCGCCACCGCATTCCGCCGCCGCGCCCACGTCCGATGTGACCCCGGACACGCCCGAGGGCGGCACCCCCCGTTTCCGGGGAGTGCCGCCCTCGGTACCGCAGGACGGTGATCGACCGGGGTCGATCAGAAGTCCATGTCACCGCCCGGCATGCCGCCACCGGCAGGCGCGGACGCCTTCTCCGGCTTGTCGGCGATGACGGCCTCGGTGGTGAGGAACAGCGCGGCGATGGAGGCCGCGTTCTGCAGCGCGGAGCGCGTGACCTTCGCCGGGTCGATGATGCCCTCGGCGATCATGTCGACGTACTCACCGGTCGCGGCGTTCAGGCCGTGGCCGACGGGCAGGTTGCGCACCTTCTCGACGATGACACCGCCCTCGAGGCCGCCGTTGACGGCGATCTGCTTGAGCGGGGCCTCCAGGGCGAGCTTCACGGCGTTGGCGCCGGTCGCCTCGTCACCCGTCAGCTCCAGCTTCTCGAAGACCGAGGAGGCCTGCAGCAGGGCCACGCCACCACCGGCGACGATGCCCTCCTCGACGGCCGCCTTCGCGTTGCGAACGGCGTCCTCGATGCGGTGCTTGCGCTCCTTGAGCTCGACCTCGGTCGCGGCACCGGCCTTGATGACGGCCACGCCGCCCGCGAGCTTCGCCAGGCGCTCCTGGAGCTTCTCGCGGTCGTAGTCCGAGTCGCTGTTCTCGATCTCGGCGCGGATCTGGTTGACCCGGCCCTGGACCTGCTCCGAGGAGCCGGACCCGTCGACGATCGTGGTCTCGTCCTTGGTGATGACGACCTTGCGGGCACGGCCCAGGAGGTCGATCGTGGTGTTCTCCAGCTTGAGGCCGACCTCCTCGGAGATCACCTCGCCACCGGTGAGGATGGCGATGTCGTTCAGCATCGCCTTGCGGCGGTCACCGAAGCCCGGGGCCTTGACGGCGACGGACTTGAAGGTGCCACGGATCTTGTTGACGACCAGGGTCGACAGGGCCTCGCCCTCGACGTCCTCGGCGATGATCAGCAGCGGCTTGCCCGACTGCATGACCTTCTCCAGGAGCGGGAGCAGGTCCTTGACGTTCGCGATCTTGGAGTTCGCGATCAGGATGTACGGGTCGTCGAGGACGGCCTCCATACGCTCCATGTCGGTGGCGAAGTACGCCGAGATGTAGCCCTTGTCGAAGCGCATACCCTCGGTGAGCTCCAGCTCCAGACCGAAGGTCTGGGACTCCTCGACGGTGATGACGCCTTCCTTGCCGACCTTGTCCATGGCCTCGGCGATGAGCTCGCCGATCTGGGTGTCGGCGGCGGAGATGGAGGCCGTGGAAGCGATCTGCTCCTTGGTCTCGACATCCTTCGCCTGCTCCAGCAGGGCGCCGGAGACGGCCTCGACGGCCTTCTCGATGCCGCGCTTGAGGGCCATCGGGTTGGCACCCGCGGCGACGTTGCGCAGGCCTTCGCGGACCAGCGCCTGGGCCAGGACGGTCGCGGTCGTCGTGCCGTCACCGGCTACGTCGTCCGTCTTCTTCGCGACTTCCTTTACCAGCTCGGCGCCGATCTTCTCGTACGGGTCCTCGAGCTCGATCTCCTTGGCGATGGACACACCGTCGTTGGTGATCGTGGGGGCGCCCCACTTCTTCTCGAGGACGACGTTGCGGCCCTTGGGGCCGAGCGTCACCTTGACGGCGTCCGCGAGCTGGTTCATGCCGCGCTCGAGGCCGCGCCGTGCCTCCTCGTCGAACGCGATGATCTTGGCCATGTGAAGTGGTCCTCCCGGACAGGGGGTGGATTGCTCCGGACCGCGCTGGCGCCCGCGACGGACGGCCTGCCTGCCTCGTGGTTCCTTGCCCCACCCGGCTTGCGGGCCTCGCCGACCCGGTCCTCGTTGTCACTCTCACCTTCAGAGTGCTAACGCCAATGATTAGCACTCGACCCCTGCGAGTGCAAGCGCCTTTCGGTGATCCGCAGGTGAACGCGCCCCCCGCGCCCCCGTGCGCAACCCCCTGCGCGACCGACGCACGCCCCGCCCCGGACCGATCACGGCCCACCGCGCACCCCACACCGCGCACACAAGAGGGCCCGCACCCCGAAAACGGGGTGCGAGCCCTCCTACGAAGAACGAAGAACGTCGCTGCGTTGAACCCGGCGCGTTACTTCAGCCGGCCGCGAGTCGGACCATGTCCGCCTGCGGCCCCTTCTGACCCTGCGAGATCTCGAACTCGACCCGCTGGCCCTCTTCCAGGGTGCGGTAGCCGTCCATCTGAATCGCGCTGTAGTGGACGAATACATCCGCACCACCGTCGACCGCGATGAAGCCGTACCCCTTCTCCGCGTTGAACCACTTGACGGTGCCCTGAGCCATGCCTAACTCCCCTATTACTGGCCCTTGCACAGATCCACACTTCGCGGATCCGGGTCAGACCTCACCCCCCAACGGTTGGGGGTGTGCGCCGGAACGCGTCGACCGCGGCCGAATGTATCTGTCCAACTGCCCTCTGCAACAGGTCAATCGGACGAGAATTCTGGACACGACCGGTCGGGAATGTACGAACAATTCGCCCGAATTCAGGGCAAGTCGGGCCCCACAAAAGGAGCGAAATACACAAAAGGCCTGCACACTTTGGCTACTTCATATAGGGCGTGCGGCGGAATCACATATGCATCCGGCATGGAATCACTACGGTGATCGGACCGGGTTCCCCAACTCTACAGTGCTCAACCATAGAGAATTGCCCCCTCCGCTTCTCTCACGGAGGGGGCAATTCGATGAACTCTCGGTAATCAAAGTTACCGACGGTTACTACCGACGGGTACGGACCGGGGGTCAGCCACCCGCGACGGCGGGAATGATCGACACGCCCGCGCCGTCCGGCGTCGCCGTCTCCAGGCCCTGCTCGAACCGGACATCGTCATCATTCACGTACACATTCACGAACCGCCGCAGCTTGCCCTGATCATCGAGAACCCGGGCGGCGATCCCGTTGTGGTTCTTCTCCAGGTCGGCGATCACCTCGGCGAGGGTGCCGCCCTCGGCACTGACCTCGGCCTGACCGCCGGTGTAGGTGCGAAGGATGGTGGGGATGCGGACGTTGACGGACATGATGGGAAACCTCCGGGGAGTGCAGCGAACCTAAGGGGCGCGGGGCCGTGTTCCATGTGCGGCTACCGCCGCGTGGGCGCGACAAGCCCCGCCTACCCGCAGCCGAACGACTTGCTGACGGGTCCTGCTTACGCGAGACCGGCCTCTCGGAACGAATCGAGGCTGGGCCGGATGGTCGCGGTCAGGCCGGTCCCGGCCACCGCGTCCAGCGTCTTGAGACCGTCCCCGGTGTTGAGGACGACCGTGGTCAGCGTCGGGTCGAGGACGCCGTCCTCGATCAGCTTCTTCGTGACGCCGACGGTCACGCCGCCGGCGGTCTCCGCGAAGATCCCCTCGGTCCGGGCGAGCAGCTTGATCGCCTCGACGATCTGCTCGTCCGTCACGTCCTCCACGGCCCCACCGGTCCGCCGTGCGATGTCGAGCACGTACGGCCCGTCCGCCGGGTTGCCGATCGCGAGCGACTTGGCGATGGTGTTCGGCTTCTGCGGCCGCACGACGTCGTGGCCGGCCTTGTAGGCCACCGACACCGGCGAGCACCCCTCGGCCTGCGCACCGAAGATCTTGTACGGCTTGTCCTCGACGAGTCCGAGCTTGATCAGCTCCTGCAGCCCCTTGTCGATCTTCGTGAGCTGCGACCCGGAGGCGATCGGCACGACCAGCTGGTCCGGCAGCTTCCAGCCGAGCTGCTCGCAGATCTCGTACGCCAGGGTCTTGGAGCCCTCCGCGTAGTACGGCCGCAGGTTGACGTTCACGAAGCCCCAGCCCTCGCCGGCCGGATCGCCGATCAGCTCGGAGCAGAAGCGGTTCACGTCGTCGTAGTTGCCCTCGATGCCGACCAGCTCGCCGCCGTAGACCGCGGCCATGACGACCTTGCCCTGCTCCAGGTCGTGCGGGATGAACACGCAGGACCGGAAGCCGGCACGGGCTGCGGCGGCGCCGACGGCACCGGCCAGGTTGCCCGTGGAGGAGCAGGAGAGGGTGGTGAAGCCGAAGGCGCGGGCGGCTTCCAGCGCCTGGGCCACGACACGGTCCTTGAAGGAGTGCGTCGGGTTGCCCGAGTCGTCCTTGATGAACAGCTTGCCGGCGTCGACGCCGAGCGCGGCGGCCAGGTTGTCGGCCTTGACGAGCTGGGTCCAGCCGGGGTTGATGTTCGGCTTGGTCGCCACGTCGGCCGGGACGGGCAGCAGGGGCGCGTACCGCCAGATGTTCGCGGGGCCGGACTCGATCGTCTTCCGCAGCTCCTCCGTGTCGTACGCGGAGTAGTCGTACGCGATCTCCAGAGGCCCGAAACACTCCTCACAGGCGAAGACCGGTCCGAGCGGTACCCGGTGACCGCATTCCCGACAGCTCAGGGCGGCGGCGGGCCCGAGGTCTACTGTGGAGGTGGAATCGGTGGTGCTTGCAACAGTCTGCGCAGCCATGGAGGCGAGGCCCTTTCTCCTCATCTTCCTCACGACGCACTTCGCCGTGAGACGGATTTGGCACCTTCCCGAGCCGGGAGCCTCACCACGACAACGTGGTCAGACCGGCTGGAGGGTTGCCGGGGCTTCATCGGGCCGTATCCCTCTGCCCCTCTGGATGAGCGGTATTTGGTTGTATACGCCGACGGGCACCGACATGCGATGGTCACCAGCGTTGTCCAAGACTGTAACCGAAGGCCAGGACAGTTGAGAGAGCCGTCCGAACCGCGAGATGAACGCAGAGGAGCCGCGCACTGTGCTGAAGGAAGTCGAGCGCTGGCTGAGTACCCGCTCCTGGTCCATGGCCGACCGCCCGCTCCACAGGATCATGGCCGCCAAACGCGCCTGCGGCCAGTCGGTCAGCGTGGTCCTGCCCGCACTGAACGAGGAGGAGACCGTCGGCGACATCGTCGCGATCATCCGCCACGACCTCATGCGGCAGGTCCCGCTCGTCGACGAGATCGTGGTCGTCGACTCCGGCTCCACCGACCGGACGTCGCAGGTCGCGGCGGCGGCCGGCGCGCGGGTCGTCCACCGCGACGACATACTGCCCCGCGTCCCGGCCGTGCCCGGCAAGGGCGAGGTCCTGTGGCGGTCCCTGCTCGTCACGAGCGGTGACGTCGTCTGCTTCATCGACGCGGACCTCAGGGAGTTCTCGTCCGACTTCGTCTCCGGGATCGTCGGCCCGCTGCTGACGGACCCCGGTGTCGACCTCGTCAAGGCGATGTACGACCGTCCCCTCGGCTCCGCCGCCGGCCAGGGCGGCCGTGTGACGGAACTCATGGCCCGCCCCCTGCTCAACATGCACTGGCCCCAGCTGGCCGGCTTCGTCCAGCCCCTCGGCGGCGAGTACGCGGCCCGCCGCTCCCTCCTGGAGCGGCTCCCGTTCCCCGTCGGCTACGGCGTGGAGCTGGGCATGCTGGTCGACGCGCTGCACCTGGTCGGCCTCGACGCCCTGTCCCAGGTCGACGTGGGCGTCCGCAAACACCGCCACCAGGACGGGCAGGCGCTGGGCCGCATGTCCGCGGCGATCTACCGCACGGCCCAGCTCCGACTGGCCCGCGGCCACCTGATCCGTCCCGTCCTGACCCAGTTCGAGCGCGGACGGGAGGGGTTCGAGCCGCGGACGTACTCGGTGGACCTGGAGGAACGGCCGCCGATGGTGGAGATCGCGGAGTACGCGGAGCGGAAGGCGGCATAGGGGGAGGGGGTGCGGTTTTCGTCGCCGGGTGCGAGTGTGTGGGGCTTCTCGCGCAGTTCCCCGCGCCCCTAAAAGCCCAGGCCCCTGCGGGCCTGCAAGGTGCCGGCGTCGGCACTGAAAAGCACGGGGCGCAGCCCCTGCTTTTCAGGGGCGCGGGGAACTGCGCGAGAAGCCCCACCGGACCCGCACCCGCCGACGCACCCGCACCCCCCACCCCCCGAGGCACTCCTGTATACGGCCGAACCGCACGTTTGACCTCCGAACCCCCGGGCTAGGTTGAGCCTTATGGCATCAACGCACGGCTCGGCCCACGTACTCGTCGCGTCCAACCGGGGACCCGTCACCTACACGCTGGACGAGAGGACCGACACACTCGGCGCGAAGCGCGGCGGCGGCGGTCTCGTCTCGGGCCTCTCCGCGATCGACCCGTCCTCCGGCGCCGTCTGGGTCTGCTCCGCCCTGGGCGACGGCGACCGCGAGGCCGTACGACGCGGCATCGGCGAACCGGGCGTGCGCATGCTCGACATCCCCGCCGACGTGCACCACGACGCGTACAACGGCGTCGCCAACTCCACGCTGTGGTTCGTGCACCACATGCTCTACCAGACCCCCCTGGAACCGGCCTTCGACGCGGAGTTCCGGCGGCAGTGGGCGGCGTACGAGACGTACAACCGCGCCTTCGCCGAGGCGCTCGCCGACGAGGCGGCGGACGGCGCGGCCGTCCTGGTGCAGGACTACCACCTGGTCCTGGTCCCCCGCATGCTGCGCGAACTCCGCCCCGACCTGCGCATCGGCCACTTCTCGCACACCCCGTGGGCGCCCGTCGACTACTTCCGGATGCTCCCCGACGACATCGCCGCACAGGTGCTCGACGGCATCCTCGGCGCCGACCGCGCCGCGTTCCTCACCCGGCGGTGGGCGGACGCGTTCACCGCCTGCTGTCACGCCGTCCTCGGCCCCGACGCCACGTCCGGCACGAGGATCGGCGTGCACGGCCTGGGCGCCGACGCCGAGTTCCTGCGGACCCGCGCCCACCAGCGGGACGTCGACGAGCGCATCGTCACGCTGCGGGAGCAGATCGGCACGGCGCCCGACGGCACCCCGCGCCGCACGATCGTCCGCGTCGACCGCACCGAGCTGTCGAAGAACATCGTGCGCGGCCTGCACGCCTACCGGCAGCTCCTCGACGACCGGCCGACCTGGCGCGAGCGCGTCGTGCATGTCGCCTTCGCGTACCCGTCGCGCCAGGACCTCGCGGTGTACCGGGACTACATGGCCGAGGTCCAGCGCGTCGCGGACGACATCAACGAGCTGTACGGGACACCGGACTGGACCCCGGTCATCCTCCACCTCAAGGACGACTTCGCACGCTCCCTCGCCGCGTACCGTCTCGCGGACGTGGCCCTGGTGAACCCCATCCGCGACGGCATGAACCTCGTCGCCAAGGAGGTGCCGGTGATCTCCGACCGGGGGTGCGTGCTGGTGCTGTCGCGGGAGGCCGGGGCGTACGAGGAGCTGGGGGACGACGCGGTGGTGGTGAACCCGTACGACGTGGTGGGTACGGCGGCCGCGCTGGACGAGGCGTTGAACCTGCCGGCGGCCGAGCGGGCGGAGCGGGGCAAGCGGCTGGTCGCGGCGGCCACCGCGCTGCCGCCCACGCAGTGGTTCCTGGACCAGCTGAGGGCGCTGGAGGAGGCCCGGTAGCTACGGGAGGCCGGGCCCTCTCCTCGTCTCCTCGCTATACGTGCCCGGCGATGCCCGCCAGGAGGCGGACGACCCCCTCCGGGCCGTTCACCACCAGGTCGGCCCGCTCCGACAGTTCGGTGACCTCCGCGCTGCCGCTGCAGACCAGGAGGCCGGGCGTGCCCTCGGTGCGGAGTTTCTCGACGGCGGCGAAGGCGGGGAGGTCGCCGAGGTCGTCACCGGCGTAGAGGACGGATTCGGCGGCGGTTTCCGCCAGGTACTCGCGGAGGGCGACGCCCTTGTCCATGCCCGGGGGGCGGAGTTCGAGGACCATGCGGCCGGGTTCGACGATGAGGCCGTGCCGGGCGGCGAGGTCGGTGAGCGGGGCGCGCAGTGCGTCGAAGGCGGCCTGGGGGTCGCCGGCGCGGCGGGTGTGGACGGCGACCGCCCGTCCCTTCTCCTCGATCCAGGTCCCCTGCCACGCGCCGACGCCGTCCAGGAAGCCGGGCAGCTCCGCGCGGACCGCCGCGACACCGGGGTGCGGGGCGGGGGCGCTGACCGTGCCGGTGACGGCGTCCCAGCGTTCGGCGCCGTAGTGGCCGAGGACGACGAGGCGCTCCAGCCCGGGGACACCGGCGAAGCCGCCGTGGCGGACGGCGACGGCCGCCGGGCGGCCGGTCACCACGGCCACGGAGGCGACCTTGGGGGCGAGGGCGGCGAGGGCGGCGACCGCGTCGGGGTGGGCGCGGGCCTGCTCGGGGTCGGGGACGATCGGGGCGAGCGTGCCGTCGAAGTCGAGCGCGATCACCGTGCCGCTCGGGCGGTCGAGGATCGCGTCCAGCGCGTCCCGCCCGGCCGGGGTCACGGGTGTCGGCAAGGTGGCCTTGGGGTTCTCTGCGTCCTTGTGGCTGCCCATGGTTCGACCCTATCCGTCATCGCTCGGCCCGGCGTGCCTCCCGGACTCTTCGCAGCCGGTTGACGGTGACCGGGTCGTGGGCGAGGGCGCGGGGGTCGTCGAGCAGGGCGTTGAGCAGTTGGTAGTACCGCACCGGCGCCAGACCGAGCCGCTCCCGGATGACCCGCTCCTTGGCCCCCGGCCCCTCCCACCCCTGCCGCTCCACGGCGAGGATCGCCTGCTCCCGGGTGCCCAGCTCGTCCATGCGACGACCGTAACGGAGGGGTGTGACAACGCGAGGGGGTGGGGCGGGGTGGGTGCGTTGCCGGGCGCGGGTGCGTGGGGGGGGCTGGTCGCGCAGTTCCCCGGGCCCCTGAAAAGCAGGGCTGCGGGAGCTGGGTCTTCAGGCCCGCAGGGGCCGTGTCTTTCAGGGGCGCGGGGAACTGCGCGAGCAGCCCCACCGAGCCGCACCCGCCGACGCACCCGCACCCCCACCCCATGTCGCGCCCCCCGACCCCCAGGCCGCCCTACTCCTCCCGATCAGCGACAGTCGCCGTCTGCTGCAGCTCACCGAGCACGGTCGCCGGCTTCGCGTCAGGCCGCACCGCCCGCCCGATCTGCTCCTTCAGCGCCGCACTGACATCCGCCCAGGACGTCTTGCCGACCGGATACAGCTCCGCGCTGGGCAGCGCGTCGAGGAAGGGCCCCAGCTCCGCGTCGCCCTTGTCCCCCGCCATAGCCTCGGACGCGGACGCGGTCACCGGCAGCAGGTCGTACTCCCGGGAGAAGTCGAGCACGTTCTCGTCGCTGTAGACGAAGTCGAGGAAGTCACCGATCTCGTCCTCGTGCCCGTTCTGCTTGAAGGCCATCATCCAGTCGGCGACCCCCATGGTCGCGTGCTTGCGCGTGTCACGCCCCGGCATGGGGGCCGTCCCGTACTCGACCCCCTTGTCGGCGGCCATCTTCATCAGGCTGGGGTGCCCGTTGAGCATGCCGACCTCGCCGCGCGCGAACGCCGCGAACGCGTCGGCGCGGTTGAGTTCGGCAGGGGCGACGGGCCCGGTGAGGCCCTTGTCGACGAGCTTGTCCTTGAGCCAGGTGAAGGTCCGGACGTTGTCGTCGGAGTCGATCCGGTAGGTGCCGACGTTGTCGGTGTAGCCGCCCCCGCCGCTGAACAGCCACTGCATGGTCTCGGCCTGCGCCTCCTCGGACCCGAGCGGCAGCGCGTACGGGGTGCCGACCCCGGCCCCGTCGAGCGCCTCGGCGTCGGCGGCCAGCTCGTTCCAGCTGCGCGGGGCGCGGTCGATGCCCGCCTCGGCGAAGAGTTTCCTGTTGTAGAAGAGGACGCGGGTGGACGCGGCGAACGGCATCCCGTACGCGACCCGCTTCACCTTGCCCGCGTCGGCGAGCTGGGGGAGGAAGCCGGCCTGGACGGGGATGGAGAGCAGGTCGTCGACCTCGTAGAGCCGGCCGGCCGAGGCGTAGTCCGCGTAGGTGCCGGCCTGCGCGAGATCGGGGGCCTCGTCGGCGGCGACCATTTCCTTGATCTTGCGGTCGACGTCGTTCCAGGAGTAGACGCTGACATCGATCTTGACGCCCGGAGTCTTCTTCTCGTACGCCTTCACGACCGCGTCCCAGTACTTCTGGGAGCTGTTCGCCTTGGAGTCGCCGTAGTCGGCGGCGACCAGTCTCAGCGTGACGCCGGGACCCTCGCCCTCCGAGGCGCCGCAGCCCGCAAGCATCGCCATCAGTCCCAGCGCGGACGCCACCGCTATGCCGCTTTTCCTGCCCCCGGTGTTCGTCCGCCGCTGCCGCTGTCGCACTCCCACTGCCCCAACCTGTCGCACGAGCCCCGCGCACAACAGCCTGAATCACAGGCCCCGCGTCAAGGCCGTTGATCTCTCAACTTCCCAAACCTTCCATAAGGTCTACACCACAAGGTCTACACCACGTAAGTGGACTAGACCTCTCGCGGGTAAAAGGGCCACACTGTTCCCCGTGAGACATGTCATCGCCCTCGATGTGGGCGGCACCGGGATGAAGGCCGCACTGGTCGGGGCCGGCCCCGCGCCCGGCGCACCCCCCGTGCTGCTGCACCAGACCCGGCGCGCCACCGGACGCGAGCGCGGGGCGGAGGCGGTCGTCACCTCGATCCTCGACCTCGCCGCCGAACTGCGCGCGTACGGCGAGCGGCACTTCGGCGAGCCCCCCGCCGCCGCCGGGGTCGCCGTGCCCGGCATCGTCGACTCCGGCCGGGGCATCGCGGTCTACGCCGCCAACCTCGGCTGGCGTGACGTCCCCTTGCGCGACCTCCTCGCCGAACGCCTCGACAGCGTCCCGGTCGCCCTCGGCCACGACGTGCGCACCGGCGGGCTCGCGGAGGGGCGCGTGGGCGCGGGCCGGGGCGCGGACCGCTTCCTCTTCGTGGCGCTCGGCACCGGGATCGCCGGCGCGATCGGCGTCGACGGCCGGGTGGAGGCGGGCGCCCACGGCTTCGCGGGCGAGATCGGCCACATCGTCGTACGGCCCGGGGGCCTTCCGTGCCCCTGCGGTCAGCGCGGCTGTCTGGAACGGTACGCCTCCGCGGCGGCCGTCAGCGAGGCCTGGGCGGAGGCCGCCGGCGAGCCCGAGGCCGACGCCGCGGACTGCGCCAAGGCCGTCGAGTCGGGCGATCCGCGCGCGGTCGCCGTCTGGCAGCACGCCGTCGACGCCCTCGCCGACGGCCTCGTCACCGCCCTCACCCTGCTCGACCCCCGCACCCTCATCGTCGGCGGCGGCCTGGCGGAGGCCGGTGACACCCTCTTCGCCCCGCTGCGCACCGCCGTCGACCACCGGGTCACCTTCCAGAAGGTGCCCACCATCGTCCCGGCCGCCCTGGGAGACACCGCGGGCTGCCTCGGCGCCGGCCTCATGGCCTGGGACCTCCTCACCCCCACGACCCCCACGGCTCCCAAGGCCCCTTCGGAGGTAACCACCTGATGGCCCCCGCACTTTCCGACACCGGGTCCGACAGCAGCACCCCGTCAGGGACCGCGCATCCTGCCACCGGTTCCGACAGCGCCCCGTCAGGGGCGCGGGGAACTGCGCGACCAGCCCCCACGAGTCCGCGGTCGCCACACACAGCGCATCCCTATGTCCTGGAAGGCGCCAACGTCGTCCTCCCCACCGGCACGGTGAAGAACGGCCGTCTCACCATCGACGGCACCAAGATCTCCGACAACCCCCCGGAGAACGCCCACACCATCCCGGTCCACGACCACTGGCTGCTCCCCGGTTTCGTCGACCTCCACAACCACGGCGGCGGCGGAGCCTCCTTCACCTCCGGCACCGTCGAGGAAGTCCTCCAGGGCATCCGCACCCACCACCTCCACGGCACCACCACCCTCGTCGCCTCCACGGTCACCGGTGACATGGACGGCCTCGCCCACCGCGCCGGCCTCCTCTCCGAACTCGCCGAGCAGGGCGACATCGCCGGCATCCACTTCGAGGGCCCGTTCATCTCCCCGTGCCGCAAGGGCGCCCATGCGGAGGCCCTCCTGCGCGACCCCGACCCCGCCGAGGTCCGCAAACTGATCGACGCGGCACGCGGCCGGGCGAGCATGGTCACGCTGGCCACCGAACTCCCCGGCGGCCTCGACTCCGTACGTCTCCTCGCCGAACTCGGCGTCCTCGCGGCGATCGGGCACACGGACGCCACCTACGAGCAGACGGTCCAGGCCATCGACGCGGGCGCGACCGTGGCGACCCACCTGTTCAACGCCATGCCCCCGCTCGGCCACCGCGAGCCCGGCCCGATCGCCGCGCTCCTGGAGGACGAACGGATCACGGTCGAGCTGATCAACGACGGTACGCATCTGCACCCCGCCTCCCTGCAACTGGCGTTCCGTCACGCGGGCGCCGCGCGGGTCGCGTTCATCACCGACGCCATGGACGCCGCCGGCTTCGGCGACGGCCGCTACATGCTCGGCCCGCTGGAGGTCGAGGTCGCGGACGGTGTGGCCCGCCTGGTGGAGGGCGACTCGATCGCGGGCTCCACCCTCACCCAGGACCGCGCCCTCAGACGCGCCGTCACCGTCGACCGCCTCCCGATCGAGGACGCCGTCGCCGCCCTCTCCGCCAACCCGGCCCGCCTCCTCGGTCTCTACGACCGCATCGGCTCCCTCGACCCGGGCAAGGACGCCGACCTGGTCCTCCTCGACGCGGACTTCGACGTCAAGGGCGTCCTGCGCAAGGGCGAGTGGGTGGTGAACCCGTTCGGCGACCGGCCCGGTCAACTGGCCTGAAACGTCTGCCTGTCGGCACCCGGTTCGCGGCGGCGGACGGCCGGGGGGTCTGGGCCGGCCGCCGCGCGTTTGGCATGATCGAGCCTCCGCGCAGTCGTCCCAGGGGGTGAGCCCAGGTGATCCTCACGGTCACACTGAACACCGCTCTCGACATCACCTACCGCGTACGGGACCTCAGGCCCCACGCCACACACCGGGTGACGGACGTGACCGAACGCCCCGGCGGCAAGGGCCTGAACGTGGCCCGCGTCCTCGCGGCGCTCGGCCACGAGGTGACGGTCACCGGCTTCGCCGGCGGCGCGACCGGCCGGGCCCTGCGGGACCGGCTCACGCACACACCGGGTGTGGTGGACGCGCTGCTCCCGGTGGAGGGCGCGACCCGCCGGACGGTCGCCGTGGCCGACGCGAGCGGTGACACCACACAACTCAACGAACCGGGCCCGCTCATCTCACCCGCCGAGTGGGGCGCCTTCCAGGAGGCGTACGCCGATCTGCTGCGCTCCGCCTCGGTGGTGGCCCTGTGCGGCAGCCTGCCGCCGGGGGTGCCGGTGGGCGCGTACGCGGGTCTGGTGCGGACCGCCCGCACGCTGTCCGTCCCGGTCCTGCTGGACACCAGCGGCGAGCCGCTGCGGCGTGGGGTGGCCGCCCGCCCCGACCTGGTGAAGCCGAACGCCGACGAACTGGCCGAACTGACCGGCTCCCACGAGCCGTCCCGAGCGACCCGTGACGCCCGTCGCCGAGGCGCCCAGGCGGTCGTGGCCTCCCTCGGCCCCGAGGGCGTCCTCGCCCACACCCCCGACGGCGTCTGGCGCGCCGCCCCGCCCCGCCGCTTCCGCGGCAACCCGACCGGAGCGGGCGATTCGGCGGTCGCGGGCCTGCTCTCCGGCCTGACCGACCACCTCCCCTGGCCCGCCCGCCTGGCCCGAGCCGTGGCCCTGTCGGCGGCGACCGTACTGACCCCGGTCGCGGGCGAGTTCGACCGTCAGGCGTACGAGGAACTGGTGGGGCAGGTGACGGTGACGGAGGAGGTCACGGCGGCTTGAGCGGAGGCTCTCAGCTTCCGCCGTCCTCGTCCTTGCCGGTCAGGTACAGCTGGTCGATGTTGACGTCACAGGAGTTGCCCTCTTCGCACGAGATCTTGATCTCGTTGGTGCCCTTGTTGAGCTGGACGGCCGACCAGCTGTACGTCCAGCCCTTCTCGTAGTCGCCCTCCGGGGCATTCGAGAAGTTCTTGAGGTTGAGCGGGCGGCTCTGGGCCTTGCCGTTGACCGTGAGCGTGGCGTTGGCGTCCTTGCCGGGTACGCCGTAGACGACGTACAGCCGGTAGGAATCGGCCTTCGGGACGTCCTCCGCCTTCCACGTCACCGACGAACCCACCGAGTTGAAGTTCCCGACGTAGAACCCCCCGTCCGACTTGGCGCCGGGGACGTCGGACGCGATGGCCGCGTTGCCGCCGAGGAGGAGGGTCTTGGCCTCGGCCTTGGGGAGTTCCTGGGCTTCCGCCTTCTTCGACTTGCTGGCCGACGGGCTGGGGTCGGCGCTCTCCCCGGTGGTCGGGGTCGTCGAGGCGCCGGTGTTGTTGCCGGACGCGTCCTCGCCGTCGTCGCCGCCGAGCATGGCGATGCCGATGCCGATCACGACCGCCGCCACCACGGCGATCGCGCCGATGAGGAGGCCCTTGGTGTTGGGGCCACGGCCCCGGCCGCCGCCCCCGCCTTGGTGGCTCTGCTGCCGGGTCGTCGGAGGGCCGCCGGAGAAGCTCTCGGGGGCCTGGTAGTGCGCGTTCGGCCGGCCGGGGCCCGCCTGCTGGTGGCCGTACCCCTGCTGCGGGACCTGCCCGTACTGCGCGGTGGCGGCCTGCGGAGCCTGCTGGGTCTGCTGCCCGTACTGGCGTTCACCGACCGGCCGCGCACGGTTGACCGCGTTCGGGTAGCCGTAGCTCGCGCTGGGCGGCTGGGCTCCTCGGGCCTGCCCGTCCTCGTAGAGGTAGCCGAACGGGTCGTCGTCCTCGGGCGTGCTCGCGCCGTTGTTGCCGGGCGTCATCCCTAGGTCTCCTCAGCGGTGCGGTACTTACACGTACGGGTGGCGGGTTATTGCTCGGGGGTGTAGGAGAGCGAGCCTACCCGCTCGTGGTGACCGAAACGGGTGACTCGGACCTCATCGCCGGGCCCGCCCCTCGCCCACCAGGCCATTTCCTGCCACCGCACGCCTCTGACCTGCGGATATCGACCCATGTCTCCAGCGTCACCCCGGACGCTATCCGGCCCGCCTGTGCTGCCTGGGACGAGATCGTTTCTCGACGTACATCCGCTCGTCAGCTGATTTCAACACCTCGTCCGCCGTCATTCCGCAATGGGCCCATCCGATACCGAAACTGGCACCTACGCGCATTGCGCGGCCGTCGACCCGAATCGGCTGAATGATCTCGTTGCGCAGGCGTACGGCGAGGTCCTGGGCGTCCGCGCGGCCGAGGCCGTCGGCGAGGACGACGAACTCGTCGCCGCCGAGCCGGGCCACCGTGTCACCGTCGCGCACACCCCGGCTGAGCCGCCGGGCGACCTCGATGAGGACGGCGTCGCCCGAGTTGTGCCCGAACCGGTCGTTGATCGACTTGAACCCGTCGAGGTCGCAGAAGAGCACCGCGAGCCCCTTGGTCCCGTCGTCCCGCTCGTCCTCGGGCGCGACGGTGTGCACATGGTGGTCGAAGGCGTCGAACGGTCCGCCGGGCCGGTTGAAGTCGAATGCGTGCCCGCTGTGCCCCGCGGCCTCGTAGTCGTCGAAGGACGGGTGTGGCAGCCGCGCCGCGTGCTCCCCGAACTCGCCGTGCCCGGCGCCGGACTCCCCCTGCTCTCCGAAGGGCCCGAAGGCCGCGTTCATCGAGTCGGCCGCCGCGCCGGCCGGGAGCGACTGGGGGCGCTGACAGAGACGGGCGGCCAGGCGCGAACGCAGCTCGGCCGAGTTCGGCAGGCCGGTGAGGGCGTCGTGCGAGGCACGGTGCGCGAGCTGCAGCTCGCGCCGCTTGCGCTCCTCGATGTCCTCGACGTGGGTGAGCAGGAAGCGGGGCCCGTCGGCGGCGTCCGCGACCACGCTGTTGCGCAGCGACACCCAGACGTACGTCCCGTCGCGCCGCCCGAGCCGCAGCTCCGCGCGCCCGCCCTCGGCGGAGGTCCGCAGGAGGGTGCCTATGTCCTCGGGGTGGACGAGGTCGGAGAAGGAGTAGCGCCGCATCGCGGAGGCGGGCCGCCCGAGCAGCCGGCACAGCGCGTCGTTGGTCCGCAGGATCCGGCCGTGCTGGTCGCCGCCCATCTCGGCGATGGCCATGCCGGAGGGGGCGTACTCGAAGGCCTGCCGGAAGGACTCCTCGCTGGCGCGCAGCGCCTGCTGTTCCCTTTCGAGCCTGACCAGGGCACGCTGCATGTTGGCGCGCAGGCGGGCGTTGCTGATCGCGATGGCGGCCTGGAACGCGTACATCTGGAGCGCTTCGCGTCCCCATGCGCCCGGTCGCCGGCCGTTGCGCGGCCGGTCCACGGACACGACACCGAGCAGTTCCCCACAGGACGCGCCGCCGGCGCCCGGGGTGTACATCGGGGCGAAGAGACGGTCCGAGGGATGCCACTCGTCCTCGAACCGGGGAGCGGGGCCGTCGGTGTACCACTGCGGTACGTCGTCCTCGTCGAGCACCCAGCCCTCGGTGTGGGGTATGAACCGCAGGTCGCCCCAGGCCTCGCCCATGGTCAGCCGGCGTTCCCAGGATTCGCGGGAGCCGACGCGGCCGGTGATCAGGGCCTCGGCGGCGCTGTTCCCGGCGAGGGCGGCGACGACCAGGTCGCCGTCGGGGCGGACGAGGTTCACGCAGGCCAGTTCGTAGCCCAGGCCGTTGACCACGCCGTCGGCGACGGTCTGCAGCGTGTCGGCCAGGCTGCGCGCGGTGTTCATGTCCGCCATCACCTGGTGCAACTGCCGCAGCGTCGTCAGACGGACGTAGGGCTCCGAATCGGTTTCCATTCGCCCTCCCCCCGAGATCTCGTGGCAGCTCCAGGCTCCAGGTAACCTGCTTAACTCGCGGGCTTACTACCGCTTACAGTTCCCGCTTACAGCTTGCAGCGTCCCCGCCACTGAATCACAGCGCGAAGCCCACTCGGTACACAGGGTCAACAAAATATGGCTCCTGTGACTCAAGTCACAACAGAACATGAGCAATTGAGTGGAGTTTATGCGTTTCTCTCGTGCGTTTCCTGAACAGAATTCAGAACTCTGTGTAGGCGCTGTACGGGTGACTGACCGTGGCGGATGGCCGGCAGCCGGGCCCACCAGGGCTCCTGGCATGAGCCTGTCAGTGACACCGTGGAGCACCTCCGTCTGACGGCGGACGAGTCGGACAGGGTCAAAAGCGATCCCGACCGGACACGGAACCACATGGAGGCCGTCCGCGAGGGCGGGGGTCTTCCCCGTGGACGGCCGGGGTGGACGGCCGGGGTGGACGGCCGGGGTGGACGGCCTTTGCAAGGCCTTTGGAACCCCTCTGGAGCCCTAGGTCGCAGGTCCGGGGCCGGATCGGGCGGGGGCCCGATGTGGTGGGCGAGGGCCGGGAGCTAGCGTGCGGGCGTGCCGAAGAACTCGCTGTCAGACCCTCCCCCGGCTTCGCCCGCCCCCTCCCCGGTTTCGCCCGGCCTTCCCCTCTCGGTACATGCTGAGGGGGTGAGCGAAGACGAATTCCGCGCCGCGATGTCCCGGCTGGCGGCCGGTGTGGTCCTGGTCACCGCGCACGAGGCGGCGCTGGACCCGGAGGGGCCACGCGGCGAGGACGTCGGGATGACGGCCACCTCCTTCATGTCCGTGTCCCTCGACCCGCCCCTCGTCATGGTCAGCCTCCGCGAGGGCTCCCGGATGGACGACCTCCTCGCCGAGCAGCCGCTGTGGGCGGTCTCCGTCCTCGCCGAGCACCAGCGCACCGCCGCGGCCCGCTTCGCCATGAAGAACCGCGTGAGCGACCGCCTCCTCTTCGCGGACCTCGCGCACACCAGGGGCGGGATCACCGGAGCCCCCCTGATCGAAGGCGCCCTCGCCACCCTGGAGTGCCGCACCGAGCAGCGGGTGACCGCCGGCGACCACACCCTGGTCATCGGCCGGGTCCTCGCCTCGACGGCGGCAGGCGCGAACACGGGCCCGCTCAGCTACTTCCGGGGCCGCTACCGGCAACTGGCCCCGTAGGACGGGACGGGACGCGCGGCGAGGGACCGGCGGGGCCTGGGAGGACGCGGCAGGGCGCGCCAGGGAACCGCGCGTACGGACCGCGCGAGGGCCTCAGCCCCAGTCCCGCCCCTGCCGCCCCCGTTTGGTGTCGGACCGCTGCTTCTTCTCCCGCAGCCGCCGCTCGTTGATGCCGCGCGGGATACGGGTCGCCCGCCGCGGTTTGGGCGGCGGCGCGGTCGCCTCCGCGAGCAGCGCGGCCAGACGGACGGCGGCGGTCTCGCGGTTGCGCCACTGGGAGCGGTGCTCGGAGGCCCGGACGCTGACGACGCCGTCGACGAGCCGTCCCGCGAGCCGCTCCAGCGCCCGCGCCTTCCACACCTCGGGCAGCGCCTCGGTGTTCGCCAGGTCGAACCGCAGCTCGACCTGGGAGTCACTGGTGTTGACGTGCTGCCCGCCGGGACCGGAGGAGCGGGAGAAACGCCACTGGAGCTCGGCCTCGGGGAGCGAGACGGAGCCACGGATGACGTGAGGACCGGACATGCCCCCATGGTCGCGCGGATGTCCGGTCCACGTCACGCCCTTTTCACCGCGCCCGGGAAGCATGAGTAAAGAAAGTAAAAACCGCTGGAACCTCTGGCGCCCCTCCCGACGTTCATAGGGGTACAGGTAGCTTCGTCCCCGGCACGAAGCCCCGTAAGGCACGTACGCAACGAGGGAAGGACTCCCAACCATGGCTGTAAGCCTGTCCAAGGGTGGCAACGTCTCGCTCACCAAGGAGGCTCCGGGCCTGACCGCCGTCACCGTGGGCCTCGGCTGGGACGTCCGCACCACCACCGGCACGGACTTCGACCTCGACGCCTCCGCGATCGCGGTCAACCCGACGGGGAAGGTCTACTCCGACGGCCACTTCGTCTTCTTCAACAACAAGCAGACCCCGGACCAGACCATCGTCCACACCGGTGACAACCGCACCGGCGAGGGCGCGGGCGACGACGAGGCGATCAACGTCAACCTGGCGGGCCTCCCCGCCGACGTCGACAAGATCGTCTTCCCGGTCTCGATCTACGACGCCGAGAACCGCTCGCAGAACTTCGGCCAGGTCCGCAACGCGTACATCCGCATCGTCAATCAGGCCGGCGGCGCCGAGATCGCCCGCTACGACCTCTCCGAGGACGCGGCCACCGAGACGGCGATGGTCTTCGGCGAGCTGTACCGCAACGGCGCCGAGTGGAAGTTCCGCGCCGTCGGCCAGGGTTACGCCTCGGGCCTCGTCGGCATCGCCCAGGACTTCGGCGTCAACGTCTGACGTCTCCTGACGGCCCGACGGCTCGGCCCCACGGCTCGGCCCGACGGCTCGGCCCGACGGCCCCATGGCTCGGCCCGACGTCCGGAAGGGGCGTCGCCGCCCCGCCGCACGCACTGCCGAAGGCCCCGCCACGACACTCACCGTCGCGGCGGGGCCTTCGGCCGTCCCGGACGCGCGCGCCCCCGCCGCGAGCCCCACTCACCCCCGGTTCACACCCGCCAGTCGGCGGAGTACTGGATGTGCAGCGAGGCGGGCACGCCCCGCCGGTACCACGGGCGCGACCAGGGCCCCGCGCCCAGTTCGACACAGAAGTGCTGGGCGCTCGGATGCCGGTACGGGGAGGACGGGGCCTCGTCGACGAGGTGGCGCAGAAGGGTCCGGTCGGGCCGCTCGGTCCCGCGCCGTTGTCGGACCCGGTCGATAGCGTGCGGGTCATGCTGCTCACACCCCTGCGCACCGCCGAGGACGGAACCGTCCCCGGCCCCCTCCTCACCGAACTCACCGCCCTGTACGCCTCCCACCGCGACTTCTACGCCCTGAGCGGTGACTTCCCGGACGCGAACGACATCCGACCCGAACAGGTGGCCGCGGCACTGTCGGTGGAGCTGGCCGACCCGGAGGCGGAGATCCTGCTCGCGCGCGACGCCAGGGAGGGCGGCGAGACCGGGCGGGGCGGCGAGGGGCGGCTCGTCGGGGTCGCCATCACCCTGGCCCGTCATCCCGATCCGGCCGACCCCGACCCGTGGATCGGGCTGCTGCTCGTCGACGCCACCGCGCAACGGCGGGGGTACGGGAGCCGGTTGGCGAGCCTCGTCGAGGAACGGTTCCGGCGGGCCGGGCGTACCGCCGTACGGTTGGCGGTACTCGACAACAACCCTGAGGGCCTCGCGTTCTGGACGGCCCTCGGCTACGAGGTCGTGGAGCACCGCAGGGACCGTCAACTGGGGCGCCCCTGCGCCGTGTTGCGCAAGACGCTGCGTACGGCACGTCAGGCCGCGCGAGTCGCCGTACTCGATCCGGACGGCGCGGTCTTCCTGTTCGAGTACCACAACGAGGAGGTGGGCTCGCACTGGGCCCTGCCCGGTGGCGGTCTGAAGGCCGGTGAGACACCGCGCGAGGGAGCCCTGCGGGAACTGCGCGAGGAGACGGGCTGGACGGACGTGGAGCCGGACGCCTTCCTCCACACCTGGACCCACGACTTCACCCGCGCCGGCGTCCCCGTCCGCCAGCACGACCACATGTACGTGGCCCGGGGCCCGCGCCGCGAGCCGGTCGGCGGCCTCCTCGCCGCCGCGCGCGCCGAGGAGGGCATCCTGAGCTGGCGCTGGTGGACCCGCCGGGAACTCACCGAGGCGAGCGGGGCGGTATGGCCGCCCGAACTGCCCCGGCTGCTGACGGAGTTCGAGGACTCGGAGCGGTCGCCGCGACGAGGGAACTGACTCCCCTCAGGCCCGCGGCGGTCTTCCCTCCCCGTACAGCCAGTCCTTCCAGACCGGGCTCAGGTCCGCGTCCGGAGCCGCCTTTCCGGCGAACGTCTCCACGTACGCCGTGAAGCCGGCCGTGTCCGCGTTGCCGTGGCGGTGGGCGGTCGCCCAGCCCCGGAGCAGCCCGAAGAAGGCGTCGTCGCCGACGGCCTCGCGGATCTTGTGCAGCACCATGGCTCCGCGCTCGTACACCGGGCTGTCCGAGATACGGGCGGCGCTCGGCGGCTTCGCGGGCGGGAAGTCCCAGACGGCCTCGCTCTCGTCGGCGTCCTGGGAGTACTCGCCCTCGTACAGCGCGTCGAAGGTCTCCTGAGCGGTGTCTCCGCCGTGGTCCTCCTCCCACAGCCACTCGGCGTAGGTGGCGAAGCCCTCGTTGAGCCACATGTCCCGCCAGCTTCTCGGGGTCACGGAGTCGCCGTACCACTGATGGGCCAGCTCGTGGACGAGAAGCGGGAGGCCGGGCGCGCCGGGGAAGACGGGGCGGTTCTGGGTCTCCAGCGCGTACGCCACGTCCTCCGGCCGGTCGACGATCGCACCGACGGAGGAGAAGGGATACGGGCCGAAGTACCCCTCCGCCCAGTCGACGACCTCGGGGATCCGGTCCAGGACCGCACGGCTGTCCTCGGCCTGGGTGGGATCGACGGCGACGTACACCGGAAGCCGGTCCGTGCCCCGGTCCATGCCCCGGTCCGTGCCCCGGCCCACGCCCGCTTCGACCGTCGAGCGCCTGATCTCGAACCGGCCGATAGCGATCGTGGCCAGATAGCTCGCCATCGGCTCGTCGACGCGCCAGGAGTACGTCGTACGGCCGCCCTCGCCGGACTCGCTCGTCAACTCCCCGTTGGAGACGGCCCGCAGGCCCTCGGGGACGGTGACCGTGATGTCGTAGGTCGCCTTGTCGGAGGGGTGGTGGTTGCCGGGGAACCAGGTCATCGAGCCGGTCGGTTCGCCGAGGGCGAGGACGCCGTCGGCGGTCGGCAGCCAGCCCTCCCGGGAGCCGTCCGGGTCGGTGATCGTCTTCGGGGTCCCCGAGTACCGCACCCTCGTACGGAACGTCTCCCCCGCGCCGAGTCCGCCCCCGGGGGTGACCGTCAGCTCCTGTCCCGCCCGCTTCCAGCGCGCCGCCGCGCCCTCGACGGCGACCGACTCGACGTCCATCCCCGACAGGTCGAGGTTGAACGAGCCGAGGTCCCGGGTCGCCCGAGCGGTGATCACGGCGGTGCCGCGCAGGCGGCCGCCGGCCCCGGCCTCGGACGGGGGTGTGTATCCGAGGGTGAGGGTGTAGTGCGTGACGTCGTAGCCGCCGTTGCCGAGCTGCGGGAAGTAGGGGTCCCGCAGGCCGGCGGCGCCCTTGCCGGCCCCGGCCTCGCCACCGCCCTCGGCGCACGACGTGAGCGTGAGTGCCAGTGCGACGGTGAGCAGGGCGGCCGGGACAACCGGTGCGGATCGGGACACGTCGGCGATCCTATGAGGACATGACACCATCGCCTACGTGCTCGACATCGGCTACGCCCTCTCCAACCGCTTCCCCGACCCGCCGCAGACGGACTACCGCCGCGCCGACGTGTACGCGCTGCGGCACGACCTGTTCTGCGGGGACGTCTACCTCGCCGACGCGAAGGCGGACCGGGAGCTGTCCACAGCCTGGGGATGGGTGCCGGTGCTGGACTTCGCGTGGGCGCTGTGCGACATCGTGGAACGGCTCGACCGCGACCCGGCCGGGTCCCGCGCCTCCCGGCCCCAGCACGCGGAACTCGACTTCACCGAGTCCACCGACCGCATGCTCTTCGAGCGGCGCTTCGGCTGGGTGGACGTCGAGGCGGACTGGATGCGGGCCGAGGACCCCCCACTGACCTTCTCCCACTCCGAACTCCGCCGCGAGGCCCGCGACTTCCTCCACGACGTGATCGCCGACCTCTGCGATCTCCACGAAGCGCTGGCCGAGAACCCAGCGATCTGGACCCTCCAGTCCCGCTTCCCGAGGATGCCGTAGGGGGCGTGCCCGAGTGCGGTCAGCAGGGCGTCCAGGTTGTTCGTCACACAACGACCTTGGACGCCCTGTCCGCGTTCCCGGACACACCGTCAGCATGCGAATGACTCGGCCGGGGCGCCCGCTGCGGGGAACGAAACGAATTCCGGCCGGAGCGGGCTGTCCCTTGTGCGGGGCGGCGGGTTCACCTGGCGAGTTCGGCCGGCTCGTCGAGCCGTGTCAGCTTCTGCGGGTTCCGCACGATGTAGATCCGGGTGACCTGCCCGTTCTCCACCACGAGGCTCACCGCGGTCGGCTCGCCGTTCATCTCGATCCGGCCCGCGGGAGCGCCGTTGAGCCACACGGGCGTCATCTCGAACGGGACCGCGACCTGGTTCGCGCGTGTGAGCAGCCTCGCCACGGGTTCGGCCCCGTGGATCGGCGCCGGCACGGCGGCCACGACCCCTCCACCATCGGCGATCAGGACGACGTCCGGCGCCATGACCTCCAGCAGGTCCTGCAACTGCCCGGTGCGCAGGGCGACAAGGAAGCGGTCGACGACGGTCCGTTGCTCGGCCCGGCTCACCCGCATGCGCGGCTGCCGGGCGGCCACGTGCTCGCGTGCCCGCCGCGCGACCTGCCGTACCGTCGCCGCGGACTTCCCGATGGCCTCGCCGATCTCGCCGTACGGCATCTCGAAGACCTCCCGCAGTACGAACACCGCCCGCTCCGTCGGCCGCAGCGTTTCGAGGACGGTCAGCATCGCGATCGAGACGCTCTCCGCGAGTTCGACGTCCTCGGCGACATCAGGGCTGGTCAGCAGGGGTTCCGGCAGCCACTCGCCCACGTACTCCTCACGGCTGCGGGACAACGTACGCAGCCGGTTGAGCGCCTGCCGTGTGACGGTGCGGACGAGGTACCCCCGCGGTTCACGCACCTGCGACCTGTCGACGCCGGCCCACCGCAGCCAGGACTCCTGCAGTACGTCCTCCGCGTCGGCCGCCGAGCCGAGCATCTCGTAGGCGACCGTGAAGAGCAGGCTGCGGTGGGTGACGAAGGGGTCCTCGGTCATATCGCCGACGAGGCCGTGCCGGAGTTTTCCGCACGCGCGGCCAGCGGAGTTTCGCACGCGTCGGAGAAGCCCTGCGAGGTGATTCCGTGGGCCGTGTTGTTCCTGGTCGACAGGTTCGCGAAGGCGATCGACGCGGTGAGCTCGACCATCGCAGCCGGGCCGAGCCGGTCGAGCAGGCCGGCGTACAGCTCGTCGGTGACGGTCGGCGGCGTGTTCGTCATGGCCTCGGCGTACTCCAGCACGTCCCGCTCCAGCGGCGTGAACACCTCCGACTCCCGCCAGCGCGGCACCTGGCTCGCCTTGGCCAAGTCCAGGTCCTTGTGCAGCGCCAGGAAGTAGTTGATGTCGAGGCACCAACTGCAGCCGACCTGCGCGGCAACCGCCATGTGTGCGAACGTCTTGAGCCCCTCGTCGGCCATGTCCCACTCGCTGACCTGGCGCCCGAGCTCCGTGGAATCCTGGGCGACCTTGAGGTTGTGCGCCGTCACTTCGAAGGGCTCGGGCACGGCACCGAACTGTTTGATCATGTTCTCGGTGAGCTCGGCGGGGAGTTCTGCCTTCGGGATGCGCCGTGTCACGGTGTACTCCTTCTTCTCCATGTTCGTTGGCCTGTCGGCCTGTTGGACATGAAGACACCGCCGCGCTCGGGAACGTGACAGCCACTACGGCCCGAGGGGGCGTTCACCGGACCCTCGGCGCTGAGGGACGGGTAGGGGCGGCGGGGGCGAAACACACCCCCGGCCCCCCGAAGGTCACCCCTCCACTCGAATCCCCATCTCCCCCGCCAACACCGGCGCCAGATCCATCAACTGCGCCGCACTGATCACGGCCCCCGACAGCCGCTCCACCCCGCGCACGATCTCCACCGACGCGGCCCCCCGCAGATCCACATCCACGAAGCGCACCCCGGTCAGATCAACCCCCTTCAACGCACACCCCGCGAACGAGACCCGCTCCAATCGCGCACCCCCGAAATCCGGCTCGACCAGCACGCAGTCCTCGAACACCACGTCCCGGAGCCGGGCCTCCCGCAGATTCAGGTAGTCGATCTTCCCCCCACGCACCAGCACCCGCTCCAGCACGCCCCCGTGCAACTGCACCCCACCGAGCCGCGCGTCGACCAGCTCCACATCCCGCAGCGTCGCCCCGGCCAGATCCGTCCCCACCCCCCGTATCCCGGTGAGGACGGAATCGAGCACACGAGCCCGCTGCAACCGCGTCTCGTCCAGCGCGCACCCCGTCAGCGCGCAGTCCATGAACCGCGCACCCCCGCCGTCCTGCCCGACGAAGTCCAGCTCCCGGAACTCCAGCCCGTCATAGTCCCCGTCGGGCTCCAGCTCCCCGCCCCCGAACGCCTCCAGCACCGGCAACCGCACCTCCGGCCGCCGCGCCGCCTTCACCACCGACCTCGCCCGCACCATGTCCCCATCGTGCACCCCACCACTGACAATCCACGTGACCTGCGCGAACGCCCCGCCGAACCGCGCCGAGCAGCTACCGAACAACCACCGAGCAGCCACCGAACAACCACCGAAACCAGGCCATGTCACATTCCGGCCCCTCGACCCGTCGTACACGTGAACAGCCACCGACCCGGCCGGCACCGACCCGAGGGAGCCCCAGCCATGCGCACCAGCCGAACCCCCACCCCCCTCACCGTCGTCGGCGGCGGCTTCGCCGGACTCACCGCGGCGATCACCGCAGCGGAGGCGGGCGCGAAGGTCACCCTGTACGAGGCGCACCACACGCTCGGCGGCCGGGCCCGGACCGCGGAGGGGCCGTACCGGACGAACGAGGGACCGCACGCGCTCTACAGCGGCGGCCCGCACTGGACATGGCTCGGGCAGCGGGACCTGATCGGACCGCTCGCCCCGCTCCCGCCCCTGGAGAGCGCCCGGCTCCGTCTGCACCACAAGGGCGTCCTGCGCCGGACGCCGCCGTTCGCCATGCTCAAGCTCCTGCGCCCCCGCCGTGCGGGCCGGCACGCGCCCGTCGACGTCGACTTCCGCACCTGGGCGACCACACAGGCCGGCGAGGAGGCCGCGCGGGCCGCCGCCAACTACGCGGCGGTGGCGCTGTTCCACCACGACCCGGGCTCCCTGTCCGCCGCGTTCGTGCAGGAACGGCTGCGCCGGGCCACGAAGCTGCCCCCGGAGGCGCACTACCCGCGCGGCGGCTGGGCGAGCGTCATCGACCGGATGGCGGCCCGCGCCTGGAACCTGGGCGTCCGCATGGAGACCCTCAGCCGCGTCGACAGCCTCGACGCCCTCGGCGACCGGGCAGGCGGCGGGGGCACCGGTCCGATCGTGGTCGCCACCTCCCTGGACGCCGCCCGACGCCTGCTCGGGGACGACTCGCTGACCTGGCCGAGCGGCCGTACCGCCCTCGTCGACCTCGCCGTACGCACCCGCCGGGGCGACGCCTTCGCCGTCTCCGACCTGGACGCGCCCGGCTGGATCGAGCGGTTCACCGCGCAGGACCGCACGCTGGCCCCGGCGGGCGAGCAGCTGCTCCAGGGGCAGTTCCCGATCGGCCCGCACGAGTCGCGCGCCGACGGTGTCACCCGCGCCGAGCACCTGCTCGACCTGGGTTTCCCCGGCTGGCGGGACCGGGTCACCTGGCGCCGCGAAGCCACCTCGAACGGCCGTACGGGCGCGGTCGATCTGCCCGGCACCAGCTGGCGGGACCGCCCGGCCGTGGACCGGGGCGACGACGTCTACCTCGCCGGCGACCAGGTCGCGGCGCCGGGTGTCCTCTCGGAGGTGTCGTTCAACAGCGCCCTCGCGGCCGTCTCCCTGGCGCTGGGCAGGAGGTCGAAGACCCCCCTCGACCTGAAGCACGCCTGACGCCGGATGCCTGAGCCCTCCAGGTGAACACCCGACGCCTTCAGCGCCCTCAGTGCCGCCCCGCCACCCGATCCGCCACCCGCGCCAACCGCGACGACTCCCCCTTGTTCGACGCCGCCTCGCGCCGGTCGGCGGCACGGTACGTGGCGTACATGCCCTGCACCCCCGCCCACCGCAGCGGCTCCGGTTCCCACTTGCGCACCCGGTGGTTCACCCACGGCAGCGAGGTCAGCTCGGTGGCCCCGGCCTGCCCGGAGTCCCGCAGGACGAGATCGCGCAGGGTGCGGGCGGCGAGGTTGGTGGTGGCCACCCCCGAGCCGACGTAGCCGCCGGCCCAGCCGAGCCCCGTCGACCGGTCGAGGGTGACCGTGGCACACCAGTCACGGGGGACCCCGAGCACGCCCGACCAGGCGTGGTCGACCCGCACCCCCGCCAGCGAGGGGAAGAACCGCACCAGGATCTCGTACAGCGCCTCGATCGTCGCCGCCTGCGTACGCCCGTCGTTGTCCGTCCGCGACCCGAAGCGGTACGGCACGCCGCGGCCGCCGAGCGCGATCCGGTCGTCGGCGGTGCGCTGCGCGTACATGTACGCGTGCGCCATGTCGCCGAGCGTCTCGCGGCCCTCCCAGCCGATCGCGGCCCACTGCCCGGCCGTCAGCGGCGCGGTGGCGATCATCGAGGAGTTCATCGGCAGCCAGGTACGCCGCTGGCCCCTGAGGTTCGCCGTGAAACCCTCCGTGCAGCGCAGCAAGTAGGGCGCCCGGACCGTGCCGTACGGCGTGACCGCCTGCCGCGGCCGGATCTCTGTCACCGGCGTCAGCTCGTGCACGGTCACCCCCAGCCCCTCGACGACGGCCGCCAGCCCCGTCACCAGCTTCACCGGGTTCAGCCGCGCCCCGTGCGGCGTCCACGTCGACCCCACCGCGTCCGCGACCCTGATCCGCTCGGCCGTCTCCCGTGCGCCGTACAGCTCGCGGTCGTCCTCCCCGTACGCCCTCTCGTGCTCGTGGAAGGCCCGCAGGCGGCTCAACTGGGCAGGGGTGTAGGCGACTTCGAGTACCCCGCCCCGGTGGACGTCCGCCTCGACACCCTCCTCGCCCGCCACCCGCACGACCTCGTCGACGGTCTCGTTCATGGCCCGCTGCAACCGCACGGCGGCCTCCCGCCCGTGCAGGCGCGCGTACCGGTCCCGCCCCGCGACCCCGTTGTAGAGCCAGCCGCCGTTGCGCCCCGAAGCCCCGTATCCGCAGAACTTCTGCTCCAGGACGACGATCCGCAGACCGGGCGCGGCCTTCTTCAGGTAGTAGGCCGTCCACAGCCCGGTGTACCCGCCTCCGACGATCACCACGTCGGCGGACGCGTCCCCGGCCAGCGGCTCCCTCGGGACGGGGAGGCCGGTCTGCGCGTACCAGAAGGAGATCCCACCGTTGACGGTGCCGGCCATCGCGTCCGAGCTGCTCATGGCGGGACGCTAACCCTTGCCGAGGGCCTCTGTCTCCTACGGATTTCGTGGCCTACGGGGCGTCGCCGGGCCGGAAATCGAAGGCGCTTCGGGCAGGCACGCCCGTAGGGTCGCCCGCATGACCGATGCCATCCCGGTACCGGAGGAACTGGCCGCCACGCTGGCGATGTTCTTCGAGGAGGAGGGCCGGGCCTTCGCCGCCGCCCTGCCGGGCCTGGCCGCCCGGTTCCTGGACCACTGGGGCCTACGCCCGGACGGACCGGCCATGCACGGCATGTGCGCCCTGGTCCTGCCCGTGGTCCGCACGGCCGACGCGACCCCGGCCGTCCTCAAGCTCCAGATCCTCGACGACGAGAGCGAGGGCGAGCCGGTCGCCCTGCGCGTCTGGGACGGCGACGGCGCGGTACGGCTCCTGGACCACGACCCGGAGACGGGCAGCATGCTGCTCGAACGCCTCGACCCGGCCCGCATGCTGTCCCACGAACCCGACACCCACGCGGCCGTCCTGGTCATCGCCCGCCTCCTGGCCCACCTGACCGCCACCCCGGCCCCGCGGGCCCTGCGCCGCCTGGCCGACATCGCGGCGGACATGCTGGACCGCACGCCCCCCGTGCTGGCCCGCGTCCCGGACCCCTCCGACCGCCGCCTGCTCGCGGACTGCGCGGCCGCGCTCCGCGAGGTCGGGGCCGAACCCGGCGACCGCCTCCTCCACTGGGACCTGCACTTCGACAACGTCCTGGGCGCCGACCGCGCCCCCTGGCTCGCCATCGACCCCAAGCCCCTCGCCGGCGACCCCGCCTTCGACCTCTGGCCGGCCCTGAACAACCGCTTCGACCCGGACGACGTCCCCTGGCGCTTCGACGCGATGACCGACGTCCTCTCCCTGGACCGTGACCGCGCCCGGGCCTGGACCCTCGCCCGCCTCCTCCAGAACGCCCTCTGGGAGATCGAGGAGGGGCGCCCCCTCGACCCCGACGACCTGGAACTGGCCCGCCGGCTGCGCTGACCCACCCCCTGGGCGCGACGTCCCGGGCCGACTCGCCCCCGACGCGCGGTCCCGGGCCGCCCCCGCGGCCCGGGACCCGCCGTCACTTGCCGCTGCCGCCGGGGACGCCGATGCGGGTGATCCTGTGGTCGCGGTCCAGGTCGACGACGAGCTTGACCGTGCCTCCCATACCCCAGGTGAGAGTGACAGCGACCTTGTCGGCGGTGGCGCCGTTCTTGACCGTCCACTTCGCCGGGACGTTCTGGGCGTGCAGGATGCCGTCCGCGTTGTTGCGGTCCTCCCACTTCTCCACCTTGCGCAGAGCGTCGGGGCGGACGTAGAACTCGCGGAGTTCGGTGGTCAGCCTGCCGTTGTCGGCGTCGAGCTGGGCGTCGATGTAGGCGCCGTAGAAGTCCGCGACCCGGGTCACGTTGTCCGACGACTTGCCACTGATCGTCCGCTGCGCGACGGCACCCGCCGTCGTCCCTCCCGTGGTCGCCTCCGCCGACGCGGTGAGCCCCAGCGGGAGGACGACGGCGGCGACGAGGCCGGCGATCAGAGCGGTGCGGCGGACGTGCTTGCGGGTGGTCGTGTTGCTGTTCATGAGCGAGTTCCCCGATGTCGTGTGGTGATGGATCGAAAGTGCGTCGCGGTGTACGGGGCGGCCCCTCGACCCCTGGTGAGGGGCGGCTCCGGCGACACCCAGAGCTTCGGCGGCCCGCCGGACCCACCACAACGGCCGGCGGCCCACCCGCAACGGTGGAACCGTCCCAGGCCCGCTGACCTCTCCTCTTGGGGAGTGCCTGGGATGCCGTCCTGGGATGCGAGGCAGGAGGAACCGGTGTCGTCCCAGGACGAGGTGGAGGAGTTCGCGGCGCTGCTACGGCGCCTGAAGGCCCGTACGGACCGCAGCTACGCGGCGCTCGCGCGCCCCCTGAACATGAACGCCTCGACGCTGCACCGGTACTGCTCGGGCGAGGCCGTGCCGCTCGGCTTCGCGACCGTGGAACGTATCGCCGCGCTGTGCGAGGCCACCCGGGCCGAGCGGGTCGAGCTGCACCGGCGGTGGGTCCTGGCCGTGGCGGCCCGACAACGGTCCCGGACGACGCCCGCACCGACCGCACCGGCCGCACCGACCGCAGCCGAGCCAGCCGAACCCGCCGCGGCTCCAGCCGAAGCGGAAACGGAAGCCGAAGCCGAAGCCGCAACCGCCGCAACCGCCGCAGCCGCCGCAGCCGTCGCAGCCGTCGAGATCGTGTCCGGCGGCGGGGCGCCCCCGGCCCCCGTCTCCACGACGACCGCCGACACCGCGCCCGTGGCAGCTACGGCATCGGGCCCCGTACCGCGACAGCCCTGGTACAGGCACCGCAGGCACCGCATCGCGCTCGCCGCCGCTGTCGTGGCCGCGCTGACGGCCGCCCTGGGCGGCCTGTCCGCCCTGACATCCGCCACGACGACCGCGAAGACGGCGGGCGCCCGCCACGGCTCCCCGACACCGTCCGTGCCCGCCTCCCCCGCACGCGGCCTGCCGTCCCACACCCCCGCACCGAAGGCGTCCACCGCGGGCGACCGCTCACCGACCCCGTCCACGAGCCCACCCGTGAGCCCCTCCGCGAACTCCCCCGCCAAGGAGACCGTCTCCACCGCCCCGCCCCTCACCTGGACCGTGAACTCCCAGCTCTGGGCGACGGGTTGCGACCACGACTACGTCATCGACAAGGCACCCCGCCAGGTACCCCCGCCCCCGCTCCCGCAGGACGCCGCCCCCTGGGCGCGTTCGCAGGGCGCGGTGCACGGCGGCCAGACACTCGTGGACATCGCCGTGCAGGGGCGGACGGACACGGCCGTCGTCCTGGAGGCGCTGCGCGTCCGCGTCGTGGGCCGGGCGGCCCCGATGAAGGGCACCGTCTACTTCACGGGCCAGGGCTGCGGCGGCGACCTGGACCCCCGCTCGTTCGCGGTGGACCTGGACATGGACCGCCCGGTCGCCCGCCCGGCCCAGGGCCCCGAGGGCGGAACGGACACCCCGGCCACCCGCATGCCCTACCAGGTGTCCGCGAAGGCTCCCGAGGTCCTCATGATCGACGCCCGCACCGTCGACTGCGACTGCCGCTGGTACCTGGAACTCGACTGGTCCTCACAGGGCCGCACAGGCACCGCACGCATCGACGACCACGGCACCCCGTTCCGCACCACGGGCATCAAGGGCCTGCCCCAGTACTGGTACGCGAACGACGGCTGGACCCCCACGACCTGAACCACAACCCGAGGCACACAAAACCCCCAGGCCAGAGAACATCTGGCCTGGGGCAGCAAGAGAGCCCCCTGTCGGATTCGAACCGACGACCTACGCATTACAAGTGCGTTGCTCTGGCCAGCTGAGCTAAGGAGGCGTGGCCCCTCGCGGGGGCGCCCGTGCAGTGTACCCACGTCACAGGGTGTGCTCGTCGAAAATTTCCGCGAAGTTCACAGGGGTCCAGGTACTGACAGACCAGGTGAACGACGGGTACCGTCCTGACCCAATCCACTCCCGTGGACTACACCACCGTGGAACCGTCCGCGGTGGATCACCACCTTTACTCGGATCGTCCGGCACGTTCCTGCCGGTGAAGGGGGCCTACGACCCATGGCCACAGTTTCGTTCGACAAGGCGACCCGCATCTACCCGGGTTCCACCAAGCCCGCCGTGGACGCGCTCGAGATCGAGATCGAGGACGGCGAGTTCCTCGTACTGGTCGGCCCGTCCGGTTGTGGCAAGTCCACCTCGCTCCGCATGCTCGCGGGGCTCGAGGACGTCAACGGCGGCGCCATCCGCATCGGTGACCGCGACGTCACGCACCTGCCGCCGAAGGACCGGGACATCGCCATGGTGTTCCAGAACTACGCGCTCTACCCGCACATGACCGTCGCCGACAACATGGGCTTCGCGCTCAAGATCGCCGGCGTCAACAAGGCGGAGATCCGGCAGAAGGTCGAGGAGGCCGCGAAGATCCTCGACCTCACCGAATACCTGGACCGCAAGCCGAAGGCCCTCTCCGGCGGTCAGCGCCAGCGTGTCGCCATGGGTCGCGCCATCGTGCGTGAGCCCCAGGTCTTCCTCATGGACGAGCCGCTGTCGAACCTCGACGCCAAGCTCCGTGTCTCGACCCGTACGCAGATCGCGTCGCTCCAGCGCCGCCTCGGCATCACCACCGTCTACGTCACCCACGACCAGGTCGAGGCCATGACGATGGGCGACCGCGTGGCGGTCCTCAAGGACGGTCTGCTCCAGCAGGTCGACACCCCGCGCAACATGTACGACCGCCCGGCCAACCTCTTCGTCGCCGGCTTCATCGGCTCCCCGGCCATGAACCTGGTCGAGGTCCCGATCACCGACGGCGGCGTGAAGTTCGGCAACAGCGTCGTCCCGGTCAACCGTGACGCCCTCAAGGCCGCCTCCGACAAGGGTGACACCACGGTCACCGTCGGTGTCCGCCCCGAGCACTTCGACATCGTCGAGCACGACGGCAGCGTCGCCTCCGCCCTGTCGAAGGACACCGACGACGCCCCGGCCGGCCTCGCCGTCACCGTCAACGTCGTCGAGGAGCTCGGCGCCGACGGTTACGTCTACGGCACCGCCGAGGTCGGCGGCGAGACCAAGGACCTCGTGGTCCGCGTCAACGGCCGCCGGGTCCCCGAGAAGGGCGCGACGCTGCACGTCGTGCCGCGTCCGGGCGAGAACCACGTGTTCTCGACCTCGACGGGCGAGCGCCTCTCCGACTGATCCGGACACGGCGTGTCCGTGACCGTGCGCGAAACCTCCAGCCCGGGATAAATCACCCAGGTTGACGAAGAAGGCCCCGCAGACACCCGCGGGGCCTTTTTCCTTGCCCCCAACTACCCCGGCAAATAGGTTGTTTTCGACCAGTGTGCGTCAACCTGCCACCCGGAAGACGGAGCTTCGACATCCCCCGTATCGGTGACCTAATGTCGCCATATCACTACCCCGCGCTACCCTCACTCGCGTGAAGCACACCCACACCCACACGCAACGGACGCGCCACGGCCGCGGTCCCGCCCGCAGGATCGGCCGCTCCCTGGCCCTAGTCCTGCCCGTCGTCATGGTCCTCTCCGGCACCCTCGCGGTCACCCGGGTCAACTGGTCGGGCACCGACCCGGCGGAGTCGATGCTCGCCGCCTCGGAGGTCTCCCAACGCGCCAAGACCCGCGCCCCGCACGAGGTGCTGCGCGACAAACTCCTCGTGGAGCTGCAGGAGGAGAACCCGGGCGTCGCCCTCACCCACCTCCAGCAGGCGGTGAACGGCCGCCCGGCGCTGGCCAAGCACTGCACCTCCATCGCCCGCGCCCTCGGCCGCGCCGCGGTCCGCGCCTACGGCCCCACCCGCGCCCAGTCCTTCGCCCGCCCGGTCTGTGACACGTCCTTCGCGACAGGAGTGGCCGCCCAGTTCAGCTGAGACAGCGCGACGCATCGCCGGTGACCGCGCGACGCACCGCTGAGGGCCCCGCAGCGCCGTAGAGAGCTTCCAGCGGCTCCAAGGGGCTCCCAGAGGCTTCCAGTAGGCCCACCAGGCCCCGCAGGATCCCCGAGGGCTCCAGGCGCTCGGCATCCCCGTACACCGATCCCAGGGCCGTGCTCCCGCGAACGGGGCGCCACGTACAGTTCGGGCATGACCGATCCGAACGCCGCGTCGCGCCCCGTTCAAGCCGTGATCCTCGCCGGTGGCCAGGGCTCACGGCTGCGTCCGTACACCGACGACCGGCCCAAGCCCATGGTCGAGATCCCCGGTACGGGCACCCCGATCATCGGCCATCAGCTCACCTGGCTCGCCGAGGAGGGCGTGACCGACGTGGTCGTCTCCTGCGGCCACCTCGCCGACGTCCTGCAGACGTGGCTGGACTCGGCCGACCTGCCGGTCCGCGTCACCACGGTCGTCGAGACGGAACCCCTCGGCCGAGGCGGCGGCCTCAAGTACGCCGCCTCCCACCTGCCCCACCCCGACCGCCCCTGGTACGCCACCAACGGCGACATCTGGACCCGCTTCTCGCTCCGCGACATGGCGGACTTCCACGCCGAACGCGACGCCCTCGCCACCCTCGCCCTCGCCCGCCCCCGCATCCCCTGGGGCGCGGTGAAGACGGACGGCTTCGGCCGCGTGACGGACTTCATCGAGGCCCCGCCCACGACGTACGAGATCAACGCCGGCGTCTACGTCTTCTCCCCGGAGTTCACCGACCTCCTCCCGGCCCGCGGCGACCACGAGCGCACCACGTTCCCCCGCCTGGCCCGCGAACGCCGTCTGGCCGGCTTCCCCCTCCCCCAGGGCGCCTACTGGCGAGCCATCGACACGGCCAAGGACCTCACGGAAGCAGCCAAGGAACTGGCGGCCCTGAGCCGCTGAACGGCGCCCGGCGCAGGCGCTCCTCAGCCGTCTCCCCGCCCCCACCGAACACAGCGGTGGGCCCCGCGCCAAGAAGCACGCGGGGCCCACCGGCACATCGGCACAGCCGACGGAACCTACCCGAGCAGTCCACCCACCAGCCCAGGCTGCCCACCCGAGGAACTCCCGCCGGTGGAACCTCCGTTGGACCCGGTGGCTCCTCCGGTCGCACCGCCGGAGGCCCCTCCGCTGGAGCTGGGCCCGGCAGTGGTGCTCGGCACCTGCTCGACCGGCGTGGTCTGCTGCGGCGGCGCCTGTCCCGCCGTCCCCTGCGTCTGGCTCGGCTGCCCGCCGGTGACCGCTCCGGTGGACGGCGCGGCCCCCGGCGTCGTGGCCGCCTGCGAAGGCGTCGCCGATGTCGCGCCCGCCGAAGGCGAGTTGGACGCGCTCGGGCTGTTCTCGCGCCGCGCGCTCGGCTCACCCGGCAGCGGCGACCCCGGCAGCTCGTTGCGCGGCGCCTCCCCGGGCCCGGGGACGACGATCCGGTCGGCGTCGCGCACGGCCCCGCCGAGCACGGACCCCACGAGCAGCGTCAGCCCGACGACGATCGCGGCGACGAGCGCGCCCCGGCGCAGTACGTACCGCCGCAGCTCCCAGATGTCGGCGCGCGGCCCGAGCGTGCGCCAGGCGCCGCCCGCGAGCCGCCCGTCGACGGAGTACACCGGCGCGCCCGCGATGATCAGCGGGGACCAGGCGGCGAGGTAGATGATGTCGGGCGTCTCGTAGACGGGGACGGTCTTCCAGCTGACGGTGACGAGCAGCGCGGCCGACAGCAGCGCCCCGACACCGGCGGCGACCCGCTGCCAGAGTCCGAAGACGGTCAGCACGCCCACGATGACCTGGGCGAAGGCGATGACGAGCCCCGAGCCCACCGGGTGTTCGAGGGCGAACTGCCGCAGCGGCTCGGCGACTTCCCACGGGTGCAGCGTGTTCAGCCACTTCACCATGGAGCCGCGCTTGCCGCCGTCGAAGTAGTGCGGGTCGCAGAGCTTGCCCATGCCGGCGTAGGCGGAGATGAAGCCGAGGAAGACGCGCAGCGGCAGCAGCACCACGCCGAGGTTCATCCGGCGCCCGGGGTAATAGGCGTGCCGGACGGACTCGTTGCCGGTCCGGCGCCCGCCGCGCTCGTCGTCGCCGTCGCCGTACGGTTCCGCGAACTCCCCGTCGGCGTAGGCGTCCTGGCCGTACTCCGGTTCGTCGTAGGTGCTGCCGACGGTGCGCATGGCGGGCAGGAGCCGGGTGCCGTCGGCGGCGTGGTCGCCGTGGGTGCGCTGGCTGCCCACGAGGGGCGTCTCGACGGTCTCGACGGTCAGGTCGGCGCCGTAGCGCCCGCTCGCGTCGCCGTAACGCCCGCCGCCGGTGTCGTAGGCGCTGCCGCCCACGCCGTCGACGCGGGGGATGACCTGCGTCGAGCCGGTGTCGCCCAGCGGGTCGGCGGCCCCTCGGCCGACGCCCGCGCCACGTACCGCCTGGAGGAGCCGGTGGGCTCCGGTGTCGTCCGGCGCGGACTTCCCGCTCCAGACGACTGGCGCGCGCCGGCGCCCGGCGGCGGGCGCGCCGGAGCGCCCGGCCGTGCCCGCGACCGGGATGCGCGCGGTGTCCTCGCCGACGCTCAAGTGCCGTGCGATGCGCGGGGACGCCCGCGTGGAGACGCCCAACTGCACGCGAAAACTCGCGTGGTTGACGATGACCTGCGCCGGATCGCTCGGCACCTTCACCATGCTCAGCGCGGGAGCGTCGTCGAATCCCGAGTCGAATCCCGACGAACGGTCCCCCGTAGGTGTGCGGGGTGTTCTGGTGTCCACACTCATCTAACCGAGTGACGTGTCGTTAGGACACTGCTTTGACCGCCCCGATCTGTCCGGACCCCGTCAAGGTCGTCCGGAACACCCGGAACCCCCAGTTGGGGCCCGGTTTCACACCCGTCACACCGACGGAACTACGCCCGGCGCCGAGCCGCCTCGTAGAGCACAACTCCCGCCGCGACACCGGCGTTCAGAGACTCGGCCCCACCCGGCATCGGGATCCGCACCCGGTAGTCGCACGTCTCGCCCACGAGGCGGGACAGGCCCTTGCCCTCGCTACCGACGACGATGACGACCGGACCGCCGAGGGCCTCCAGGTCACCGATCTCGGACTCGCCGTCGGCGGCGAGACCGACCACCACGACACCGGCCTTCTTGTAGGCCTCCAGCGCGCGCGTCAGGTTGGTGCAGCGGGCGACGGGCGTACGCGCGGCCGTGCCGGCGGATGTCTTCCACGCGCCGGCGGTCATGCCGGCCGCGCGCCGCTCGGGTACGACGACGCCGTGGCCGCCGAACGCGGAGACCGACCGGACGACGGCACCGAGGTTGCGCGGGTCGGTCACGCCGTCGAGGGCGACGATCAGCGGGTCCTGGCCCTCGTCGTACGCGGCGTTCGTCAGGTCCTCGGGGTGCGCGTACTCGTACGCCGGAACCTGGAGGACGAGACCCTGGTGGTTGAGCCCGTTGGTCATGCGGTCCAGCTCGGGGCGCGGCGCCTCCATGAGGTTGATGCCGCCGCGCTCGGCCGCGAGCTGCAGCGCCTCGCGCACCCGCTCGTCGTTGTCGATGAACTGCTGGACGTACAGCGTCGAGGCGGGCACGCCCTCGCGCAGCGCCTCGACGACGGGGTTGCGTCCGACCACCATCTCGGACGTGCCCTTCCCGCCCCGGCCACGCGGCGCGGGACGGCGTGCGGCCTGCTTCGCCTTGGCGTTGGCGATGCGGTTCGCCTTGTGCTTCTTGCGCATCTCGGCGGGCGGGGTCGGGCCCTTGCCCTCAAGACCCTTGCGCCGCTGGCCGCCACTGCCGACCTGCGCGCCCTTCTTGCCGGACATGCGGCGGTTGTTAGCGGCCATGACCTACCCGTCTCTCAGGAGCGTGTGCGCGTACGCGTCAGGCGTACGTCGTCGTGTGTACGTAATGCAGTGTGCCGCCCGGAGGCCCGGGCGGCACAATCGATCAAGGTGACCGGACGTTCGGGCTCAGCGCGGGCCGAGCGTCCAGCGCGGGCCGTCGGGGCTGTCCTCGATGACCAGACCCGACTGGTTGAGCTGGTCGCGGATGGCGTCCGCGGTGGCCCAGTCCTTGCGGCCGCGGGCGGCCTCGCGCTGCTGGAGGACCAGTCCGACGAGCGTGTCGACGACCCCGTGGAGGTCCTCGCCGCGGTCGCCGGCGGCCCCGGCCCAGTGCGGGTCGAGCGGGTCGAGGCCGAGGACCCCGAGCATGGCCCGCACCTCGGCGAGGCGCGCCACGGCCTCTTCCTTGTCGTCGGCGGCCAGCGCGCTGTTGCCCTGCCGGACCGTGGTGTGCACGACGGCGAGCGCCTGCGGCACCCCCAGGTCGTCGTCCATCGCCTCGGCGAAGGCCGGCGGCACCTCGGCCGCGGGCTCCACGACCCCGCCGGCCTTCTCGACGACCCGCTGGACGAACCCCTCGATCCGGGCGAACGCCGACTCGGCCTCGCGCAGGGCGTCCTCGCTGTACTCGATCATCGAGCGGTAGTGCGGGGTGCCCAGGTAGTACCGGAGCACGATGGGCCGCCAGTGCTTGACCATCTCGGAGACGAGGACGCTGTTGCCCAGCGACTTCGACATCTTCTCGCCGCTCATGGTGACCCAGGCGTTGTGCACCCAGTACGTCGCGAACGCGTCGCCGAAGGCCTTGGCCTGCGCGATCTCGTTCTCGTGGTGCGGGAAGATCAGGTCGAGGCCGCCGCCGTGGATGTCGAAGGCGGTGCCCAGGTACTTGTGCGCCATGGCCGAGCATTCCAGGTGCCAGCCCGGCCGCCCCCGCCCCCATGGCGTCTCCCAGGTCGGCTCCCCCGGCTTCGCCGACTTCCACATGGCGAAGTCACGGGGATCGCGCTTACCGGTCTCGCCCTCGCCGGAGGGCTGGAGGAGGTTGTCGAGCTCCTGGTTGGACAGCGCCAGGTACTCGGGGAAGGACCGCACGTCGAAGTAGACGTTCCCGTCGGCCTCGTACGCGTGTCCGCGCTCGATCAGCCCGCGCATCATCTCGACCATCTCGGTCACATGCCCGGTGGCCCGCGGCTCGTAGGTGGGCGGCAGGCAACCGAGCACGCCGTACCCGTCGTTGAACGCGCGCTCGTTCTCGTACCCGATGGACCACCAGGGGCGGCCCTGGTCGGCCGACTTCGCGATGATCTTGTCGTCGATGTCCGTGACATTCCGGACGAACGTCACGGCGTACCCGCGGTACTCGAACCACCGGCGCATGATGTCGAAGTTGAGCCCCGACCGGATGTGCCCGATGTGCGGGGCCGCCTGCACCGTGGCGCCACACAGGTAGATCGAGACACAACCCGGCGTGAGCGGGGCGAAGTCACGAATCTGCCGGGCGCTGGTGTCGTACAGGCGAATAGTCACGCCCCCAAGCGTAGTGGCCCACCAGCCGTGCCCAGAGCCCTTCACCCCAAGGACGACAGATTCGTGACGTATGCGCGCCCGCATACGGCCACCGCGCCCTTTGGACGGACCGAAGGCCCGAAATAGGGGCGCGGGGAACGGCGCGGGCAACCACTACGCTCCCGCACCCGAACAAGCACGCGGGGGGCACGGGGGCGCAGCCCCCGGGATGGGACGGGTAGGGGCGGCGGGGGCGAAAAGAGCCACCCCACCACCCGGAGTCAAGAAGTCACCCCACCCGCACCACGAGCGCCGTGGCCACCGCCATCAACCCCTCACCCCGCCCGGGGAAGCCCAGCCCGTCGGTGGTCGCCCCCGACACGGAAACCGGCGCCCCCACCACCTCGGAAAGCACCTTCTGCGCCTCGTCCCGCCGCTTACCGATCTTCGGCCGAGGCCCCACCACCTGCACGGCCACGTTCCCGATGACGAACCCCCCGGCCCGCACGATCCGCGCGGCCTCCGCCAGCAAGGTCACCCCGGACGCCCCCGACCACTCCGGCCGCCCGGTCCCGAAGTGCTGCCCCAGATCGCCGAGCCCGGCGGCGGAGAACAGCGCGTTGCAGGCGGCGTGCGCCACCACGTCCGCGTCGGAGTGCCCGGCGAGCCCCGGCCCCTCCCCCTCCCACTTCAGCCCGGCGCACCACAGCTCCCGCCCCTCCTCGAAGGCGTGGATGTCGGTACCGATCCCGACCTGCGGCAACACCATTGCGCCCAGCCCGGCCTTCTCGGAACCCACGGCCTTCTCAGAACCCATCGTTCAGCCTCCTGCGCGCCAGAACCGCCTCCGCGAGCACCAGATCCAGCGGCCGCGTCACCTTGAACGCCTCCTCGTGCCCGGGCACGACCACGACACCGCGCCCGAGCCGCTCCACCATGCTCGCGTCGTCGGTCACCTCCCCGGTGACCGTCTCGTGCGCCCGGAGCAGCGTCTCCCGGTCGAACCCCTGGGGCGTCTGCACGGCCCGCAGCCGCGCGCGCTCGGGCGTGGCGACGACCGGCTCCGGCGCGCCCGGCGCGCCCGCGGGCTCGACCTCCTTGACCGTGTCGGCGAGCGGCAGCGCGGGCACCACGGCGGGCGCCCCGTCCCGTACGGCCTCGATGACCGCGTCGACGGTGTCGACGGGCACGAGCGGACGGGCCGCGTCGTGGACGAGGACGATGTCGTAGCCGGGCGGCAGCGCGTCGAGCCCGAGTTTCACCGACTCCTGGCGCGATTCGCCGCCGGGGACGACGAGGAAGTCCGTCCGCTCGGGCAGGGCGTGCGCGTCGAGCAGGGTCTTGACCTCGGGGGCGCCGTCGGGCGGTGCCACGACGATCACCAGGGAGACGGCACGGGAGGCGGCCATGGCGCGTACCGCGTGGATCAGCATCGGGGTGCCGTTCAGCGCGCGCAGCGCTTTGGGGGCGCCCGGGCCGAGGCGTACGCCCCGGCCGGCGGCCGGGATCACGGCCGCGGTGCGGGTCGCCGTACGGGTTGCCGTACCGGTCGCGGAAGGCGAAGGACGCGAATCGTCAGACATCGGTTCCTGTCAGGTTTGTGTGCTCGGCCTAGGTGGGTATGGCCACAGCGTGCCGGGCGCGACACCTTGACCGGACCCTTCCGTGACATCTGGTCGAGCCAGCTGCCCGGGCCCGGCACGCCAAGTAGGAGCGGTAGGGCGCGTACGACAAGTACGAGCACTCCGTACACACATGAGCACCGGGGCACGCCAAGTATCGCCGAGTATCGGAGTCCCCTATCAGGCGTTCGGCATCCGGACATGAACATGCCGCAGCGCCCGGCGACATTACGTACGTCATCGGGCACCGCGGCATTTCGATGCGCTGCGCTGAACGGCTGAGCGGGCTGGCTGCCTGCCACAGGAGTCAGTTCAGGACGCGAGGACCTCGTCGAGCAGGGCCTCGGCCTTGTCCTCGTTCGTGTTCTCCGCGAGGGCGAGCTCGCTCACCAGGATCTGGCGGGCCTTTGCGAGCATGCGCTTCTCACCGGCGGAGAGTCCGCGCTCCCGCTCGCGACGCCACAGGTCACGCACGACTTCCGCGACCTTGATGACATCGCCGGAGGCGAGCTTCTCCAGATTTGCCTTGTAGCGACGCGACCAGTTCGTGGGCTCCTCGGCATACGGTGCGCGCAGCACCTCGAAGACCCGGTCCAGGCCGTCTTGACCGACCACATCACGTACGCCGACGAACTCCGCATTGTCCGCTGGCACACGCACCGTCAGGTCGCCCTGAGCGACCTTGAGCACCAAGTAGGTCTTGTCCACGCCTTTGATCTGGCGAGTTTCGATGGCCTCAATCAGCGCGGCCCCGTGATGGGGATAGACCACGGTGTCGCCAACCTTGAACGTCATGTGACAGGTACCCCTTCCGTGGCTATCCAGGGTAACACGGAAACGGCGTGTTCTGAATGGCGTTTTCGCAGGTCAGGGCGCATCTCGGGGCTTGACAACTGCAACAGGAACGTGCTGCGAGGGCCGAACGGAGGAGGGTATTCGCAGGTCGGAGCGGCTCTCCGGGCGGAGCGAAACGCGTACGTTACACGCATCCGGAGGGTCGCACGAGCGCCCGAACGTCCTGCTTTGTCCACACCCATGTGTGCGACTTACGCTACTCCGTTCGGTGAGCGGAGTCGGGTACGAGACGAATCCGGAATTGATCAAGGAGTTCGATCAACGGGTGCCGTTCCGCCGTTACCGGATCGTGTTCTGGGCCTGTTCCTTCCGCCTTCCGGCGACGGTTCCCGCACGCGTTCCGCCCGGTGTTCGGTCCCTGTTCCGATCCGTGTTCCGGTCCGGGTTCCGGCCGGTGTTCCGACGGGCGTGCGGCCGTTGTTCCGACGGCTGATCGATTTTCCGTACCGGCGCGCATTCCTCGGTGGAAATCCAGGGCGCGATGGCGGCGAGTTCGGCGGGGGTTATGTGAATGCCGGACAGGCGTGTCGGCGGCGACCGTCAATTGCCTCCGACGACTTGTCCGGGGACTTGGGGAGGGTCGGGTGCGGCGGGGACGGGACGGCTCGGTAACCTGAGCCCGCTACAGACCACGTACCGCCCACGTTCTAGGAGTTGCCGCCGCCGTGAGCAGCAGCCTTCGACGCGGCGCCCTCGCCGCCGCCGCCATCGCGTTCTCGATCGCCTCACTCGCCGCGTGCGCCGCCGGCAACAACGCCCAGACGCTGGAGGTCAAGCCGGACAACGCTGCCACGAGCGTCGGCGACATCAAGATCCAGAACGCGATCGTGGTCACCCAGCCCGGCACCGAGACCAAGGGCCCCGCCGTGGTCTCCGCGACCGTGTTCAACGGCGCCGACACCGACCAGACCCTGGACTCCGTCACCGTCGAGGGCGCCGGCACCGTCGAGCTGACCCCCGCCAAGGGTGCGGGCAAGGGCGGCAAGATCGTCGTCCCGGCCGGCGGCTCCGTCATCCTGGGCGGCGAGAACAACGCCTCCGCGGTCCTGACGGACCTCACCGACGCGGTCAAGGACGGCAACGCCCAGAAGGTCACCTTCGACTTCAGCGAGACCGGCGAGGTCGGCCTGCGCGCCTTCGTGGTCCCCGCCGAGCACTACTTCGAGAAGTGGGGCCCGAGCGACATCCCCGAGTCCCCCGCCTCCAGCGCCTCCCCGTCCGAGGAGACCTCCGGCTCCCCGTCCGCGACCGCCTCGGGCTCACCCGCCACCGACGAGACCGCCGAGGAGGGCATCGCCGCCGGCTCCACGGCCTCCCCGTCCACCTCGTCCTCCGAGGAAGCGACCGGCCACTGAGCCCCGCGCACCTACGCCGAAGGGCGGCACCCCTGAGAGAGGGGTGCCGCCCTTCGGCGTAGAACCACCGGATCGGCCTACGGCTCGAACTTGTACCCGAGGCCCCGCACCGTCACCAGGTATCTCGGGGCGCCCGGGTCGGGCTCGATCTTGGCGCGGAGACGCTTGACGTGGACGTCGAGGGTCTTGGTGTCTCCGACGTAGTCGGCGCCCCAGACACGGTCGATGAGCTGCATACGGGTCAGGACACGGCCCGCGTTGCGCAGCAGCATTTCGAGCAGGTCGAACTCCTTGAGGGGGAGGTCGACCTTGGAGCCGGAGACGGTGACGACGTGCCGGTCGACGTCCATCCGGACGGGCCCCGCCTCCAGCGCGGCGGGGGTGACCTCCTCGGGCTCGCCGCGGCGGCGCAGTACGGCCCGGATACGGGCGACGAGCTCGCGGGAGGAGAAGGGCTTGGTGACATAGTCATCGGCTCCTATTTCCAGGCCCACGACCTTGTCGATCTCGCTGTCCTTGGCGGTCACCATGATCACCGGGACATTGGAACGGCCGCGCAGCTGACGGCAGACCTCGGTACCCGGCAGTCCGGGCAGCATCAGGTCGAGCAGGACGAGGTCGGCTCCGTTGCGCTCGAACTCGTCGAGACCGTCGGGTCCGGTGGTCGCGATGGCGACCTCGAAGCCCTCTTTGCGGAGCATGTAGGACAGGGCGTCGGAGAAGGACTCCTCGTCCTCGACGACGAGCACTCGGGTCACGGAAGGACCTCCGGGGCGGGAAGCGGGTCGTACGGTCCGTACGGGGATGGGTCGGGGTGAGGCTGTCCGTCCTCGTCGTCGAGGTCCGGGTGCTGGGCCGCGCGGTCACGGGCCGCGCCCGCCTCCGGCAGCCTGAGGGTGAACGTGGAGCCCTGTCCCTCCGAGCTCCACACCGTGACCTCCCCGCCGTGCGAGGCGGCCACGTGCTTGACGATCGCGAGACCGAGACCCGTACCGCCGGTCTGGCGGGAACGGGCCGGGTCCACGCGATAGAAGCGCTCGAAGATGCGCTCCTTGTCCTTGTCCGAGATGCCGATGCCCTGGTCGGTCACGGCGATCTCGATATGGTCCCCGCCGGGCGCGCCCACCTGGCGTGCGGCTATGCCGACGCGGGTGCGGGCCGGGGAGTAGTTGACGGCGTTCTCGACGAGGTTGCCGAGGGCGGCGGCGAGCTGCCCCCGGTTGCCCCAGACGCGCAGCTCGGCCGTGCCGCCGGCGGCCATCGTGATCTGTTTGGTGCCGGCCTGGTGGCGGCAGCGGTCGACGGCCTCGGCGACCAGCTCGTCCACCCGGACCGGCTCGGCGTCCTCCAGCGGGTCGTCGTTCTGCACCCGGGAGAGGTCGATCAGCTCCTGCACGAGGTTGGTGAGCCGGGTGGCCTCGATCTGCATGCGCCCGGCGAACCGTTCCACGGCCTCGGGGTCGTCCGACGCGCCCATGACAGCCTCGCTCAGCAGCGACAGCGCGCCCACCGGCGTCTTCAGCTCATGGCTGACATTGGCGACGAAGTCACGTCGCACGGCCTCGATCCGGCGGGCCTCGGTGAGGTCCTCGACCAGGAGCAGCACGAGCCGGGAGCCCAGTGGCGCGACGCGCGCGGAGACGGCGAGCGCCTCCCCGCGTCCCGTGCCACGCCGGGGCAGGTCCAGTTCGACCTGGCGTATCTCGCCGTCCCGGCGGGTGTCGCGCGCCATCTTCAGCATCGGCTCGATGGAGAGCTTCCCGCCGCGGACCAGCCCGAGGGCGTACGCGGCGGAGCTGGCCTTGACGACGGCGTCGGACTCGTCGAGCACGACGGCGGAGGAGCGGAGCACCGACAGCACCGTGTCCACACCGGGCGGAAGCACCGGGTCCGTGTGCAGGGAGGTTCTGGTGGGACGCTTCTGCTCGCGTTCACTCACACGGAACGCCAGCATGGCGATGACGCCGGTGAGTACTCCGGCGATCGCTGCCGCTGCGGCGACCGCCGCGTTCACGTCCATGCTTCCAGGTTAGGCACGAGGTCGGACATCCCCACAGCGATCGGAGGGCGACCTCGAACACTCGTCGCCCAGAGTTCACCTTGGAGCCAGTATTGGTTCATTTGGGATGGCCGAAACGGACGCGTACGGGCCTGAACGTGGGAGCGTGGGGTTCGTCCGGGCCCCCGGTCACCGTTTCGCCGTCGCCGTTCATTCGGTCGTTCGGCCTTCCTGGCCTGGCGGAACGGCCTCCGGAACGGCTTTTCTGGTTACCCACGAGCTGACGTACGTAAGAGAGGGACACCCTGATGCGGGACGCGTACCACGAGGAACTTGACTCGATCGGTGAGGGCCTGGTCGAGATGGCCCGACTGGTGGGGTCGGCTATCGGTCGCGCCACGACGGCGATGCTCGACGCCGACCTCAAGCTGGCCGAGAGCGTGATCGAGGCGGACAAGAAGGTCGACGACCTTCAGCACGACCTGGAGGCCCGCGCGATAGCCCTGCTGGCCAGGCAGCAGCCGGTGGCGACGGATCTGCGGATCGTCGTGACGTCGCTGCGCATGTCGGCGGACCTGGAGCGCTCCGGCGACCTCGCCCAGCACGTGGCCAAGCTGACCCGGCTCCGTTTCCCCGAGAACACCGTCCCGCGTGACCTGCACGCGACGATCCTGGAGATGGGCCAGCTCGCGCAGCGCCTGATGGCGAAGGCCGCCGAGGTCATCATCACCAAGGACGTCGACCTCGCGCTCCAGCTGGAGAGCGACGACGACGCGATGGACCTCCTGCACCGCACCCTCTTCCAGCACCTCATGGACGACCGCTGGAAGCACGGCATCGAGACCGCCGTCGACGTCACCCTCCTCGGCCGCTACTACGAGCGCTTCGCCGACCACGCGGTCTCCGTCGCCAAGCGCGTGGTGTACCTGGTGACGGGTGAGCACGCGGACGAGCTGCAGGCGGACATCCAGCCCGTCACGGGGGTGGAGGGGGCGTAGGGCTTCCGCTGGTGCGGGGAGGGGGAGGAGCGCGGGGCTCACGTTGCGGGGCTCCGGCGCCTCACGGTCGGGCGGGGCGTGCAGACGCCTCCGTGCGCCGTTGATGCGCCCGGCTGAACGGGCCTGCAATGGGGCAACCCATGGGCACGGGCAGGAGACGGGCAGCGCGCAGGCCGCCGGCCCTTTCGCGGTCCTGGCTGCCCGGCTGCCACCGACTGCCCGCCGCCCCAGCTACCTCCGAGGAGGGACCATGGCCGAATCCCCATCCCCCGCCAGCCCCAGCACTCCGGACCCGACACAGCTACGGGACACCCATCAGCCCGCGGACATCAGGACCCTGCCTCTGTTCGGCGCCTGTGGCTGCGGCTCCGGGTGTGCGTGCGGATGCCAGTCCGGCAACCCGTGCCAGTGCGGCTGACCGGCACGGGCTGCTTCTGTCCGTAGCCGCGAGGAGGGGCCGTCGCTCGGGACGGCCCCTCCTCGCGCTCACGCATCCCACCCGTGCCGCGTGCGTTCAGCACCAGGCCTCGGAGCTGTCGGCAGCGGCAGCGATCTCGACCGCGAACGAGCCGTCGGCCGGCCCCTCCAGCATCAGACTGGCGAGCGCCCCGTCGATCCGCTTGGTGAAGCAGTCGTCGGCCCGGTGTCGCCACCCATCGGCCTGCGCGGCGTCGCGGTAGTGCCTGAGAACGCCCTCCCTGGCACCGTCGTACCGGTACGCCCTGCCGACGACGACCGTCAGATCGTCGTCGTCGCACTCCTGGTACGTGTCCACGACGGCGGCCCCGGCGGCCCCGGCGATCCCCGCACCGAGCACGGACTCGTCGGCGAGCGTCACCCCGAACCGCTCCTCCTCCCTGCCACACCCGTACGCGACGAGGAAGTAGCCCACGGGCAACCCCACGAACAGCAGCGCCATGACGGCCACGACACCCGTCGCCGTCGTCCCCGCCCTCTTGATCCCCATGACGGGGACGCTAGCGCACGGCGGTTCGACGCCGGTCCGATGCGCGAGGGGTCGCAGGCACGGCCGGGCGGGCGCAGCATGTAGGGAGAGAACGGGACGCTGAGAGAAGAGGGAGGTGCGGCCATGGGCAAGTTCATGGACGTCCACCACAACATGAAGGGCATCACGGCGGACCAACTGCGCGAGGCGCACAACGCCGACCTGGCCATCGAGAAGGACGAGAAGGTCCACTTCGAGAGCGCGTGGGCCGACCCCGAGTCCGGCACCGTGTACTGCCTCTCCGAGGCCCCCTCCGCCGACGCCGTCCAGCGCATCCACGAACGCGCCGGCCACAAGGCGGACGAGATCCACCCGGTGCCCCTGGCGATCTGAGCGCGCGGGCCCCTCGGGCGGGCGCCGGTACGCCTCCGCACGCCCTGTCCGGCGCGGCTCGCGGGCTGGAACCATCCCCATGGCGCATGCCGCATGGCGCATGCCGGCACCGGTGGCGAACAAGGGGGATCTGCGATGGCTGTAGTGATGTCGATGCTCTGGGCGGACGTGACTCCGGAGCAGTACGACACCGTGCGGGACGCGGTCGACTGGGAGGCGGTCCCGGCGGCCGGCGGTCAGGTGCACGTCGCCTGGTTCGACGAGCGGGGCCTCCATGTCACCGACGTCTGGGAATCCCAGGAGGCCTTCGAGACCTTCTTCACCGAACGCCTCGCCCCCGCGGTCCGGAAAGCCGGCCTCACGGGCACCCCGGAAACCGGCCTGAGCCCCCTGCACCGCCGCTTCGTCGCGCCGGACGTCACGGGCGCGTCCGCGTAGCCCTACCTGGACCCGCGCGCCGTAATGGCCTTGCCGCGACGAGGTGAGCCGACGATGCCGGCCCGATGCCCGGGCAGCGCAAGAGGAGACATGGCCGTCAGGACGAGGCGCGGCGGGCTGCCGCTCGTTTCGCCTCGGACGCGGGCCGCTGGGAGGTGCTTCTCGAAACCCAGGACGAGTCGGAATGGCACGCTCGTCTCCGCCACCTCCGAGCGTCGGACAGCGGGATCGACTGGACGGCGGTGCGGGTGGACAGGTTCTGCGGGCGCCGGACCCACCCGACCACCTTCCGGCTGAGCCTCTTCGTACCGAGGGCCACCCCCCGTCCGGACCAGGTCGCTCCCCGCGGCACGGTCGGCGCTTCGGGTGACGGACCCGTGGACTCGTGAACTGAGCTTGCTGCGAGCCGAGTTGAGTACGGGTACTCACGACGGAGTCCTGGTTCCGCCGGGAGCATGGGGTGCGTGGGAAGCACCAAGTCTCCGGGGGGAATCCGATGAACGCTCGCACCCTGTTTCGCCTGACCTTCGCCAACCCCGCTTCGGCGGCCTATCTGGGGCTCGTCGGCGCGTCCGTCGTGCTGGAGGTGGCTGTCGTACTGTTCGGGGACCCCGGACTGGTCGGGGTATGGCCCTTCCTTCTCACCGCCCCCACCTCCCTGGTGACAACAGGTGCCATCGGGGCGCTCTGGGGTGCGGGCGCGCCCTACTGGTACCTGGTCGTCGGGGTCGCCATCAGCGCGCTGGTCCAGTCGTTCGCCCTCGGAGCACTCCTGCAGGCCCTGCGCGGCGGCGCCCGCGGCGGCGCCCGCGGCCTCGCCCGCCCGAGCCGCGGCTGAACACAACAACGAGCCCCCTACCGGCGGAGAACCCGCGGGTAGGGGGCTTGTTCGGTCTGCTTACTTCTTCTTGCCCTGGGTCTTGCCGGGGATCTTGGTGAGCTGGGTTTTTGCTGGTCAGGGGCTGTGGGCTCGTGCGCCTGGCGGTCGTCGTTGGTCGTCCTTGGCCACTGTTGAGTGACGTCGGACGGCCCAGGGACGGCCCAGACTTCTGCTCATCTGCCCGCCTCGGTGGCGGTGCCGTTGGCTGCCGCGGCTCTCCGGTGTGACCGCATCGCGGTGCGCAGAGCTTCGAGTTCGGTTCGGGGAAACGGCCTGCCCCATTGCGACTCGTAGGCATCTTCGCCCTGCTCGTAGTCGATCCGGTCGAAGGCGCGGACGGCGGACCGCGCGAGTGCCATGACGGTGTGGCGACCTGACCAGAGAACTACCCCTGAGCTGTCCGGAGCTTGGGCGTCGTCGGCGCGGACCAGACGGACATCGACCGCAGATCCGTCTCTGTGGAAGAACCACCGGTAGACCTGTGGCTCTCCCTCCAACTCAACGCGGGTGTCCTCGTCACCGAGGACGATCCGGGCAACGGCGTAAAGGAACTCCTCGGGCGCACCAGTGATGTAAGAAGCAATGACCTCCGCCTCACCATGATCATCAACTACCTTGACGCTCGCCCAACCGCGACTGCCCAACGCCCATGTGATCGCTAGAGACGACATCTCCCCTCCTCCGAGGTGACTCCATGGACTCAGGCGCCGTGCGGCCGAGCCCTCAGCCTGGGAAGCTGCGGGCACTTGGCGCGGCTAGGGCTGCTGATCTGGGCGTTTGCCTGACACCAGATCTCATTGCCCTGGTCGCTTTCACCGTGGTTCCCCGCAGTTCCCGGCTCTATCTGGTGCGCTTGTGGTGCGTCGGTCGTGTCCTGGCCCGGTGCCGTCGACTCGTCGGCTCCGCCGTACAGATCGGCGCGTAGGCGCTCCTTGGCCGCTTCGAGGCGTGGGCCGTAATCGGGCATGAAGATCTCGCTCAGCGTCTTGTCCAGCGTCCCGGAAATCGCGTAGATCGGTGACCAGACGGCTCGGTCGTGCACGATCCCTTCAAGGCCGTCGGACTGGAACATGACTTGGGTAGAGCCAGTCCGACAGCACGAACGCTTGATCGCGGGTGAGCTTGATGGTGATCGCTTCCTCGTTCACGCCCTCAACCTAGTGCCGCATCAGGCAACGTTCGCCCTGCCGATGGCTACTCTGACAACGTGGCCGATGAAGAGGACAGTGGGAGCGGCTCGATCCGACACCCCTCGTGGGACCACCCGGTGGTGTCCACCGTCGCGCTGGAAGTGGTCGGCCTCGCTATCTCCGGGTTGGTCGCTCTGATGGGGTGGCCGTTCGGGTGGCTGCCCGACATCGGTCTCGTCGTCCTCGTGACGGGCCTGATCGCGATCGGGCCTGCGGCTGAGTTGTATCGCGGGGCGGGCCCGCCGCGTCGGCTTGCTGTTTTCGCCGCTCTCCTTGCGCTGGCAACGGTGAGACTGCTCGTGGCTGCAGCAGTGAACTGGGCCTTTCCTGCGCTGGCTGATCCGGGTGTCGGTATCCTCATCGGCTACCTTGTTGCGTTGCCCATCGGCGTGGCTGTGTTGGCTTGGTTCCTCGCCAGGGCGAACGTTGCCTGATGCGGCACTAGCTGCCGCGACTCGCGGTGTCGTGGGCCGGCGCTGCCGTGAAGACCAACATGCTTTCCAACTGTGGTGGTGGGCTCAGCGGCCTCGGACGGGGCCGTTCACCTGCGTTCATGGACGTCCGGTCGAAGGGGTAGCCACCGCCCTTGGTCTCGTCTGAACGGCCGTGAACGGCGCTGAATGAGACGGAAACTGAGACGGGTCACCCGTCTCACTCGTGCTGCTCTGCAGCCCGCTATTGGTTCGTTCCTGGGATGGGGGGACGAGGGAGGCGCTGAGCCCAGGCGCCCGTCTCCTCGGCGCAGATCTCTTCAACGCGGGCGGCAAGAATCCCTGGAGCGGCAGCCGGGTCCCGGTACTCATCCAAGGCTTGCTTGTAGCGGACTACCTCGGTTTCGATCTGCACGTTCGCCCGGCTGAACGAGATCCAGTCTCCTTGCGGATCGAAGACATGGCGCATCCCTGTCAGGAGCGAGGTAAGGGAGCCTAGAAGCGCAACAATCCAGATGTCAGCCTTGATCGCGACGGCGAAGGGCACCCCCGCAGCTAGAACCAGGATCGTCAGATCCAGGAGCTTGGCCTTCCAGCGGGCATTGTGCATGTTCTGCCGGTACCACGTCCCGCGCGTGACAACACTCGGCGGAACGTCGGGCCACTCGACCTTGGGCAGATCCTCCCACCAGGTTCGTGATCCCAACGAGTTCTACCTTCCGCACGCCCCTACGGACCGAGGCGTTCCACCTGCGGCTTGGCGCGACATCACACCAGAGCGAAGCCCACATAGCTCCGCAACACGCGGTGTGTTCCCTCCCGTGGTGTAACCCCTCTATGACAACCGGTGCGCTGGCAGCATCAAGCTCTACGCCCGCCCCTGGGCTCGTCGTCGGCTGGTCAGGCGATCCTGCGGGGGTGATGCTGTGTGCCGCTGTCCGGGCTCGTTGATGTCAGCGTTGGATGTCAGGGACCAGATGATCCACCTGCTCCCGCAGCCCGATGGCGTCACCAGTCGCGCCAGGCGTCGGTGATCTCCGCTCGGTTGATGCCTCTCCTTGCCGCCAGAGCTGCCACGTCCACACCGTGCTCGCTCAAGGTGAGGTCGATGTACCCGCACAGCTGCTCCCGCTCTTCCGTGCAGTAGCCGGCGCCTCCATGGCTGTCGTCCTCGTCGACGGCGTTGAGCGCGAGAACAACCCGCTCGACCGTCCCGAAGACCTCTTCGTCGGAGGGCCCCACGAGTGCACGCACCTCTGCCTCGAACGCCGCCAGCGCCGTGTCCGTCGCCCTCAGCAAGGACTCGGGGTACATCTCAGCCGCACCGGCGCACTCCGGTTCCAACCTCCCGGCCGCCGCCTCTCCAGCTACTTCCGCCATCCAGGCACGCCAGTCCTCCGGGGGTCTCTTCGCCATGGCGACAAGGTACGCCGGAGCACTGACAGTCCCGGACACGGCTCCGGAGGCCTGTTGGGTACCAGGTAACGGGTCAGGTCACGGCCCTGCCCGTGGCAGATCAGGCGGGACGAGTCCACGGATAGTCCACGGCTGGCTGAGCACCGCGTCAGGAGTTCGATCCGAGCTTGCTCCGGCTGCCCCTGCTCACTGACACGACGGCTGGACAGAGACGCTGGGGTACGCCTCCGTCCGGCGCCGTTGATGTCAGCCGTGATGTCAAAGACCTTCTGATCCGTAGCTCTACAGAGATCGGTCGGGGAGGGTCATTCCGGTTGCTCGGGAGCGTCTGACGGGGGCTGAAGGTTGGGGGAGGTTGCTGAGGTTGCTGTATCCGATTGCTGTACGGCTGCTGCGGCATCGCGGGCGCGGGCGAGGTTGTTACGGGCGGCGAGGATGTGGGGATGGTCCTCGCCGAGTATCCGCTCGTACTCGGCCAGGACCCGCCCGAGCAGGGCGAGGGCGTCCTCGACTCGCCCGGCATCGTTGTAGGAGTCGGCGAGGTTGTTGCGGCTGGCCAGGGTGTGGGGGTGGGTGTCGCCCAGGACCTGCTCGCGCTGGGCGAGGATGGTCTCCAGCAGGGGGATGGCGTGTGCCAGGTCTCCCGCCTCCCGGTAGACGTAGGCGAGGCTGTTGCGGCTGGCCAGGGTGTTGGGGTGGATATCGCCCAGGACCTGCTCGCACTGCGCGAGGGCGGTCTTCAGCAGGGGGATGGCCCGGCCCAGGTCTCCCGCCGCCCTGTAGGCCCAGGCGAGGTTGTTGCGGCTGGCCAGCGTCTGGGGGTGGGTGTCGCCCAGGACCTGCTCGCTCTGGGCGAGCGTGGTCTCGTACAAGGGGATGGCGCGTGCCAGGTCCCCGGCCGTCAGGTAGGCGCCGGCGAGGTTGTGGCGGCTGCCAAGGGTGTTGGGGTGGGTGTCGCCCAGGACCTGCTCGCTCTGGGCGAGCGTGGTCTCGTACAAGGGGATGGCGCGTGCCAGGTCCCCGGCCGCCTCGTAGGCGCCGGCGAGGCTGTTGCGGCTAACCAGGGTGTGGGGGTGGGTGTCGCCCAAGACCTGCTCGCGCTGGACAAGGGCGGTCTTCAGCAAGGGGATGGCCCGGCCCAGGTCTCCCACCTCCTTGTAGGCCCAGGCAAGGTCGTGACGGCTGACCAGCGTCTGGGGATGGGTGTCGCCCAGGACCTGCTCGCTCTGGGCGAGGGCGGTCTCGTACAAGGGGATGGCCCGGCCCAGGTCCCCGGCCGTCTCGTAGGCGCCGGCGAGGTTGTTGCGGCTGGCCAGGGTGTGGGGGTGGGCGTCGCCCAGGACCTCTTCGCTCTGGGCGAGGGCGGTCTCGTACAAGGGGATGGCCCGGCCCAGGTCTCCCGCCACCCTGTAGGCCCAGGCGAGGTTGCTGCGGCTGACCAGCGTCTGGGGGTGTGTGCCGCCCAGGACCTGCTCGCTCTGGGCGAGGGCGGTCTCGTACAAGGGGATGGCCCGGCCCAGGTCTCCCGCCTCCTTGTAGGCCCAGGCAAGGTCGTGACGGCTGACCAGCGTCTGGGGGTGGGTGTCGCCCAGGACCTGCTCGCGCTGGGCGAGGGCGGTCTCGTACAAGGGGATGGCCCGGCCCAGGTCTCCCGCCTCCTTGTAGGCGCCGGCGAGGTTGTTGCGGCTGGCCAGGGTGTGGGGGTGGGTGTCGCCCAGGACCTGCTCGCGCTGGACAAGGGCGGCCTCCAGCAGGGGAATGGTGCGGGCGGTTTGGCCTTGCTGTTGAAGCCGGTGTGCGGCGGTCTCATACGCATCCGTCAGGGGGGCGTTGTGGTGTGCCGGTGGGGTGGTGGCGGCGAGGGCAACCAGCTGGGGCGTGAGAATCTCCCACTGGCTGTCGGTGATGTTGTCCTGCCCCGGGGGAGGGATCAGGTGGTGGAGGACTGCTTGTTCGGCGCGGTCGCGTCCGTGGAGGTGGCGCGCTGACTGGGATTCGTCGTGACTGTGACGGGTGCGAAGGACCCTTTGGACCAGGCGGTGGACGCTGAGCGTGTTACCGGTGTCGGTAACCATGCTGTAGGCGGCCAGAGTGCCGATGGCTTCCGCGGTGTCGTCCGGGTCGGTGCCAGGCGGGGTGAGCAGGGTGTGCGGGATGTCGTCGGGAGCGAGCCAGGCGGCGGTGTACAGCGCCTCCACACCGAGCGGAGCGGCCTCCTCCAGAGCGCGGAGGGTGACGCTCCAGAGCTGGGCGATGGTGCGTTCGGCGTCGACGCCGTAGGCGGTCTTGCCGAGTTTGACGCCCAGGCGTCGGCGGTAGGCGTCGAGACTGATTCCGCGATTCTGGGCAAGGTAGGCGCCAGCCTGTTTGATCCCCAGCGGCAGATACCCCAGGTCGGCGGCGAGCGCGCGGGCGTCAGCCTGCTGCCGTGGCGTGGGGGTGGTGTCCTTGAAGACGAGACGGCACAGCAGGGCGGTGGCGTCGTCGGGGTCGAGGTTGCCCAGGGGCAGCGTGGGGGCACTGTCGGGCCAGCCCGTGGAGCGGCGGCTGGTGGCCAGATGGTGGCCCTGGTGGAGTGCGCCGGTGTACGGGGCGAGGTCGTCGGGGTCCTCGACGTTGTCGTAGACCAGCAGCCAGCCCGGATGCCATGCCAGCCACTGCATGGCCCACGCTACGTGCGCCGCGCGCCCTGCCTTGGCGGCCCAGCCGGGGACCAGGGTCTGCGTGAGTCCGGCGAGGGACGTCTCGATCTCGTCGGAGGATGCAGCGTTGATCCACCAGATCACGGCGTAGTCGCCGCGGTGGCGGTGGGCGTAGTGCAGGGCGAGGGTGCTCTTGCCGATCCCGCCCAGGCCGTGCACCGCCCCGCTCTGGGTGATCGCACCCTCACGCTGGCCGGTCAGGGTCCGGCGCAGCCAGGCCAGTTCCTCCTCACGTCCCAGGCAGAGGGTCTGCGGGGGCAGGTTCGAGGTGCCCGGGGCCGCCGTAACCCTGTCAGCCGCGTGCAACGCATCGGCGGGCAGCACGTCCCCGGTGTAGGCGTTGGTGATCCGCTCGGCCGCTATCGACCGGTCCCCGGCAGCCTCGATGCGCTGCCCGGATGCGGCATCGTCCGTGGTCACGGCCGTGGCGGGGTGTGACCGTCACCGGTGATCGCGGTGCCGATGTTTTGGGCGGCGATCGACCGCTCGCCGGACGCCGTGATGGTGACCGTGCCCGCGGCCGGGCCGGGCAGCATGTCGGCCAGTTCCGTCCGCAGCTCGGCATCGTCCTGCAACGCGCGTTTGAGCAACCTGCTCAGCACGGCCGTGGTGTACGTGTCGTCCTGTTCGTCAGCGGCCTCGTCCACCACGCGTTCCAGCTCGGCCCGGCCCACCTCATCCTCACGACGCCACACCGCCTGAAGGATCCGCTGCCCAAGCCCGACCGTGGCATCGGCAGCAGCGTCCTGAGCCCGGATCAGCACCGCCGCCCCGTAGGCGCCCACCGCCGCCGTCATGGCAGGGCCGGCCTGCTGCACCCACTGCACGATCTCCGCACTGATCATGCCCAACCCCCGTCACGTGCCTGGCCGTTACCGGGACATCCCCGGACGTCCCTGCATCCAAGAGTAGGGCTGTGCACCCCCATGCGCAGGGTGTGCAGGAAAACCAATGAGGGCGTATAGCAGCACGCGCTCGGTGGAGCGTCCGGGCCAAGACCTGACCTCTTGCCTGGGTGTTGTCGGGGATCCTGGTGAACTGGGTTTTTGCTGCGCAAAGGCGGTGAGCTCGGGCGCTTGGTGGTCGTCATTGGCCACTGTTGAGCAGCGTCGGACGGCCCAGACAACGGCCCGTTCGGCGGCCTACGAGCTGACGGACAACTCTCGTGCTCGCTGCCGTGCTTGGGCTCGTATCTCCTTCAGACGACTGTGGAACGCGTTGTGGCGGTTCTGGTCGAGGTTCAGCGGGAGGTCGAGCTGGGAGATGAGCTGTGACTCCAGGTCCCATGGTTCGCTCTGCTCGATCCAGCACACCCGCGCGTTGTCCGCCATCCACCGGCGGACGGGCTTCCGGTGACCAAACGGCTGATCTTCACCGGTCCCCGTGGCGGGCACGTCTGGCGTACGTCACTCAATGAGAAGGCGTGGAAACCGGCGCTCGCCGCTGCTGGGGTCATACCGGTTCCGGATCGTGGCCAGCCCTACGCTGAGTCCCGCGAGAACGGCATGCATGCGCTCCGGCACTTCTACGCGTCGGTGCTCCTGGACGCCGGAGAGAACATCAAGGCACGCGCCGAGTACCTAGGCCACTCGGATCCGGGACTGACGCTGCGGGTGTACGCGCACCTCATGCCGTCCAGCCAAGAGCGCACCCGCAAGGCCATATCCGCCGTGTTCACCGGCCCGAAAGCCTCCACCACTACGGCATAGCAACTGCCCTGCTGACGCCGGGAGGGGTTTCCATCACACTGGCTGGAACTTAAGGGGGAGGCAATTGTCCGGGTCTTTCTGGGACGGCAGCGGATCGGCTTTGCTGGGCTCGATGCTGTCCGGCGCCTTGGCAGTAGGAACCTTTTACGCCACTCGTTGGCACGAGCGAAAGATCGCGCGAGAGCAGCTGGCGTACCAGGCGGCCGAGGACATAGCCAAAGCACTCCTCGTTCTGGAAGAGGCCCTCAGCCCACGTCCTTGGGCGGAACAACCACGCGGTGACTGGAAAGCGCTGTGGAAGGCAGCCGATGAATGTGGAGAGGTCTGCATTGTGCGTATCGCGGCCCTGTCCGAGCCGCCCTTGTTCCACGCCGTCCAGGAGATCTACAACATGGTCTACGACGCGCTACGGGTTATGAGGCGCCTCTCAGAACCTGATCCCGGTCTTGTCGCTGGTGTGGATGTCGACGTGATGTTGCGCGACACGATCATGTACCTGGAACGGGTAGTGAATGCCTTGACGAACTGGCGCAGCCGGTCGGTAGCGAAGAAGCCTGATGTTCCGGACATGCCATGGCGGAACCTCCTCGAACCCGCGCCTCCCCGCATGGGAGGCCGGCAACCTGAATCGCGACGCGGCGTCCTGGGTTGGGCAAGGCGACCGGACATGGGCTGAGCGCGACGGCTCACGGCCCAGAGACGGCCCAGCCCCACCAAAAAGCCCCCTACCAGCGGACAACCCGCAGGTAGAGGGCTTGATCAGCTCGGCTTACTTCTTCTTGCCCTGATTCTTGACCGCCTCGATCGCCGCCGCCGCCGCGTCCGGGTCGAGGTAGGTGCCGCCCGGGTTGAGGGGCTTGAAGTCGGCGTCCAGTTCGTAGGAGAGCGGGATGCCCGTGGGGATGTTGAGGCCCGCGATGTCGGCGTCCGAGACGTTGTCGAGGTGCTTGACGAGGGCGCGGAGGGAGTTGCCGTGGGCGGCGACGAGGACCGTGCGGCCGGCGAGGAGGTCGGGGACGATGCCGTCGTACCAGTACGGGAGCATACGGACGACGACGTCCTTGAGGCACTCCGTGCGGGGGCGTAGCTCCGGCGGGATGGTCGCGTAGCGCGCGTCCGAGGCCTGGGAGAACTCCGAGTCGTCCGCGAGCGGGGGCGGCGGGGTGTCGTACGAGCGGCGCCACAGCATGAACTGCTCCTCGCCGAACTCGGCCAGGGTCTGCGCCTTGTCCTTGCCCTGGAGGGCGCCGTAGTGGCGCTCGTTCAGGCGCCACGAGCGGTGTACGGGAATCCAGTGGCGGTCGGCGGACTCCAGAGCCAGCTGCGCGGTGCGGATCGCGCGCCGCTGGAGGGAGGTGTGGAGCACGTCCGGGAGCAGGCCGGCGTCCTTCAGCAGCTCACCGCCGCGCGTCGCCTCCTTCTCTCCCTTCGGCGTGAGGTTGACGTCCACCCAGCCGGTGAACAGGTTCTTCTCGTTCCACTCGCTCTCGCCGTGGCGGAGGAGGATCAGCTTGTACGGTGCGTCGGCCATGGCTCCGAGCGTAATCCACGGCCGGGAATCGTCGCCCACCTGGCCGACAGGCGGACAGGCCCGGCCCGCCCCGTCCCTTCCGTCATCGCCGGCTGACCGGGGTCGCTAATTGAGTGGCCCGGCCCCCGACCCCGCTCGTAAGGTGTGCCCGCCAACTTGGCTACTTACGTCCGTGGGGGATCCGCATGCCACTCGTCGCTGCCGGACGTGCCGTCCGGGAGTCCGTCTCCGGGCTGCCCCGGGAGTTCTGGTGGCTGTGGACCAGCACGCTGGTGAACCGCCTGGGCGCGTTCGTCGCCACGTTCATGGCGCTGTATCTGACGCTGGACCGCGGATACTCCGCCTCGTACGCCGGACTCGTCGCCTCGCTGCACGGCCTCGGCGGGGTCGTCTCCTCGCTCGGCGGCGGGGTCATGGCCGACCGGCTCGGGCGGCGGCCCACCCTCCTCATCGCGCAGGCGTCGACGGCCGGATCGGTCGCGCTCCTCGGCTTCGTACAGGATCCCGTGGCCATCGCCGCCGTCGCCTTCCTCGTCGGCGCGACCAGCAACGCCTCCCGCCCCGCCGTTCAGGCGATGATGGCGGACATCGTCCGGCCGGAGGACCGCGTACGCGCGTTCTCCCTCAACTACTGGGCCATCAACCTCGGTTTCGCCGTCTCCTCCATGGGCGCCGGGTTCATCGCCGAGGTCAGCTACCGCGCCGGGTTCCTGGCCGAGGCGGGGATGACGCTGGTCTGCGCGATCGTCGTCTTCCTGAAGCTGCCGGAGTCGCGGCCGGAGCGGACGGCGGTGGAGAGGGCCGGGACGCAGGACGTCGGGCTGGGGACCGTGGTGCGCGACGGGCGGTTCATGGGCGTCGTCGGGCTGTCCTTCCTCGTCGCGTTGATCTTCCAGCAGGGGTCGGTGGGGCTGCCGGTCGCCATGGGAGAGGCCGGTTTCACGCCCGCCGACTACGGGCTCGCCATCGCCGTCAACGGGGTGCTGATCGTGGCCCTGCAGATCCCGGTCACCCGGGTCATCGAGCACCGCGACCCCGGGCGGCTCCTCGTCGTCTCGTCCGTGCTCGCCGGATACGGCTTCGGCCTCACCGCCTTCGCCGGGTCGATCGGCGTCTTCGCCCTCACCATCTGCGTCTGGACCCTCGCGGAGATCGTCAACGCGCCCACCCAGACCGGTCTCGTCGTCCGCCTCTCGCCCGTACAGGGGCGCGGTCGCTACCAGGGCATGTACACGATGTCGTGGTCCGTCGCCGCGCTCGTCGCGCCGCTGATGTCCGGGGTCGTCATCGACCGCTGGGGCGCCGAGTGGCTGTGGGGACTGTGCGCGGTGATCGGCACCGTGGCGGGGGTGGGGTACTGGGCGCTGATGCGCCGGATGCCCGGGTCGGAGGCGGCGGCGGAGGCGGAGGTGAAGGCGGAGGCCAAGGCCGCCGCGAGGGGTCCGGCTGCGGAGACGCCGTCCCTCGCGGGCCCGGGCCCGGACGCGGACGCGGACGCGGACGCGGACGTGCGTACGACCCCGTAGGCGCCATGGAGAACCCGTACGCCCCCGAGGCCGCACGGCCGACACCGGCTCGGCCCGAGCGGCCCGGGCCGGCCTACGAATGCATCCGCGCCCCCTTCACCACCTTGTCCACTCCGTTGCGCGGCCCGTACACCGCCAGCCCCACCAGGTCCAGCTCCCCCGCCCCCACGGCTCGTACGGCCGCGCGGTTGTCGCGGTCGTTGCCCGTGGTGAAGAGGTCGGACGTGAAGACGGCGCGGGGCAGGGCCCGGGCCAGCGCACGGGTGTGAGCCGTCCTCAGCACCTCCTTCGTCCCCTCGAAGACGAGGACGGGCTGGCGGAACATCGGGAGGTACGCCGTGCCGTCGGCGTCCTCGTACGGCTCGCCGATCACCTCCGGGATCATCGGTCCGATACCGCTGACCAGGAAGGACGTGACGTTGAGGCGTTGCCAGGTCTCCAGGTCGTCGCGGAGGAGGACGACGATCTTGGTGTCGAAGCGGATGGGGGCCGTGCCGGCGGAGGTCTCGCTGCTCATGGGACGAGACTGCCGACCGGCGTACGCCCCCGTCTTGTACGTTCTTTGCATGTGCCCCCAGCGGCCGAAGCCCCACCGGCCGACAGCTCAGCCGTCCCCCCAGCGCGAGGTCACCGCCTGGCGGCCGCGGGTGCCCGGCATCGTCGAGGTGTTCCACGCGCACTACACGGAGTACGCGTACCCGATGCACGTACACGACGTCTGGACGCTGCTGATCGTCGACGACGGGGCCGTGCGCTACGAGTTGGACCGGCATGAGCACGGGACACCGAACGACACGGTCTCGTTGTTGCCGCCGTTCGTGCCGCACAACGGGGCGCCGGTCACGGACCGGGGTTTCCGCAAGCGGGTGTTGTACCTGGACCTGGATTCGAGCTCGCTGGACGAGAGCCTGATCGGGGCAGCCGTGGACGGTCCCGACCTGCGGGATCCGTTGCTGCGACGGCGGGTGGGGCAGTTGCACGCGGCCCTCGCGCGGCCGGGGGACGAGCTGGAGGCGGAGAGCCGGCTGGCCCTCGTCGGGGAGCGGCTGCGCGGGCATCTGCGCAGGCCACCGGCGCGTTCGGCCGCACAGCCGCCCGGCGGCCCCACGGTCGCCCACCGGCTGCGCGAACTCCTCGACGAGCGGGTCGCGGACGGGGTCACCCTGGCGGAGGCCGCGGGCACGGTGCACGCCCACCCCGCGCATCTCGTACGGGCGTTCGGGGCGACCTTCGGGATCGCGCCGCACCAGTATCTGATGTCCCGGCGGGTGGAGCGGGCCAGGAGGCTGCTGCTGGACGGGATGCGGCCGGGCGAGGCCGCGGCGGTGGCCGGGTTCTACGACCAGGCCCATCTGACGCGGCACTTCAGGCGGTGGGTGGGTGTCACCCCTGGCCGCTATCGGAGCGGTCGGCCTCCGCACGGGTCAGGTGGCTGAACGCGTCCAGGTTGCGTGTCGACTCCCCCCGGGACACGCGCCAGGCGTACTCCTTGCGGATCGCGGAGGCGAAGCCCAGTTCGAGAAGGGTGTTGAAGGCGCCGTCGGCCGCTTCCAGGACCTGGCCGAGGAGGCCGTCGATGCCGTCGGGGGTGACGGCGGACAGGGGCAGCCGGGCCGTGACGTAGACGTCGCCGAGCGGGTCGACGGCGTAACTCACGCCGTACAGCTTGAGGTTGCGCTCCAGGAGCCAGCGGTGGACGCCCGCCTCGTTCTCGTCGGGGTGGCGGATCACGAAGGCGTTGAGGGAGAGGGAGTGGCGGCCGACGATCAGGGAGACGGTCGTGGAGAGTTTGCGGGTGCCTGGGAGCTTCACGACGTAGGTGCCGGGTGCCGGGCTCTCCCACTCCAGCTCGGCCTCGTTGAGGACCTGCTCGATGATCGACGCTTCGTCAGCCATGGGGCGAGCGTACCCGCCGGTAGGGGTGGGCGGCGGCCGGCGGGCGGCGACCTGCCCGGGCGGGCGTGCCACACCGCCGCTCACGCGTAGTGGCCCCGCACCCGGTGCTTGCGGTGGTCCTGCACGGCCGCCGCGTAGACGTCCGCGGTGGCGGCGGCCGAGGTGTCCCAGCCGAAGGACTCGGCGTGGACGGCTGCGGCCGCGCCCATGCGGGCGGGCAGTTCCGGGTTGTCGGCGAAATCGCGGAGCACGCGCGCGTAGGCGGCGGGATCGTGGCCCCGCACCAGGAAGCCGGTCCGCCCGTCCCGCACGGCGACCGGGAGGCCGCCCACCGAGGCCGCCAGCACCGGCGTACCGGCCGCCTGCGCCTCGATGGCGACGAGCCCGAAGGACTCGCTGTACGACGGCATGACCAGCACGGACGCCGCCCGGAACCAGTCCGCGAGCTGCTCCTGGCCGACGGGCGGCCGGAACCGTACGACATCGGCTATGCCGAGCCGCGCGGCCAGCTTCTGCAGGCCTTCCGGCTTGGCGAGGCCGCTGCCGCTCGGCCCGCCGACCACCGGCACCACGATCCTCGACCGCAGCTCGGGACGCTCGTCGAGGAGGACGGCGACGGCGCGCAGCAGGACGTCAGGGGCCTTCAGGGGCTGGATACGGCCGGCGAAGAGGGGGATCAGCGCGTCCTGGGGCAGGCCGAGACGGGCTCTCGCCGCCGCGCGGCCGTCGGCCGGACGGAAGCGGTCGAGGTTCACGCCCGGGTGGACGACGGCGACCTTGGCCGGGTCGGCCTCGTAGTGGCGTACGAGTTCGTCGGCCTCCTCCGCCGTGTTGGCGATGAGGCGGTCGGCGGCGCGGACGATCTGGGTCTCGCCGATGACGCGGGCGGCGGGCTCGGGGGTGTCGTCGTCGGCGAGCGCGGCGTTCTTGACCTTGGCCATCGTGTGCATGGCGTGCACCAGGGGGACGCCCCAGCGTTCGGCGGCGAGCCAGCCGACATGACCGGAGAGCCAGTAGTGCGAGTGGACCAGGTCGTAGTAGCCGGGCCGGTGGCCCGCCCACGCCTGCATCACACCGTGCGTGAAGGCGCACAGCTGGGCCGGGAGTTCCTCCTTCGCCAGCCCTTCGTACGGGCCCGCGTCGACGTGCCGGACGAGGACGCCCGGGGCCAGCTCGACCGTCGGGGGCAGGGCGCCCGTCGTGGCCCGGGTGAAGATCTCCACCTCGACGTTCTGCGCGGCCAGCCGCTGCGCCAGCTCCACGATGTAGACGTTCATCCCGCCCGCGTCACCCGTGCCGGGCTGGTGCAGCGGCGACGTGTGCACCGACAGCATCGCGACCCGGCGGGGCTTCCGGTGCAGCCGAAGCCGCCCGGCGCCGGCCGGGGAGCGCCGTCCGAGCCTGCTGACGTAGTGGCTCACGTGGCGTCCTCCTCGCTCCGGGCATGCCGTTCGGAGGGTGTGGGGCCCTCTGGTCGGGCAGAACGCCGGAGGAGGCCGTTCCATTTCCGCTTTGCAGAATTATTACCGAATCTCGCTCAACCGTTCGACCGCGTGGTGAGTGGTGGAGCTGTGACGCCTTCCAGGGGCGGGTGCCCCTCGGCGGGGAAGCGCACGATCACCCGAAGGCGCCGGAGGAATACGCTCACTGCATGGCAAGACCAGTCGGCACCGTGACGCGCGGCACCACCAACCCCAACCGCCTGCGCCGCATGGACCGCTGGATCGCGGCGACTCACGGCGCCGAACTCCGCCGCGCCGCCGCTCCCCTCGCCGTCGACCTCGGCTACGGCGCCGCCCCCTGGACCGCTGTCGAGCTTCTGCGCCGCCTGCGCGAGACGGCACCCCGCACCGAGGTGGTCGGCGTCGAGATCGACCCGGCCAGGGTCGCGGCGGCGAAGCCGTACGCGTGCGAGGGCCTGACCTTCCGGCACGGCGGCTTCGAGGTGCCCGTACCGGGCCGCCCGACCCTCGTCCGGGCGGCGAACGTCCTGCGCCAGTACGACGAGGACGAGGTCAGGGCCGTCTGGGAGCGCCTGTGCGCCCGTCTCGCACCGGCCACGCCCTCGTCCTCGGGGGGCCTGCTCGTCGAGGGCACCTGCGACGAGATCGGCCGCCGCCACGTCTGGGTCGCACTCGGTCCGGAGGGCCCCCGCACGGTCACCTTCGCCACCCGCCTCGGCTCCCTGGACCGCCCCTCCGACCTCGCCGAACGCCTCCCCAAGGCCCTCATCCACCGCAATGTCCCCGGCGAACCGGTGCACGCCTTCCTCCGCGACTTCGACCGCGCCTGGGCCGCCGCGGCCCCCTACGCCTCGTACGGGGCCCGCCAGCGCTGGATCCGCACCGCTCGCGCCCTCGGCGCGGACTGGCCGGTTCGGGACGGGGTGACGCGATGGCGGCAGGGCGAAGTCACGGTGGCGTGGGCGGCGTTGGCACCGAGGGTGTGAGCGCGCGTTCGACCCGCGTCCACGTTGATTACGTAGAGCGATATTTCCGTGACAGAAGGGAACGATCGCCTCGGGCCGATCGTCACACAGACGGGAGCAACGATCTCCCCGACTCGTGAGTCACACAGATGCGAGCGGAAGCGGGCGAGCGGAAGAGAGCACTGAGAAGGAGGGGCGGGGAGTGCAGGGGAGGGCATGGGAGTACAGGGGAGGACCGGGGGAGCGGACGCGGGGCCGCAAGGGGGAGCCAGGGACGGGGAGTTCGTGGTCGCGCACCCCTGTTGGATCACGCGACGCCGTGACACGATCACCGAGCACCGGCAAGTTACTGACGGTTAACCAGTTCTTTTTCCAGTGGGGTTGGGGGCAAGGGGTATGGGAGCCGGCAAGCGGAGCCTGACCATGGCGGCCGTGGCCGTGGTCTGTGCGATGACCGTGCTGGGCGCACCGGTCAACGCGTACGCGAGCCAGACGAAACCGACCGAGCCGACCCCGGGTCCGACCCCGTCGCCGTCGAACACCGCGGGCGGTTCCAGCACTCCGGAGACGTACCCGACTCCCGTGACGAATGAGGAGTTGGAGGCCGTACGCACGAAGCTGGAAGGTCTCTACCACGACGTGGCGGTCGCCACGGACGCGTACAACGCGGCCGAGGAGAAGGCCGACAAGCAGTCCGAGGAGCTCGTCGATCTGGCCCACGAGGTCGACAAGGGCCACGCGAAGCTGGACAGGTTGCAGGATCTCATCGGCGCCGCGGCCCGCGCCCAGTACCGCGGCGGCGGCCTCCCGCCCGAGGTGCAGCTGTGGCTGACGGAGAACCCCCAGGACTTCCTGGAGGGTGCGGACCGTCTGCGCCAGGGCCAGCTCGCGACCAAGGGTCTGCTCGCCGAGATGACCCGGACCCAGGAGGACTTGGAGCAGTACGCCAAGGACGCCTCCGCGCGCTGGAAGAAGCTGGAGGCCAACCGCAAGGTCAAGGAGAAGGCCAAGAAGAAGGTCAAGAAGCAGATCGCCGCCGCCGAGGAGCTGGAAGGCCAGCTGGAGGACGACGAGCGGGAGCGGCTGGCGCAGTTGGAAGAGGCGGCCGCGGAGAAATCACAGGCCACATGGCTGGGCTCCGGCATCCTGGACGAGATCAACGGCAAGGCGTCACCGCAGGGCAAGCAGGCCGTGAAGTTCGCGACGGACCAGATAGGCAAGTGGTACGAGTGGGGCGCCGAGGGCCCCGACACCTACGACTGCTCCGGTCTCACCAGCAAGGCCTGGGCCGCCGCCGGCCTGACCATCCCCCGCACCTCCCAGGAGCAGTGGCGCCTGCTCAAGCACATCGACATCCAGGACATGCGCCCCGGCGACCTCATCATCTACAACGCCGACGCCAGCCATGTCGCCATGTACCTGGGCAACGGCTCCATAGTCCACGCCCCCCGCCCGAACCGTAAGGTGTCGATCGCCGGGGCAGGGACGATGCAGATCCTGGGAGTCGTACGACCGGACGCGTGAGCGGGTCGTCCACGGCGAGGGAGGCGGGGCGGGGCGATCCGGTTGCCGGTGCCGATGCCGGTGCCGATGCCCATGCCGGTCGGCGGCGGCAGCAGCAGCAGCAGCAGCAGCTGAACCGGCGCCCCTGCCGGGCGGGTGCGCCTGACGCGTGAGCGCTTTTCGTACCGGATGGCGGGTGGGGCGGGTGGGGCGGGAGGCTGCGTGGCGACGCGCACCAATCCGTTGGCCGCACGGCCACCGGGGCAGCAGGCAGCAGGGTGCGCACAACCGGCGGGGGTGGGCCCATGGGCACACCGACCGTGCCCCCCGTCCTTCACGTGACCCACCCCACGTGACTCGCAACACCTTCCCCGACCCGGCTCAACCTCAGCCGCGTGACATACGTCATCCCAGGAGAAAGCCCTGCCATGTCCAAGTGCGGTACATGATGCGGCATATGACTCCGGCCGTTTGCCGCCCGGCGTCCCGCCCAGCATTCCGTTGCGGCGGCGCCTGGCGCTATGGTCCCCGTCGGTGGGTCGAGGTCCCTCGCCCCGCCGTGCCCTCGGGGGGAGGGAAGGAACCCAAACACGATGCCCGTACCCGTACCGCGGCAGAGAGCGATCCCGGCCGTGGAGAGTGGTCAGGCGCACGCCGTGTCCGCATCCAGCGCACCGTCCGGAGAGGGGGCGGCCATGAACGCCTCGGCCCTGGCCCCTGCAGACAAGTCGAAGACGCCCGGCCCCACCGGCGACCGCGCCACGGGCCCGGCAGGCCTGCCCGGCCCCGCCGCGCAGCCCGGCGGACCCACCAACCTCACGGTCCTCCTCATCGAGGACGACCCGGCGGGTTCCCTCAACGTGCCCGAGCTGCTCGACTCCACGGGCAAGCCGATCCGCGTCCGCACCGCCCGCAACCTCACCGAGGCCCAGCGGCTGCTGACCGACGACGTCAACTGCATCCTCCTGGACCTGGCACTCCCGGCCCCGGCCCGCCCGACCGACTCGGACACCGAAGCAGCCGACCGCCCCGAGGACGAACTCTCCGTCCTCAAACACGTCCTGCAACTGGCCCCCCGCCACGCCGTTCTGGCCCTCACCGACTCCGGCGACGCCGAACGCGGCACCGAGGCGGTACGGGTCGGAGCACAGGACTACCTCTTCCGGGACGAAGTGGACGGCCGACTGCTGAGCCGCGCGATCCGCTACGCGGTGGAACGGAAGCGGTCGGACACGGCCGAGCGCCGGCTCACGGAGTCCAAGCTGCGCGCTCAGGAGAACGCCCGCCTGGAGCGTGGCCTGCTGCCGACGCCGTTGCTGGAGGGCTCGTCCCTGCGGTTCGCCGCCCGCTACCGGCCGGGCCGTTCCCGCGCCCTGCTCGGCGGCGACTTCTACGACACCGTCCGCACTCCCGACGGCACCGTGCACGTCATGATCGGTGACGTCTGCGGACACGGCCCCGACGAGGCGGCACTCGGTGTGGAGCTGCGGATCGCCTGGCGGGCGCTGACGTTCGCGGGGCTGTGCGGGGACGAACTGCTGTCCACGCTGCAGCGCGTCCTGGAACACGAACGCGAGAGCGACGAGATCTTCGCGACGCTCTGCACGGTCGACATCGCCCCCGACGGCCGCCGCGCGGGCCTCTGCCTCGCCGGCCACCCGGCCCCGCTGATCGCGCGCCACGGCCGCGGCATCCGGCCCACCCCGCCGGCCGAACTACTGCCGTACGACAACGGCGGCCCGGCCCTCGGCCTGCTGCCGAACGCCCGCTGGCCGCGTACACAGATCGAGCTGGGCGCCGCCTGGAGTCTGATGCTCTACACGGACGGCCTGATAGAGGGCCGGATCGGCCAGGGCAAGGAGCGGCTGGGTCAGGACGGCATGGTCCAGATGGTCCGCCGCCAGCTCGCCGAGGGTCTGCGCGGCGAGGATCTGCTGCGCGCCGCGGTGAACGAGGTCCGCGACCTCAACGGCGGCGAACTGACCGACGACGTGGCGGTCCTCCTGCTGGACCGAGAGGGCTGACGAATCCGGCCGAGGCTCGTCCCCGGCTCTTTCGCCCTGCCTTCGCCCGCCTTCGCCCTGCCCTGCTCGGGGGTCAGCGACCGCCGTTGTACGGGCCGTACGGACCGTCACTGCTGGAGCCTCGGCGGCCACCGCCACCACCGCCGCCGGAGATCTGCTTGACCGCGGGCCGCACATCCACGATGTACACGATGCTCGCGATGACGCCGATGATCGGCAGGAACGACAGGATCGAGAAGAGATAGCTCACGACGAGGGCGATCCCCAGGATGATCAGCCAGAACACCTTGGTCTGCTTGTCCGCCGCGCGGAACGCGTCCTCACGCCGGAACGCGGCGTCGAAGAGCCCGAACGCGGCGAGAGCCATCAGGACGATCTTCAGAAGTCCCAGGAACCCCACGAAGCCCGTCATCAGCATGCCGCCCACACCACCCGTTCCGTTCGCCCATCCGCCTGCCGGCCGGCTGTCCGGTGCCGAGGCCGACTCCTACGCGGCCACCGTACCCGTAGAACGGGCCGGCCACCCCAAAGGTGCCCGGCCCGTCTCCGTACCGCGAAGTACCGCGCGGGTACCTCCGAGATACCGCGCGGGTATCTCTCGCTCTGTCGCCGACCTCTCCGTCGGCTATGTCGCCCACCGGGCGGCGCGCCCTGCCGCCTACTTCGCCGGCGGGGTGGTCTTCTTCGCGGCCGGCGCCTTGCGGACCGGGGCCGGCTTCTTCGGCGCGGCCTTCTTGGCGGCGGGGGCGGGCGCGGCCTGGGCCGGAACCGGCTTGGCGGCCGCCGGCTCGTCCTTGACCTCGACCGGCTTGGAGTTCGGCTCGACGGCGATCGCCAGCTCCTCGATCTCCTCGGCGGCCTCGCCACGCCAGGTCTTCACGGCCTGCTCACCGTGCTCGGCGACCTTCTCGTACGTCTCGCGGGCCTTCACCGCGTACTCGGCGGCGACGCCGACGCTGCGCAGCGCGAGGTCCTGCGCGGTCTCACCGAGCTTCTTCAGGTCGGTGTCGAGGGTGCCGATGAGCTCGGTGACCTTGGTCTGCAGGTTCTCCTGGGTCTCCTTGACCCGGGCGGTCGCCTTCTCCTGGACGGCCTTCGGGTCCGTCTGGCGTACGGCGTCGATCCGGGCCGGCGCCTCGGCGCGCAGCTGCTCGACGATGCCGGGGACCTTCTTCGCCTGCTGCAGGGCGAGGTCGGCGGTGCCGGCGGCGAAGTAGAACGGCGTCGGGTCGGTGACGGCCTTGCGGATGTCGTCGGTGATGGCCATGGTGATGGTCCTCCGGGTTGCTGTCAGCTGAGGGTTTGTGTGGTTCGGGTCCGCGTACGAGACTCCGGCGCCGAAGCGGGCGAAGTCAGCGAGGTCTTCTGATCATCGAGGTCGTCAACTCGCCGTCTGCCGCGGACCGGCATCGCCGCCGCCGTCGCCGGCCGTACCGGAGCCCGGCCCGGGGGCCGAGGGTGCTTCGGCCTCCGTCACCACGCCGAGGTCCAGGTCGATCTCGAATCCGTTCTCCTTGCGGAAGGACTCGTAGATCTGGAGCAGCACCTGCTTCTGCCGCTCGTTCAGCGTGGGGTCGGCGAGGATGACGGCACGCGTCTCCACCTCGTCACGATCCCGCTCGGCGTCGAGAATGCCGGCCCGCACGTACAGCGTCTCGGCGGAGATCCGCAGCGCCTTGGCGACCTGCTGCAACACCTCCGCGCTCGGCTTGCGCAGCCCGCGCTCGATCTGGCTCAGATACGGATTGGACACCCCGGCGGCGTCGGCGAGCTGCCTGAGCGACAGCTGCGCGTTTCGCCGCTGTTCACGCAGGTACTCACCGAGATTGCCGACGTTGAGCGATGCCATGCCTCCACCATGCCTCACCCCCGCTAACTATTGCAAGCACCCGCTTGCAAAAGTGCGCTAGGCCACTCAACACAGCCTGCTGTGACTCGCAGCGATAACTGTCACTTCGCAGGGGTTTCTGTCACCAGTCGCCCGTAGTCGCCGAGCGGTAATCCCCCAGGCCCTGGCTGTGCGAGCCAGTAGGTTGGTGTGCGTGGAGACACGGGGGCAGAGGTATCGGTATGTGGGTCCTGCTGAGCTGAAGGAGCTCGTCCGGGCGGGTGGTGAGGGTCGGAGCATCCACTCGGCGGCAGACTTCGGCGAGTGGGTCTCGGCGCTGACCCTGGACGAGTTGGCCGAGCCGTTCACGTTCGTCGTCGATGGCGACGGGGTGCTGCGACTGGCTCCGCGCCGCAGTGAGCACGTGGTGTGTGCCGGCGGCGGAGAGGTTCTGAGCGCCGGTGAGATGAGCTTCCGCGAGGAGTCCGGGTGGTGGGTGGTCGAGGAGGTCAGCAACCAGTCGACCGGCTACTGCCCGGACATCAGCTCATGGCCCGCCGTGGCCAAGGCTCTGGATCGGATCGGGATCCATCGACCGCCCGGATTCACGCACGAGGTCGTCTTTCGCCGATGCCACTCCTGCCGGGAGCTCAACATCGTGCGGGAGGAGGACTTCGTATGCGTCTTCTGCGGCGAGGATCTGCCTCAGGAGTGGAACGTCGGTGAGCCCGGGTGACTGGTCAGACAGCGAAGATCGCATCGCCTTGCGAGTGCGGCAGCATGGCGGTGCGGCAGGTGAACCAGTTCATCCTTCGCGATGAGCTGTGGTGGGATTCGGAGTTCTCTTGCGGGTCCTGTGGCACGTACCTGTGCGAACACGCTGGTCCGGGACCAGCACCTGATGATGTTCGGGTGGCTCTCCTCGCGGCGCATGGGTCCGTCAGACTGCGGCTGGTCGGTTCGGTTCCCAGTCTCGTCCCAGCTTTGAAGGTCTTTCGGGAGGTCGCTGCGGCCTCGTTGTCGCGGGCTCGTGAACTGGTCGGGGAACTGAGCCATGACGGTCTGGTGGGGACGTTGTCGGAGATGGAGTTCTTGAAGGCCCGGCTGCAGATGCGTGGAGTTCCCGTCGACGTCGATCGGTAGCTGTCCCTGGGGGGACTGAACCGGAGTGCTCCAGCGCTGGAGTCGATCTTGAGCTTGGGCTGTGGCTCACAATGATCAGGCGTCTGCCGTCGGGACCTGGTAGAACCGGGTCCCGGTGGCACTTGGGTCACGAGGCTCTGGGGGCGGTATGTCGGGACCGGCAATTGGACTGTGGCTCTTCGAACCACGCGGGTTCGCGGACATCCTGGCCGATGTGGTCCCGTGGTTGGAGACCTTCTGCGAGCCGGTGGAGGCCAAGGCCAGCGGTGACGTGGATTTCTGGGTGCGAGACGGTTCGGCCCTGGGCCTGCAGGCCTTCGACCCGGCCGGCGTCGGCGTGTTCTTCCTGTCGGAGGACGAGGAGATCCCTGCCGAGGACGAGGACTACTCGACTTTCTCGTGGCCACCAGTGCAGGGGCTGATCCTCGGCGCCGGCTGCTCGGGGTCGGTGAACCACGTGCTGCTCGGCCACCTGACGCTCGCTCTCGCCCGCCGTCTCGATGCGCTGGTCGATTTCGACGGCCTCTTGGGTGGTCACCGCACCACGGGAGAGGACACGAGCAAGGAGGCAGTCCTGGCCCGGGCGAGAGCACTGACATCAGAGCTCCCGGGAAGGCTCGCGGAGGTTTCCTATGACACCGGCGGTGGGGGCCAGTGGCTTCGACATGTCGGAGACGTGGAGTCTCTGGAAGCCTGGCTGCAACATCCCGACTTCCACTTGATCAAATAGCGCTTCAGCGTCGATCGTCGCGTCCCGGCTCACGGTGCAGGTCGCCACTCGCGGTCGCGTGCTGTCGCGTACTGGCGGATTCCCTCGATCGTGATGGGAGTCCTGTGGGTGAGGAGAAATCTCAGCGGCGGGGAGTTCCTCGGAGAGTTGCGCATCCTGTCACCCTCAGCTTTCACAGGGCCCTGAACCTTCTGCAGATGTGCATGGATCGGAGCGAGCATTTCCAAAGCTCGTAGGTCAGTTCCCTTCAAGATCTGGTGGGCAATGCCGGTCGCTGCCACGTAGGCCCGGGAGTCGGGGGCGGGGCCAGTCAGCACGTGAAGGTAGTGGAACTTGCCTCTAACCGCGTGCAGGCGGCCCCTAAGGTCCTCCCTCAGCTGAGCATCGCGCTCAAGGATTCGGGCGTGCTCGTCACTGAGGCCGAGGTCTCGGGCTGCTGGCCAGGTCAGGGTGATGAGGCCGGCGACGGTGTGCAAGTCGATGAAGTACTGACTGGTGTCGATCATCCAGAGCTGCTGGTGGAGGTCGCGCCAGAAGTCTTCGAAGGCCGCTGCGGCCTCGCATGCCGTCTCGGTCTTGCCCTGGTAGCCGCCCCCGCTGATCATCAGGCCGTCACGAGTGCCGGGAGTGAAGTTCAGTGCGTTGTTCTGGATGCGGGATCTCATCAGCGTGGTGACCCGGCGGCTCATCGGGGTCTCCTGCAGCCCGAGGTTGACGTGCGAGGCGGTGCGGTGCAGATCGTGCAAGGCCCGGCGGCGAGCAGGCAGGGCCCTGTATTGGTCCGGGCTCAGCCGGGGAGCCGGAATGAACGCGCTGCGGGTCGTGCGCCAGCGCTGCCATCCCTCGAAGCTGAGCCGGTCCGGTGGCGGTCCGGCCCTCAGGAACGAGACGATGCTCGCCTCACCGTCACTGCCCGTGGCACGGTCGTCCATGGCTCACGCTCCCTCGTCCGGCGGGTCGGGCTGGGGGCGATCGGTGTCGTCCTCGGGCAGCAGGAACAGGTTGCCGGAACGGTAACTCGCACCCAGCCGCGCAGGTTTGGTGGGACGCATAATCACCGCCTCCTCACGGCGGTGCCGGCGCTCGGCGTCCAGGCCAGAGACGGCTTGCTCGACGCGCTGCAGCATGGAGGTCACGGGTGAGGCGGGGGCCGGGGCAGCTGCCCGATCCTCGGCGGCAGCCCGAGCCTGGGTCTCGTCTCGGGCGTGGTTGATGCGTTCGGAGCGGGTGGTGGCCGTCTTCCAACTGCTGACCGGGGCCCGGGCGGCGAGGATCTCCAGCAGCAGGGGCAGCAGTTCGGCATCCGTGCGGGGCCGCATGTCTGCCTCGCGTGCGGCGGCCAGTAGCTCGGAGACTCGTCGGTCACCGAACGCAGGGACCGTGCCGACCGGTGGCAGTCCGGTCCAGCGCAGTTCGTGCCAGTCGTGGGTGAGAGGGTCCTGGAAGAAGACGGTACGGCGGTCGCGCGGTTCGCGGTGCACGCACCAGCGGCCCTTGAACCTCCCGCCCCGGGCCGAGCGCTCGTTCAGATAGGGCTCAAGCGCGTCGCCGTAATACCAAAGGCCCTTGATCTTCACTCCGCGCTCCCGCAGCACGGAGATGGGATGGGACGGCAGCAGCTCGTAGTAGAGGTCCGGTTGCGGCAGCCGCAGCCCCAGGCCGGTCTGCTCGAAGGATGCCGCGAACAGGGTGTTGGGGCTGTGGCTGCCGCCGACGTCCCAGGCCGGGGCGTACTCTCCCAGGTGCCTCCGCTGCCAGATGCCCACGATCCAGGTGGCGACGAGGTGTTCCATCTCCTCCAGCGTCAGCACCTCCTCGTCCTCGGGGGCGGCCCCGCGGTCGGCGGCATCGACGCCCGTGTAGCCGGGCAGGTGCTCGAACAGCAGCGTCCTGATCGCGCCGAAGGCCCGCTCGACAGCGTGCTTGTCCGGAGGCCGCAGGGCCCGGGCCGGGAGGATGTTGCAGCCCAGCCTCCGCTCGACCTCCACCAGGTGGTGGTTGCGATAGAAAGACCCGTGGTCGGTGGTGACTGTCTCCGGGCTGAAGAACGGCAGACCGGCCACCGGATGGCCGGCGAACTCGGCCACCAGCGCGGACGGCAGCCCCGGATACGGCCACTCCATCTCCGGCCCCCACTCCGGCCGCATCGGCAGTGGCAGCATCACGTCACGCAGCATCATCGCCGCGTCCACCGCGGTGTCCGACACCAGCGTGAGCCGGAAAACGCAGAGCGAGTGGGTGAACACATCCAGCGCGAGGGTCAGGTGGGCCCTGACCAGCTCGCCGAAGACACCTTCGCGGACCATCACCGGCAGCACCGTGGTGTCCAGTGCGACCACCTGCCCGGGACGGTCGACCAGCACATGCCCGGACCGTACCGGCAGATCAGCCGCCCCCAGATTGCGCGGCCGTGACCCGCTGGGGCCAAACCACTCGTGCCAGACCTGCCGCAGCGTGTTGTATGACGGGACGTGCAGGTCGGGCCCGTAGGTCTCGCGTACGTACTGATGGATCAGGCGGGTGCGGGTGGCCATCCCGACCCGGGACCGGCCCTGCAGTTCGGCGTGGACCGCGAAGATCGCTTCCCGGATCTCCGGGCCGATGCTCGGGCGGCGCCCGCCCGGCCGCAGCCACCGGTCATCAGCGCATCCGATCAGCCCGGACCGCTCACGGCCACGCTCCCAGCGGATCAGCGTGCGGTAACCGACCCGATCCAGTCCCAACAGCCGGGCCTCCTGCCGGTCCATCGCTGCCAGCTCGGCGACCTTGGCCCACCGTCGCTCGGTCAGCGTGGTGGTGGCCGGGTCGTAACACGGCCTCGGTTCTCCCGGCCTGGGATCCTCCGGATTCCCGCTACGGAACCCAGTGCCCACCTCCAGCAGGTGGGCCATTCGTAGCCGGACCAACTCCAGTTTCCCCGGCGGAAGATCAGCCACGGACGCGGGCTGCCGCCCGCGGTCCGGGCCGTCGGCCGCTGTGCGCGAGGACGGCCGACACGTCGGATGGTTGACGAGGAACCGGAAGGTCAGCTGCTGGCGAGCTCCCGCCGGATCGCGTACCACGACCCGCCCCAGATGGGGCTCATGCCGTTCGACAGTCCACTCCACCCCGTCCAGGACAAGCCCGGCCCCCGGAGCGAGATCAAGCGCCAGCCGAGGATTCACAGGGCCTCATCTGCGGGCTCGACCAGCGAGTGGTCACTCAGCGGGACAGAGAGATCGATACCGAGGGAACGGTGCCAGAGCTGGTGCAGCAACTCCGCCCTAGCCAGCGCAGGAACCGAGGAGGCAGCCACGAGTTCCCCGAACGTCACCCGAGACCGAGCCCGTTCCAGGAGATCCGCCCGCAGCCCGAGTGGATCGGGCAGCGGGCGGCGCTGGCAGGACAAAGTGTCCAGCCCGCTGAAGACGTGTCGCCTCCAGCCTGCGGCCACTACGTATTCCCAGCCGCAGGCCAGTGCCATCTCAAAGGCGGCGGCGAACGACTCGACGTCCTTCGCGCGCACCCGGTCAAGCGGTCGGACATCGATCAGACACACCCCGGCCCGGGACAGCACCAGGAAGTCCGGAACATGGACACGCGGCCCGCCGCCGGTCCGGAACTGCAGCTTCAAGGGCTGCGGGACCACCTCCCGCACCTGGCCGGCGAAATCCAGCGCGAGCAGAACCTTCGCTTCCTCCAGACTCTCGAAGCCGTGATGCCGCCCAGTGCTGACCATGTACTGAAGCCCAGGCCGATGACGCTGCCGCCGATGCCACGAGAACCAGCGAACCGGCCCGACCCCAGGAAGCTGAACCTGGGCAAGGTCCCGGACCGGCACGATCAGTTCGCCGCCTCCGAGGTTCAAGGTGACCGCCCAGCGACGAGTCCAGCCATCCGAAAGATCCAGATCCTGACGTCCAGAGGCAACCGACGCCCGTACGAGCAAGTCGTCCCAGCGGCAGCGGTGCGACCACACCGCCCCCGCCTCGGGGGCCGCCACAGGCAGCAGTCCGTACTCATCGGCCATGCCTTCAAGCAAACGCCCACCACGACGCCCGCACCGGCACACTTCGAAATTGGTGACAACCCGACTGCGAACACGAACCTCGTGACAACTAGCCCGAGCAACTGGTGACAACTATCGCTGCGAACTCGACCGAGAGGACCAGGTCAGATCCCCCGCTCGGTGACAGTTATCGCTGCGAGTCACAAGCCTGCGGCTCGGTGATCCGATCGCGGTGTTGCCGACGGTGTTCCACCTGCTCCACCTGCTCCACCTGCTCCACCTGGGACGGCTGACAGCGGATCTGTCGCACCCCCTCTATCGGATGCCACGCCGGTGTCACGTGCGGAGGCCCGGTGAGCGGGCACACCCAGGGGCACGGGCAGCGTTGCGGGGCGAGGATCGGGTGCGCATGGCCGACCGGCTGCACACAGTCGTGGGCCTGTCCGGGACGACTGTGCGGCTCCTCGACGAAGCCGGGTCGGCGAGCCTGGTGTTGCTGTCGCATCCACTGGTCTGAGAAGGCTTCGCGCTCATGGGCCAGGAAACCGTTCAGGGCCGCATGCCACTATTCGCGCTCTTGTTGTGACCGAGGTGGAGTTCGGCAGGCCCGCTGGCGGCGCAACTGCGGGCTATCGGCCGGCAGGCGATTGTGGGGACCGTTCAGCGGATGCGCAGGTGCTACCGCGAGCAGCGGCTGTGGGGCCGGTCGATCACCGTGCGGTAGCTGTTATGGAACGTTCGATCAAGAACGCGCAGGCTGCTTCCTCCCGCTTCCGCTGGCTGGAATGTTCTGGGCGTCGCGGCGTCACGGGGAAGCTTGAGGCATGCGTCCGACCGACTGGCATCTGACCGCAGACGTCAACGACTTCCATGCCCGAGCTGGGGACTTCCTTCGCTCGCGCCCCGCTCTGCACACCATGGTGCTGACGGTGACGGAGAAGTACCGAACGGAGGGAGTGGCCTCCCGGCACGGCGCCGCGGGGCCTGTTTTCGGCCGACTGAAGTGCGAGGGCGAGGTCCGCGCGGCCTTCTTCCAGCGCACCCCGAGCGGTTCCCTGAGCGTCACGTCCCTCACTCCCGAACAGGCCGACGCGCTCGCCACCCGTCTGGCCGAGCTGAAACACCCGGTCCCCGGCGTGGTCGGGGACCATGACTCGGTCGCCGGGTTCGCCGAGGCGTGGCAGCGGCGGACGGGCGCGGAGCCGGTGCCGAGCACGCGGCTCCATCTATACCGTCTCGGCACGCTCACCCCACCGGAGCCGTTCCCCGCGGGCCGGGGGCGCGCCGTGGGCGAGGAGGACCGGGAGCAACTCATCCGCTTCTGCCGCGAGTTCTGCGTCCACGTCGGCGAACAGCCCTCCATCGACCTGATCGACGCCGGCTCCTGGGCCGACTCGCGCTTCGCCGACAGGCACTTCACGTTCTGGGAGACCCCCGACGGCTCCCCCGTGTCCATGGCGGCCAGGACCACGGTCGTCGGCGCCATGAGCAGGGTGGACCCCGTCTACACCCCGGCCCACCTCCGAGGGCGCGGCTACGCGGGCGCCGTGACGGTGGCGGCGAGCCGCGCCGCGCTGGCCGCGGGCGCGAAGGAGGTCGTGCTGTTCACCGACCCTGCCAACCTCACCAGCAACGCCCTCTACAGGCGCCTCGGCTACGTCCTGCTCACCGACTTCATGGTCTACGAGTTCCCGTCCACCGCGTCCGAGGCCGACTGAGCGCCGACGGATCCGTGACCACGGCGGATACGTACGGAGCCCGGCCCCGTATCTCCAGCCCCTCCCCCTGCCCCCTGCCCCCTGGCCCCGTGCGGGCGGCAGACTTGCCCCATGACCGCCACCGCTCCGAACGCCAAGGCCGACCTCCGCCTCTATCTGCAGTCCGCCCGCGACGCCCTGGTGTGGAAACTCGAAGGGCTGTCGGAGTACGACGCCCGCCGCCCGCTGACGCCGACCGGCACCAACCTCCTGGGGCTGCTGAAGCACACGGCCGGTGTCGAACTGGGCTACCTCGGCGACACCTTCGGGCGCCCCTTGGGCGAACCCCTGCCCTGGCTCGATGGTGACGCCGAGCCCAACGCGGACATGTGGGCCACCGCCGACGAGTCCCGCGAGGACATCGTGGGGCTCTACCGCCGGGCCTGGGCCCACGCGGACGCGACCCTCGACGCGCTCCCGCTGGACACGGTCGGAAGGGTGCCGTGGTGGCCCGACGGCAAGGACGAGGTGACGTTGCACCACGCCGTGACCCGCGTGATCGCCGACACCCACCGGCACGCCGGACACGCCGACATCCTCCGGGAACTCCTCGACGGCGCGGTCGGCATGAACGACGGCAACACGAGCATTCCGTCGAGCGACCCTGCATGGTGGGAGGAGTATCGCGGCCGTCTGGAACTCGCGGCCGAGGAGGCCGAACGAAAGGCGTGAACCGGCCCGCCGTGCAGGCCATTTCCTTCGACGGCGTCACTCCACCTCCAGAACGCGCCGGAATTCAGGCCGAATACGCATTGCCTGGCCCCGGCCTCTCCCCTTATCGTGGGCGTATGACTGCCGGGTCGGCCTCGCGCCGTGAGTGGATTGGTTGCCCGGCCTCCGAGTGAGGCCGGGGCGGGCCAGGAGCCCGCCTGCTGAAGTTGTGCGCGCCGAACACCGTTCTCTTCTCCGATCTCCCACTGACGAGATCTGACGAGATCTGTGAGCTCATCGGGCGCCTACCCGGGTTCCTTCGATGTTCCCGACGCGCCACAGGTGCGCCTTTCGCGTGTCCGTGCGCACCGAAGTCGCACACCATCACGCCGCAGCGCAGTCACTTCGCGTCGCGACACATCGCACGCACTGCACTGCACTGCATCACATTGCACTGCACGACACCGCACCGCACCGCATCCTCGGTAGACACCCTCACCCTCGTGCATTCCGCCGACGCGCCCATTCCGTCGGCGTTTTACCGATACACGCGCTGCGGCAATCACCCCTGCCCGAATTCCGCGACGAAAACCCCGTCGCACGGCGACCAATGGAAAGCAGAGAATGCCCAACCCTTTCAACCAGCAAGTCATCGACGAGTTCCGCACCCGCCACGGCGAGGTCGGCGGATATTTCGAGGGCGCCCGGCTGATCCTCCTGACCACCACCGGCGCGCGCACCGGCAACCGGCACACCACCCCCCTCGGTTACCTCCCCGACGGCGACGGCACGATCCTGGTCATCGCGTCGGCCGGGGGTTCGCCCAAGCACCCCGACTGGTACCGGAACATCACGGCCGACCCCCGGGTCACCGTGGAGAGCGGGGCGTTCACCTACGAGGCCGAGGCCGTCGTACTGGAGGGCGAGGAGCGGGACCGGGCGTTCGCGCGAGCCGTCGAGGACGAGCCGGGATGGGCCGAGTACCAGGCGAAGACGGACCGTACGATCCCGGTCGTCGCCCTGCGCGAGGTCCCCGTGGCCGGCCCCCCGAACATCAACGCCGGTTCCATGGGGGAGGCCATCAAGGTCGTCCATGACGCGTTCCGCCGCGAACTGGCGCTGATCAAGAAGGAGTTGACCGCGAGCAACGGCCGGGCCGGGCTCGGTGCCCAGCTCCGCGTCAACTGCCTCACCTTCTGTCAGGGGCTCCACAACCACCACACCGGCGAGGACATCGGCCTCTTCCCCTTCCTCTCCGACCGCCACCCCGAGCTGGTCCCGGCGCTCACCCGTCTCCACGAGGAGCACGAGCGGATCGCCGCCCTCTGTGAGGAGCTGCGGCGGGTCGTGACGGCCGAGAGCGCCGCCCCCGAGGCCGTACTCCCAGAGGTGGAGCGCCTCATCGACGCACTCGAAGCCCATCTCACGTACGAGGAAGAGCAGTTGATCCCCGTACTGGACGCCGTGGCGGTGCCGTCGGCCTCCTGAGCGGCGCGCGTGCGGGGAAGGGCGCGACAGCAGGCGCGCGTGCCCTGCTGAACAACCGGTGAGCGGCGCGCGAGCCCCCCTGGGGGGAGGGAGATCGGGCTCGCGTGCGTGCCGCTCACCGGCACCGCTCACCGTAGCCACGGCCCCGATCACCAAGGTGCCGGTACGGTCATGACTCCGCCGCCTTCCGGTAACACGACCACACCGGCGACACCTGCCGTACGCGCCGCCGGTCGGGGTCGGCGCCGCTCGCCCGGAGCCGGTCGCTCACCACGGCAGCGCTCGCGCGTGCACCACGTCCAGGCGCGACACCGCGCGCGTGAGCACCACGTACAGCCGGTGCAGCCCCCGCCCCTCCGCCGCCACGATCGCGGCCGGCTCGACGACCACGACATGGTCGTACTCCAGCCCCTTCGCCTCCCCGGCCCCCAACACCGCCACCCGCGCGCCGAGTTCGCCCGGTCCGCCCGTGGGGATGCCGGCCTCGCCGAGCGCCTCCCGCAGCCGCGGGACGTCCGGCCCATCGGCCGCGATGACCCCGATGGACCCCTCACGAGCGAGCGCGTCCCGCACGGCGGTGACGGTCGCCCCGGACACGGTCTCGGGTACGGCCGTGCAGACGGCTTCGCAGACGGCGCCTCCCTCGCCCCCGGCCTCCGTACCGCCCGCACCGCCTGTGCCGCCCGTCCCGCCTGCGCCGTCCGTACCGTCCGCCCTTCTGATCCGCAGCTCCCCGTCCCTCCGCAGGGACCGGGCGGCGGGCACGTCCACGCCCAGGCGCCCCAGCAGCCCGTTCGCCAGTCCGACGATGGCCTGCGGCACCCGGAACCCGGTGGTCAGAGGGATGACATGGGCGTCCGGCTTGCCCAGGTGGGCGAGGAGGCCGGGCCAGTCGCGGGCGGCCCACGGGGTCGTCCCCTGGGCCAGGTCGCCGAGGACGGTCACCGAGCCGTAGGCCGCCCGGCGGGCGATCGCGCGGCACTCCATCGGGGAGAGGTCCTGGGCCTCGTCGACGACGACATGGCCGTAGCCCTCGGGGTGGGCGAGGAGCCCCGCGACCTCGTCGAGGAGGACGAGATCGGCGGCCGACCAGCGGGCCGATCGCCACGTGCGCGGCGGCCTCCCCCAGCCGACGGCCTTCCGCTCCCCCGCGTCGAGCAACCCCTCCGCCGCGACGGCGAGCGCGTCCGGGTCCCCGAGCAGCCCGGCCAGGACCTCCTCCGGCCGGACCTTCGGCCACACCGCCTCGACGTACGCGCCGACCGGCCGCGACCGCGAGATCCGGTACACCCACGCGTTCGGGCGGGGGCCCGCCCGCAGCTCCGCCTGCATCTGCAGCAGCCGCACGACCCGCGCCCGGACGCGCTCCCGCCCGACGTCGTAGGGCAGGTCCTGTGTCCGTACGTCCGCCACGATCCGTCGCAGCTCGTCCCCGGACACCCGCCAGCGGTACGAACCCTCCGCGAGGACGAGCGAGTCGAAGCGATCGGGCTGCTCCGGTCGCCGCCCGGATCGTCGGTCGCCGTCCGCGACCCGCGCGTACAGGGCCCGGCGGAGCACCTCCGCCATCCGGGGGTCGTGCTTCACGGCCGCCGCGCGCTCGTCGTCCTCCGCCGTGACCGAGTGCCGGGCGATCTCGTCCGTGACGGTCGACTGGCGTACACCCGTCTCGCCCAGCGCCGGCAGCACCTCCGCGATGTAGGAGAGGAAGGTGCGGTTGGGGCCGAGGATCAGCAGTCCGCCGCGGCGGATGCGCTGGGGGTAGGTGTAGAGGAGGTACGCGGCGCGGTGCAGCCCGACGGCCGTCTTGCCGGTGCCGGGGGCGCCCTGGACACAGACGGAGGTGGCGAGATCCGCCCGCACGAGGTCGTCCTGCTCCGGCTGGATGGTGGCGGCGATGTCCCGCATGGGGCCGAGGCGAGGCCGCTCGATCTCGGCGGTGAGAAGGCTGCCGGGACGGGCGGTGACCGCGCTGCCGGGGGCGCCGCCGCGGTCCAGGCGCTCGTCCTCCAGCCCCGTGAGGTCGCCCGAGTCACCCAGGCTCCCCGGCGCCCACCCGAAGCGACGCCGGACGGCGACACCCCGTGGATCGCGGGAACTCGCCTGGTAGAAGGCCCGCGACACCGGCGCCCGCCAGTCGACGACGAGGGGCGGCACAGCCGGAGCCTCACTGATCCGCAACCGCCCGACGTGATAGCTCTGCCCGGCGTGATCGGCGTCCGTGTGGGCGTCGAAGTCGAGCCGCCCGAAGAACAGCGGTCCCTCGGGCAGCTCCCGCATCTCCTTGGCACGGCTGCGCAGCCGGTACCCGAGCACCTCGGCGTCCGCCCCCGACGCGGAGACGTCCTCCCCGACGACGACCTGCTCCCCCGCGCCCTCGACCATGGCGGCGAGGGCGGCGCGGCAGGTGTCGTGATAGGCGCGCTCGTCGGCGAGCGTGCGCCGGAGTGCGGGGTCGACGGCAGGTTCGAGAGAGGTCATTCCACCGAGCCTACCGAAATAGCGTGACCGAGTTAAATTCTTTACCGAGCCTCACACATCGTGAGCCCGCCTGCGCCGTCCGAGCGACACCCGGGCGGCACCCGAGCGGCACCCGAGCGGCACCCGAGCGAAGCGGACCGATCCGAGCGGCCTCCTCAGGCCACCCCGCCTCCGAGCGGAAGCGCCCCCTCCAGCCGCCCGAAGACCCGCTCGGCGGCGGCGACGGCGTCCCGCTCGACCTCCTCCACCGGCTCCCCGCGCTCCACCCGCCGCCGGTTCTCCTCCGCGAGCACCCGCCGTACGGCCACGATCTGCCCGGCGGCGACCCGCGCGTCGAGCCCGCCCCCGAGTACCTCGGCGAGCGCGGCCTCGGCCCGCTCCAGATGGCCGTACGCACGCGCGACCAGCGACGGCGTCCCGTAGAGCAGCCGGTGGAACGCGAGCACCTGCGGATGGTCGTTCAGCCCGGTCACCGGGTCCCGCCGCGCCAGCCCCGCCAGGAAGTGCGCCCGCACGGCCCCCACGACCGACTCCCCCTCGGCCCGACCGGCCACCACCCGCGCCGTCTCGTCCTCGTGATCGGCGATCCGGTGGAGCACGAGGTCCTCCTTGGCCGGGAAGTACCGAAAGAGGGTCGGCTTCGAGATCTCCGCCGCCGCGGCCACCTCGGCCACGGACACGGCGTCGAACCCCTTCTCCAGGAACAGCCCGATCGCGATCCCGGACACCCGCTCGTACATCCGCTGCTTCTTGCGCTCGCGCAGGCCGGTCTCACTCATACGGACGAGCCTACGCAGCGCCGGCGCCCGCCCGGAGCCACCGGGTGAGCGCCGCCTCGATCACCCCCACGTCGGGCACCTCCTCGACGCCCAGGGGGTACGCGCCCCTGCTCAGCACCTCCCGGAGCGACCGACTCGCACGGCGCAGCAGGGCCCCGTCCACCTGGGGCTCAAGACGCAGGGACTGCGAGGTGCGCATCACGTCGGTGAACACCGACTGCGCCCTCTTGTAGTCGAGGAGCTTCGGGAGATCCTCCCGCCAGCCGTGGGAACTCCCCGGGCGGACACCCTCCACGAGTGCGCACCACCGCTGCGTCAGCCGCCGCTCCTGCTCCGGCGGGTAGCGCATCAGATAGAGATGGGTGGCCAGGTCGTAGAGCGGGTCGCCGAACATCGCGAGTTCCCAGTCGATGGCCCAGAGCCGGCGATCAGGATCGACGATGAGGTTCTCGCGGTGAAGATCCGCGTGCAGGAGACAGAACGGTCGCTCCCGCAGGCCGGCCACATGCTTTCTGAGCTGCTTGAAAGAGTCGTGATCCAGGTTCAGTCCGGCGAACAGGTCCCCGTACTCCGGGAGGTTGGCTCCGTAGACGCGCTCCTCGGTGAAGCAGATCAGGCGGTCGAGGAATCCGGCGCTGTCGCGCTCCGGTGCCCGGTCGCGCGACTCGCACCTCCGCTTCACCAGCAGGGACCGGGGTCGTACGGCGACCAGTTGGCGGAACAGGGTGAGGATCTGCTCGAACGCCTCGTCGGGGACCTCCGTGCCGGAGGCGTGGAGCGCTCCGAGCGTCTCCCCTTCGATGAACCGCTGGAGGACGGTGCCCTCGACCTCGATGAGGTCCGGGATGTTGTCGATACGCCCCTGCAGCTCGGTGAGCAGACGCTCCTCCGAGTCGAAGCAGCGCCGGTCGAACCAGAGCAGACCGGCCCGGGGCTCGCGGCACTTCCAGCGGGCGCCCCCCTCGGCGACCCTGGCCTCGGGCGGCAGCCGGAAGACATACGTCTCGTGGTGGTAGCCGCTGAGCGGTCCCTCCACCTCATCCGGGGCGGCGCTCATCTCACCGGCGCGGCGCCGCCCCGTGGAATCCGATTCAGCTGGCATTGCCCGTTCTCTCGCCGTGGTCGCACCAGGGGTGAAATCAAGGAAGTGGAGGCACGTTACTCCTCCGTGGGCGAGCATCGTGGCAGAAGCGAATCATTCGCCGGTGGCGGTCCACGGGTTGAACACTCACGCGTCGGCACCCGTACTGACAGACGTCGCACGTCTGGCCGAAGACGTCGTATCCGCAGGACACACGGGTCACCGGGTCACTGCCCGGGGAGCGGCGCCCTCAGGACGTCCAGGACGAGCTTGAGCGAGTTCACGGTGTGCGGGAGAGGTACACCCGCGTCCAGGAGCGCTTTGAGCTTGCGCTCGTTGTGCGCGTAGCCCAGGAAGGGGACTCCCGCGTCGCGGGCCGCCTCGAAGTCCGTCGGCGCGTCGCCGACCATCAGGGCGCGGGCGGGATCCGCGCCCATCGCGTTGAGGGCCTGGCGCAGGATGTGGGGGTGCGGCTTCATCAGGTCGAGGTCGCGGGTGCGGCCGTACATGTAGGGGAAGCACTCGGCGAGGCCGCGGGTGTCGATGTAACGGGCCGCGGCGAGGGCCGAGTTGTTGGTCGTGATGGCGAACCTGGCCCGACGGGACCAGGTCCGGATGAGCGGGTCGGCCCAACTGGTGGGGTACGCCTTCGGCGCGGCGGTCAGCTCCTGTTGGGTGAGCCACTCCTCCAGGTCGACGATGAGGTCGCTGCTGGGGTGACGCCGGCCGAGGCCCAGGAGGACGACCTGCGGGTCCGCCGTGTCGCGCTCCCGCTCGGTCAGCAGCCCGCCCAGCCCGCGTCGGTCGATCAACTCCACCAGATCGCGGGCCACTTGGTGCGCGGGATGCCCGGAAAACAGTCGACAGATCGGCCCGTCCAGGTCCCAGAGCACATAGCGGACGGGAGTGATCAGTTCTCGAAGGGACTCTGTCTGTGCTGTCACCGGTTCAGTCTGCGCCGTATCAGGAGTCACTAGGAGAGTGTCAGGTCCGTCGTGATGGTTTCCCAGAGGGCGTTGAACCATTGCTGGGACTGATCGACGAAGGCCGCGTCGCGGGGTCCCGTCTCCTTCTCGAAGGAGAACAGGAGCGACTGGGTGCCGAAGGCGTCGTACATCTGCAGGGGGCCGTCCTCCATCTGTTCCTCGCGCTGCATGAGCATGTAGTAGGCGATCAGGGCCTCCTGACCGTTGAGGAGGTACAGCTTGACGGGCGGGGTGAAGGGGAGGGCGCGGAAGGTGACGCGGACGTCGAGCTGGTGGGACGTGCGCAGGGCCAGGAGGTTGTGGCGCAGGACGCGGATCTGGGCGTTGCGCTGGTCGAGCCAGCGCTTGTGGACCGGGTCCTCGTCGTCCGCGCCCCGCCCCTCCACCGGGACCGGGAACGCCAGGTTGATCTTCCGGGAAGGCAGGAGGATGCGGACGTCGATGGACTCGGGGCGGATCGTACCCTCGTGGATGCGGCGCACCGGTTCGCCGAGGGCCAGCATCAGGGTCTCGGCGGTGAGGCAGGCCGCGTCGACGCGGACGTGCGGTGCGGAGAAGGCCGCGGCGAGGCGGGGACCGAGGCCCACCATCGTCGACTGCGGGGCGTCCCTCGCGGGGTGGAGTGCCTCGGCGACCCTGGGCGGGCTCCCCTTGCTCACGTTGCTCAGCAGCCCGTCCTCCTGCAGGGCACGCAGCGCCTGACGGACCGGCCCGCGCTCCACGCCGAACTCCTCCGCCAGTTCGGCCTGGGTGGGCAGGCGCTCGCCGGGCCTGAGCTCGCCGCCGCGGATACGGTCCCGCAGGGTGTCGGCGATCTCCTGGGACGAGAGCTTTCTGCTGCCGTTCACTGCAACGTTCTCCTGAGTCACGACCAAACGGTACAACTCTCACCCATCTTTGGGGAGTTCACCGCAAGGTGGTTATAAACCTAGACCAAATGGGAACCATTTAAACGAAGTTGGTTGCCAACTTTCGCAAGTTGGCAGAGGTGCCGACTCTCACCGGCCCCCTGGTCACCCAGCCCCTCGGAGGAGGTACCACCATGCCCGCTGCCCTCGCCCTCGCCTCCGCCCTCGTCGTCGTCGCCCTCCAGCGCTTCGTCGAGTGGCGCTACGGCACCATGGGAGTCATCGGCCTGCTGTTCCTCACGATCGGGCTGAAGGCCAACAACCACACGTGCAGCTCGATAGGCGCGGTCATCCTCGCGCTGATGTTCGCCGGACCCGCGATGTGAGGCGAGAACGCCCGCTGCCCGCGAGCGGGCGGGACGAGCCTCAGGTCGTGAGCAGCAGGTCCGAACTGATGGTCTCCCACAGCGCGTTGAACCACAGGCCGGACTGCTCGACGAAGGCCGTGTCCCGCGGGGCCGCGGCCGCGCTCCGTTCGAACGCGAACAGCGTGGACTGGGTCCCCTCGGCGTCGTACATCTCCAGTTGCTCACTGTCCACCTCGGCCTCCTTCCGCTGGACCGTGTAGTACGCGAACAGCGCCTCGCGGCCGTTGAGCAGATACAGCTTCACGGGCGGCGTGAAGGGCAGCGCGCGGAAGGAGACACGGACGTCGATGCCGTGCGTGGACCGCAGGGCCAGCAGGTTGTGCCTGAGGACCTGCCCCTGCGCGTTGCGCTGGGCGAGCCAGCGGCGCTGCAGCCGGCCGTCGACCGAGGCGTCCACCGGGGACGGAAAGGCCAGCGGGATGTCCCGGCTGGGCAGCATCACCCGGACATCGACCCTGGCCGGATTTATGCGCCCCGCGTGAATCTCGCGCAACGACTCACCCACGGCGAGCGTGAGGGACACGGACGTCAGGCACAGGGCGTCGATCCGCACATGCGGGGCCGCGAAGGCGGCGGACACGCGCGGGCCGAGCTCCACCATCGTGGGCCGCGGGGCCGCTTCCGGCCCGCCGACGGCCGCCGTGCCCAGGCCCGCGGCGACGGTCGCCGGACTGCCCTTGGAGACGTTGGTGAGCAGGTGCTCCGACTGCAGGACGCGCAGGGCCTGCCGTACGGCCCCGCGCTCCACGCCGAACTCGTCGGCCAGCTTCGCCTGTGTGGGCATGCGCTGTCCCGGTCGCAGCTCGCCGGACCTGATCCGGCCGCGCAACACGTCGGCCACCTCGTGGTGTGACCTCTGGGGCCGCTGTGACGACTTCCGCCCATCGACGGCCGTGCGTTCCCGCTCCACGAACAAACACTACAACTTCTCGCCATCTTTGGGCAGTTCGTGGGAAGGTGGTTATGAGACGACTCCAAGAGGACATAAGTAAGGTGAAGTTGGTTGCCAACTTCCACAACATGGTCAAACCTTGGGACTGTTGGTAACACCGAGACCGACCGATCGACCTCCCCTCCGGAGGGGAGCCGGGAGTCCGACCGGTCCGCACAGCCACAACTGAATGGATCAGCCACAACTGAATGCGCAGCCACAACCACAACTGAACAGCTACGGATTCCGCACACACGCACACACACCACGAAAGGTTCAGAAGATGTCCGGGCACCACGGGCGCCTGGACGTCCGCAGCAGGGCGTCGGCTACGGAGGCGGCGCCCTTCCGCTGTTCCCGCACCCGGCCGAGCGCGCCGAGCCGTACGGCCGACTCGTCGCCCAGCCACAGCGCCGCCAGGTCCGAGACCTCCAGCACGAGGTCGCCGTCCTCGCTCGTCGGCACACAGCTCGCGCCGTCCGGGCCCACGTCCAGCCGGTAGCGCCCGTCCGCGAAGCCGCCCGCGTCGACAACCTCCAGCACCAGCGTCCCGGTCCCGGCGTACGTACGCGCCTCCAGCGCCCGTACGACGTCCAGGATCCGCACCCACAGCCAGTCCGCCTGGGTGGTGACGCCCACGGCGCGCGGGTCGGGGAAGAAGTGCGGCAGCAGGTCGTCGGGGGCCCGCCAGCCGGACTTGACCTTGGTGATCCAGTCGATCGAGCAGAGGTAGTGCCACAGGGCGCGCTCGGCGGCCGGGGTGGTCGCGATCAGCCAGTTGACGTCGGCCGTGTTCTGCGGCTGCTTCATCCGCCAGCTGTCGTCCGCCTCGTACGAGACGAGCCCCTCGACCTCACCGGCCGCCGAGCGGTACACCGCGTAGAACGGATCGGTCCAGGAGGAACTGGTCCGCAGGTCCCCCGTGTTGACCCGCCACCAGCGCTCGTCACGGCTCACCGCGCCCGGCTGGGCGTGGCGGAGGCGGTCGTGGAGGGCGGGGCCGAGGGCACGAACGGCCGCGCCGTCGACGAGGTCGACCCGGCCGCCGTCCGCCGGGCCGGACCAGCGGGGGTCCAGGCCGGTGCGGGGGACGTCGACGGTCCACTCGGTGGTCCAGGTGGCGGGGCCGAAGCCGTAGCGGCCGTAGATCGGGTACTCGGCGGCGATCAGGGTGGCGACGACGTCGCCGCGTTTCTTCGCGGCGGTCAGGTCGTGGGCCATCATCCGGGTGAGGAGGCCCCGGCGGCGGTGGGTGGGGCTGACCGTGACGTTCGAGATGGCGTCGGCGGGGACGGTCCGGCCGCCGACGACCGTCAGTTCCTGGGGGAACGAGCGGAAGGTCGCGACCACCTGGGTGGTGTCGGTGGGGGTGAGGGGGGTGCGGGTGCGGGACGCGTCCAGCGCGGCGAGGGTGCGGGACGGGTCGATGTGGGACGAGCGGTCCTTGAGCTCCTGCGGGGAGAGGGATTCCGGAGGGCGGAGGAAGCCGGTGTTCAGGGCGTTCAGCCAGGCCGGGATCTCGTCCTCGGTGACGGGGCGTACGGCTATGTCGTGGGAGGAGCTCATGGGGCCACGCTAGGGGGCGGCCCTCGGTGTGTCTCGGGGATTTCCGCGCCCCCGCCGGTGCGGGCCGGTGGGGCTTTTCTCGCAGTCCCCCGCGCCCCTGAAGGGCGCGGGGTCCGGCGGTCAGGTGAGCAGGTCGTCCACCTGGGCCTCACCCTCCCGGTAGCGGCGGGCGATCTCGGCGCTGCAGTCGTCCGCGGTGCGCTGGAGGCGCTGGCGGCGGCCGGAGATCTGTTGCTCGTGGTGGACGAGACGGGCGAGGCCGGCGGTGAGTTCGTCGTCGGTGCGGGCCTGGAGGTCGGAGAGTTCGACCTCGTCCAGCATCTCGGCGGCGAGCCGGCGGTGCTCCTCGCCGTACGGCGTGCCCACGGTCACGTGCCGGGCCGAGGAACGGTGCCGGGCCGGGGCGTCCGTGAGGATCGCCGAGAGGCGGTCCACGAGCGCCGCCGGGTCCGCCGCGCCGCCCCGGCGGGCCAGTTCGGCCCGCAGGATGTCGATACGGCCCTGGAGCAGCCGCCGCAGATAGCTGAGGTCGGCCTCGTCCCGCTGGGCGTCCCGGCGCAGGGTGCGCAGTTCGGGCAGCCGCAGCCGGGACAGTTCGTGCTCGGCCTGGTCCGGCGGCGGCAGCGGTGCGCTGTCCGTGCGCTGGACCGGTGGCCGACGGATACCGGGGCCGGGCCCCGGGGTCGTACGGGTGGACGTCGCAGTCCCCGGGGGCTGCCCAAAACTCGATGTGCTCATGCGCCTCAACCGTCCCCTCGACCGGTGTGTGTGAGCATCGTGCCACTCTCTGTGGTCGCTAGGTGACCGAGTCCCCGCGATCCACCCCAGATGGGCGGTAATGGATCAATGAGAAAGACCGGGCAAAGCGCTCCGCAAACCCCGGTGATCACGAACCCCCCGTAAGAGGGACCCCCTCGCACACGGTTGATGGACGTCGGCGGCATGATGGTCGGCATGCGTGCGGTGGTGCAGAGGGTCGACGGCGCGAGTGTCGTCGTCGACGGTGAGACGGTCGGCGAGATCCAGGGCGAGGGGCTGTGCGTCCTCGTCGGGGTGACGCACGACGACACCAAGGAGAAGGCGGCGCAGCTGGCCCGCAAGCTGTGGTCCGTGCGGATGCTGCACGACGAGAGGTCGTGCAGCGATGTGGACGCGCCGTTGCTGGTGATCAGCCAGTTCACGCTGTACGGCGACGCGCGCAAGGGGCGTCGGCCCACCTGGAACGCGGCGGCGCCCGGCGACATCGCCGAGCCGCTGGTGGAGGAGGTCGTCGCCCAGTTGCGGGCCCTGGGGGCGACCGTGGCCACGGGGCGGTTCGGGGCGAGCATGCGGGTCGGGCTGACGAACGACGGGCCCTTCACGGTGCTGCTGGAGATGTAGGACGCGGGGCCGCCGCGGGACGTGCGGGGGCAGGGGGCGCAACCCGGCGCGCGAAGGCCGCCGAGCCCGCCCGTCCGCCATCGCGTCACCTCGGAGCACCTCGGAGCACCTCGGAGCACCAGGAGCAGAACCCCACCCGTACGGCCCATACGGCCCTCACGGCCCCTACGGCTCGACCACCGTCTCCTGCGCCGCCGCCGTCGTGTCCGCCATCAGCCGCGCGTCGACCGGCACGTTGCGCTTGATCAGCGCGAGGGCCACCGGGCCCAGTTCGTGGTGGCGTACGGACGTCGTGATGAAGCCGAGCTTGCGGCCGTCGGGGCCGTCGTCGGCGAGGCGGAGTTCCGCGCCGCGCGGCGGGAGGTGGACCTCGCTGCCGTCGAGGTGGAGGAAGACCAGACGGCGCGGGGGCTTGCCCAGGTTCTGGACGCGGGCGACGGTCTCCTGACCCCGGTAGCAGCCCTTCTGCAGATGCACCGCCGTGCCGATCCAGCCCAGCTCGTGCGGGATGGTGCGGTGGTCGGTCTCGAAGCCGAGGCGGGGGCGGTGGTGCTCGACCCGCAGCGCCTCGTACGCGAGGAGACCCACCGCGGGGCCCGCCTTGTCCGCGTACGACTCCAGGTCGGCGCGCGGCAGGAACAGATCACGGCCGTACGGGGTCTCGCGGACGACCGTGCCCTGCGGGATCTCGGTGATCGAACCGGCCGGGAGGTGGACGACCGCGAAGTCGTCCGTCCGGTCGGCCACGTCGACCCGGTAGAAGAACTTCATCGACTCCAGGTAGGCGAGCAGCGCCTGCTGGGTGCCGGGTTCGACATGGATCCAGACGGTGGTGCCGTCGTCGACCAGGTAGAGCGCGTGCTCGATGTGGCCGTTGGCGGAGAGGATCAGCGCCTCGGTGGCCTCGCCCGTGGGCAGTTCGCTGACGTGCTGGGTGAGGAGCAGGTGCAGCCAGCTGAGCCGGTCCTCGCCGGAGACGGCCAGGACGCCCCGGTGGGAGAGGTCGACGAATCCGGTGCCGTCGGCGAGGGTGCGCTGTTCGCGGAACAGGTCGCCGTAGTGCGCGGCGACACCTTCGTCCACTCCCTCGGCGGGGACGGCGCCGGGCAGGGACAGCAGAGGGCTTTTCATACGCCAAGCCTACGACTCGGTAGTTGAACCCTTGGAGGTCGATCCCTCGGAGGGCGACCCCTTGGCGCGCGCGGCCTTGCGCGAGCAGTCCTGGCAGCGGCCGAAGATCGCGAAGTGCTTCATGTCGGTGTCGAAGCCGAACGTCTCGCGCAGCTTGGCCGTGAAGTCGGCCGCCACCGACACGTCCGCCTCGATCACGTCCGTGCAGTCCCGGCAGACGAGGTGGAGGTGATGGTGCCGGTCCGCCAGGTGGTACGTCGGCGCGCCGTGCCCCAGATGGGCATGGCTGACCAGCCCCAGCTCCTCCAGGAGCTCCAGGGTCCGGTAGACCGTCGAGATGTTGACCCCCGACGCCGTCTTCCGGACCTCCACGAGGATGTCGTCGGGGGTCGCGTGCTCCAGGGTGTCCACGGCTTCGAGCACGAGCTGCCGCTGCGGCGTCAGCCGGTAGCCGCGCTGCCTGAGGTCACTCTTCCAGTCGGTGCTCACCACACGTCGAGTCTAGAACTACGTCAGCCACCCAGGGAGCCGTCCCGGGTTTGCGCTCAGGTCATCGATGGCTTCGATGGGCCCGGGCGCGTCGAAAACGGCCTGTGACGGCCGGTTGCGCCTGTAGATGTGGTGGCACCGGGAGCATTCCCGGCTGGTACAGGCCGGATCCACGCACACCACCGGAACTCCGGCTCGCTCGGCCTTGTACGCGATGTTCACGATCACACGTTTCGGACGGCGACTCGCGGCACGTCTCGAAAAGTCGCCCCGCTCACCCGAACAGGTGACCCACGACCGGAATCCTGTCGCGTATTTACTTGAAGAAGGCGATGCCGTCGTCCGGCATGTCGTCCGGCAGGGCCTTCGCCCAGCGCTCGACGTCCTCGGGGGTGACGACCTTCTTCAGGTGCGCGGACATGTACGGGCGCAGCTCGACGTCGGGCGTCGCCTTCTCGCCGACCCACATCAGGTCGCTGTGCACATAGCCGTACAGCCGCTTGCCGCCGCTGTAGGGCCCCGAGGCCGCCGTACGCGCCACCGCGTCCGTGACCACGTCGATCTGCGGCTTCTGCTTGGCCAGCTCGCCGTACCAGACCTCGACGACGCCGTCGTCACGGGTCATGACGATCTCGACCTTGCGGTCGGCGTCGATACGCCAGAATCCGGACTCGGTCTCCAGCGGACGGACCTTGTTGCCGTCCTTGTCCAGCACCCAGGTGTGGGAGTGGTACTCCAGGAAGTCCCGGCCGTCGTGGGAGAAGGTGACCTCCTGGCCGAAGTTGCACTTCTCGGCACCGGGGAAGTCGTGGACGCCCGCGCCCGCCCAGTCGCCGAGCAGAAAGGCGAGGGGGACGAGGTCCTTGTGCAGGTCGGACGGGATCTCGATCATCGGTTCTTCCTAGCAGTGGGTCAGCGCTGGCCCTGGTACAGCTTCTTCACGGTCAGACCGGCGAAGGCGAGAACGCCGACGGCGACCAGGACCAGCAGGATTTCGAAGAAGAGTTCCACGGGGTGCTCCTCGGATGAGCGGGGTTCGGTACTGCACAAGGCCGGGCCCCAGCTTACGCGGCCGGGGTCGGGGCCTCGCCGTGAGGTGGCCCCTTCCGGCTCCGCGGGCGTCAGCTCAGCAACTGGCTCTGCAGCACCACGGTCTGCTGGAAGGGCAGGGCCTCGGTGGCGCCCTTCCGGGACTGCACGATCAGCGCGAGGGTATCGCCCGCCGACAGATACGCCTGGCGGACCTGCTCCTTGCCGTACGGCTTGCCCTCGACGTAGGCGGCACGCTCGACGTCGGCCAGGTCCGAGCGGGGGGCGAAGTCCTCGTCCCGGCTGAACACCCCGTCCGACCCCCGGACGACGTAACGCGGACTGTTGTAGTCGGTCAGCTCGTCCGAGTACAGCGTGTCCGCGACGGCCGCCGTACCGAATCGCAGCAGATAGATCCGTGTGTGCGTACCGTCGGGCATGGTCCAGCCCCGGGCGGCGACGTGTCGCAGTCCGTGGTCGGTGAACATCTGCCCGAGGCTGTCCAGGTCGTCCTCCGGCTCGTACTCCTTGAGGAAGTCCTCGGCAGGCAGCCAGCCGTCGGCACCGGCCAGCGCCTTGTCGGCCTTCGCCCCCCTCGGCGCGGGGAGTACGAGTCTGCGCAGGTCGGCGTGGTGCGCGCCGGCCTTGTTCTCTTCGGCGAAGGGGGCCGGGCTGCCGGAGGGCAGCGGGGGAAGAGTCAGCTCGGGGTACTCCCAGCGGCCGTCCGGCTCGGTCGCGAGTCCCGGTACGTCCGTACGCTCCACCCGCGTGATCCCGTACCCGGTGGCCGCGCCGACCGAGACGAACGCCACGAGGGCAGCCGTCCACCGCAGGGCCGCCCGGAGCACCCGGCGGTCCTTGCGCGGAGCCGTACCGGTCCCAGCCGCATGCCCCGTCTCCGTCTGGGTCTCCGTCTGTGCCTGCGCCACCGCCTGCGTCTCCGGCGGCGTCTCCGGCGGCGGCGACACGTCGAGCGGCACCGGGGGCGCGGGCTCCGGGGCCGACGGTTCCCGGGCCGTCGTCACCCGCTGTGGCTGTTCGGTCTTCTCGGTCATACCGCCTCCCCCGGCTCGGTGATCCGGTCGAGCTGCTCCCGGACGAGCCGCGCGACCTTTTTGGTGTCCAGCGGTCTGACGCCGTAGGCGTTCACGGTGACGACGACGTCTCCCTGGACCGCCAGACAGAGCATCGCGTCGATCTTCAGGTCCGCCCCCTTCGGCGGCAGGAAGCAGTGCGCGTCCTTGCGGCCCTGGATCTCGGGGCCCTTGCGGAACACGTCCAGGATCTCGATGAAGGCCTTCTGGAAGGCGGCGCTGTCCCGGGCCGCCGCCCTGTCCATCCGAACGAGTTCGACGCTCACGGTGAAGGGGTCCTCCTGGGAGTACGAGCCGCCATCGCCGAGATAGCTGCGCATCGCCAGGCCCTGGATGTCCTGCTTGTCGATCTGCCGGGCCAGCTGCCGCCGCTCGGAACGGGGCAGGTCGCTCAGGGACTCCTTGCGCAGCGCCGCGGCCTCACCGCCGCCGAGCGCGGCGTCGGAGCCGTACCCGCCGATGTCGGGGCCCCGGGTCCAGTCGTCGTCGTACGGCACGAGCATCCCGGCCAGCCCGGAGGAGCCGCCGGTGACGGCCGTCTTCCCGGCCTTCCCGGATTGGGGGAGTTTCCAGACGGGCGCGCCCGCGTCACGGTCGGCGTCCTTCACGGTCACCACGGTGAAGCCGACTCCGGCGACGACCGAGACGGCAAGCAGCACGGAGCCGGCGACGGCGGCGAGCCGGCCCGGGCTCGTCCGCTTCCGCGCCGTCGAGGCGGCCACCACGGTCGTCCCGCCCTCCGGTTCGACGTCACCGATCAGCCCGCCCGCGGGGGCCGCGATGTCGGTGGCCGTCGTGCCGGGGGCCGTCGTGTCGGGGGCCGCGATGTCGGGGGCCGCGATGTCGGGGGCCGCGATGTCGGGGGCCGCGTCCCCGCGGTCCTGCGGGTTCCCGCTCACAGCCGCTCCATCTGTCGCTCGGCCAGGTCCATGATCTTCTTCTTGGACAGGGGCCGGGTGTCGCTGACCCAGAGCGACATCAGGATGTCGCCGCGCCAGGCGAACGCCTCGGCCGCGTAGAACGGCTGATAACCGGGCTCCGTGCGCGGGGTGTTGTGCACATAGGCCATGCCGTCGCCGGTGCCGGGGACGGGCCAGCTGTCGGTGTCCGCGTCCTGACCGGTCCAGTAGTACGCGCTGTCGGCGAAATCCGCCGCGCCCAGATGCTCCTCCTGGTGGAACTGTACGAGCCGGATCTCCACGACACCGGTCGAGCCCTCGGCCCAGCCGGTGACCGCCGCACGGCGGAACTCCCCGTCGACGAGGTCGACGAAGGCCTCGGCGGACTCGTCGTAGTAGCCCGAGAAACCCGCCAGATCGAGCCAGCCGTCGGCCTCTCCGCGGAGGGAGAGCTCACGTGTGCCACGCGGCTTGTCCAGCAACAGTTCGCGCAGGTCGCCGTCCGTCTTCACCTTGGGGTCCCGAACGGCGGACAGCGGCTCCGGCCCCTCGCCCTCCGCCCGCTTCAGCGACGGCTGCGAGAGCGGGGGCAGCGCGGTGGGCTCCCGGTCGGCCTGCACCAGATAACCGGCACAGGTCCCGGCCATCAGCCCCAGTGCGACCGCGGCGGAGATCAGCAGCGCCGTACGTCCCCTGCGTCGCGGGCGCGCCACGGGCGCCGCAGGCGTCGCAGGCGTCGCAGGCGAGACGATCACGTCATGGTCGACCGACACCTCCGGGGCTGCAGAAGCCCCCGGCGCTTCGGGTCTTTCCCCTGGTTCCAAGACGTTTCCCCCATCGAACATGAAGCACGGATCTCGTATTCAGCGGACAGGAGACCACGGACCCCGGCGCAGGGTTGTCCCGGAAATGATCACGATTCGGACTACCATTCGGCCCATGGCGAAGAAGCTCGTGATCAAGGTGACGGCCGGGGCGGACGCTCCCGAGCGGTGCTCGCAGGCGTTCACGGTGGCGGCTGTGGCCGTGGCCAGCGGGGTGGAGGTGTCCCTGTGGCTGACCGGCGAGTCCGCGTGGTTCGCGCTGCCGGGCAGGGCCGCCGAGTTCGAACTGCCGCACGCCGCCCCGCTCCCCGACCTCGTCGACTCGATCCTCGCGGGCGGCCGGCTCACCCTGTGCACGCAGTGCGCCGCCCGCCGGGACATCACCGAGAAGGACGTCATCGAGGGCGTGCGGATCGCGGGCGCGCAGGTGTTCGTACAGGAGTCGCTGGCGGACGACACCCAGGCGCTCGTCTACTGAGCGGCTGGGCAGGGCCTAGGACCTCGGCCGTCTCCTGCCGTCCAGCTCGTCCCACCACTCGTCGGACTTCGGGTCGCCGGAGGGGTCGTCCCACCAGCGGTCGTCGGGGCCGCGCCGGTTGGCGACGACGGCGGCGAGCGGCGGGATGACCATGGCGACCACGCACATGCCGACCGCGACCGGGACCGACCAGAGGCGCACGACGCCCCACGCCAGGACGAAGAGCGCGAGGCACGTGCCCATCATGACGAAGTAGGCGTGGCGCCGACGGGCGTACATGTCTCCAGCGTAGGCCCGCGCACGGCGGAGGGCCGTACCCCGGTTCGGACACCCGGGGTACGGCCCTCCGCCGTATCGGAACAACCGCCTCAGACGGCGATCGCGACCTCCGCCAGGCCGCCCTGCTCGGCGACGACGGTGCGGTCGGCGGTGCCGCCGGGGACGAGCGCGCGGACGGTCCATGTGCCCTCGGCCGCGTAGAAGCGGAACTGGCCCGTCGCGGAGGTCGGGACCTCCGCCGTGAACTCGCCGGTCGAGTCCAGCAGACGGACGTAGCCGACCACCGGCTCGCCGTCGCGGGTCACCTGGCCCTGGATCGTGGTCTCACCGGGCTTGATCGTCGAGGCGTCCGGGCCGCCGGCCTTCGCTCCACACATGTCTTTCTCCAAGAGAGGTCTGACCGGAAGGGAAGGCCGGTCGGGATGAACGGGACGTTCGTTTGCTACGGGTGCCGCTGGGTGCTGCCGGGTCCTACTTGTTGGCGCCGAGCTCGATCGGGACGCCGACGAGGCTGCCGTACTCGGTCCAGGAGCCGTCGTAGTTCTTGACGTTCTCCACGCCGAGCAGCTCGTGCAGGACGAACCAGGTCAGCGCGGAGCGCTCACCGATGCGGCAGTAGGCGATGGTGTCCTTGGCCAGGTCCACCTGCTCCTCGGCGTACAGCTCCTTGAGCTGGTCGTCCGACTTGAAGGTGCCGTCGTCGTTGGCGTTCTTCGACCACGGGATGTTGCGGGCGCTGGGCACGTGGCCCGGACGCTGCGACTGCTCCTGCGGCAGGTGGGCCGGGGCGAGCAGCTTGCCGGAGAACTCGTCGGGCGAGCGCACGTCGACCAGGTTCTGCGAGCCGATCGCGGCGACGACGTCGTCACGGAAGGCGCGGATCGCGGTGTTCTGCGGCTTGGCCTTGTACTCGGTGGCGGGGCGCGCCGGCACCTCGTCGGTCAGCTCGCGGGCGTCCAGCTCCCACTTCTTGCGGCCACCGTCGAGCAGCTTGACGTTCTCGTGGCCGTACAGCTTGAAGTACCAGTAGGCGTACGAGGCGAACCAGTTGTTGTTGCCGCCGTAGAGGACGACGAGGGTGTCGTTGCCGATGCCCTTCTCCGACAGGAGCTTCTCGAAGCCCTCCTGGTCGACGAAGTCACGGCGTACCGGGTCCTGGAGGTCCTTCGTCCAGTCGATCCGGATGGCGTTCTTGATGTGGTTCTTCTCGTACGCCGTCGTGTCCTCGTCGACCTCGACGATGGCGATGTTCGGGTCGTCGAGGTTGGCCTCGACCCAGTCGGCGTCTACCAGGACGTCGCTGCGGCTCATGCTCTTTCTCCTCCGGGGCAGTTACGGCGGGGTGCGGGTGCCTCCGGCGGTTCGGCCGGGGCGCGCGGGGATGGGCCCTGGCTCGAACAGGGCAGGCATCGGGGGACGCGGCGGCAGGACTCCGCCGCTCGCTCAGAAACTGCGACAGAGCATGGCGGCGACGCGGCACAGGTCTACTGCCCGCCGCTTCGTGAGATCCGCCTGTCGCTTCATGAGTGTCGATCGTAGGGACGGACAGGCGGACGTGTCACCGGCGTGTCGGATGGTGAGACGCGATCGTCCGCGATGTGGGACCAGAAGGGGGTACGGGCTGCTGCCGCACCGATCCGGAGGGCTGTATCGATCGTCACAGCTTTCCTGCGGACATGACCGTCTCGCCCACCGGACACTCCAGGTCCGCGGGGTCCCGCCCCCGTACTACCCGGCCAGCCTGACGTTCGAACCCCGGACCGTGATGTCCACGCCGTCCGACGCGGCCTCGACCTTGTCGAGCTTGATGCCGCCGGGGAGGCCGTCGATCTTCTGCTCGAAGTCGGTGATCGACCGGACCTGGCCCTCCGCGGCCTCGACGACCAGGTTCGGCAGGTTGTCGGCGTGCACCTTCACGGTGTCGCCGTCCACGGTGACCGTGCTGAGCACCGGGTACGTCGTCGACTTGCCCAGGAAGGTGACCTTGATGTCGACCTTGACCTTGCCCTTGCCGCCGTCGGAGAGGCCGACGACCTGGGCGGTCGCGCCGGGGAGGATCTGTGTCGGCGCGGACTTGGCGGCCTTGAGGAGCTCGTCGTAGGTGATGGTCGCGGTGCCGGTGGCGGTGGCGGCGGTGGCGGAGCGGTAGTCGCTGGAGAAGGCGACGCCGTGCATGTTCGCCTTCAGGTCGTCGATACGGATGCTCTCGTCGGCCTTGCCCGTGGTCGCCTCGTAGTCCTCGATGCCGACCTCGACGTCGTCGAGTTCGCCGCTGGCGACCTGGGTGAGGAACGGGAAGCCCTTGATGGAGACGTCGGGGGTTTCCGCGAGGCCCTCGCTGGTCTTCAGCTGCTCGGCCGCCTCGTCCTCGGCGAAGCCGACGGCGACGCGGTCGGCGATCACGAAGAGGCCGCCCAGGATCACGGCGACGATGACAAGTATTCGCAGTGCGCGCATGTCTCGGTGTTCCCCACGTAGTCCACTCGGCGTTCGGCCCGGCTATCGGTCGGTCCGGCTTCAACGACCTGGGTGGCCGTTCTACGCGAGGGTAATCGTGCGGGTGTAAGGGCGGGGTGGGCCGGGTCGCGTTGTTGATCAGCTGTGACAGGGGGGCGGGGCCGGATGCGGGGTTGGGTACGTCGTCGGGTGCGGCTCCGGTGGGGGCTGGTCGCGCAGTTCCCCGCGCCCCTGAAAAGCAGGGGCTGCGCCCCTTAGCTTTTCCGGGCGGTGGGCTGGAGGTCCGGGGATTTCGGGACGGCGGGCTGGGGGCTCTGCGGGTGCGGGGCCTGGGGTTGCGGGGGCGCGGGGCTGAGGGTTCAGGGGCGCGGGGCCTGGGGTTTTGCGGGCGCGGGGCTGGGTTTCCTAGGCGCGGGTCGTGGGGTTCTTAGGGGCGCGCGGGCTGGGTTTCCTAGGCGCGGGGCCTGAGGTTCTTAGGGGCGCGCGGGCTGGGTTTCCAAGGCTCGGGGCCCGGGGTTCTTAGGGGCGCGCGGGCTGGGTTTCCAAGGCGCGGGGCCTGAGGTTCTTAGGGGCGCGCGGGCTGGGTTTCCAAGGCTCGGGGCCCGGGGTTCTTAGGGGCCCGGGGGCTGAGTTTCCAAGGCTCGGGGCCCGGGGTTCTTAGGGGCGCGCGGGCTGAGTTTCCAAGGCTCGGGGCCTGAGGTTCTTAGGGGCGCGCGGGCTGGGTTTCCAAGGCTCGGGGCCCGGGGTTCTTAGGGGCCCGGGGGCTGAGTTTCCAAGGCTCGG
>NZ_JBSFCF010000006.1:278496-316372 GCF_053593335.1 Streptomyces sp. NPDC002324
GGGCCCGGGGTTCTTAGGGGCCCGGGGGCTGGGTTTCCAAGGCGCGGGGCCTGGGGTTTTTAGGGGCGCGGGGAACTGCGCGGCCAGCCCCCACCGGCCCGCACTCGTAGGCAAGCGCCCGCCACCCCCGAGCAAGGGGCGCAGCCCCTGGCCTTACAGGGGCGCGGGGAACTGCGCGACAAGCCCCCACCGGCCCGCGGCCGCGGCTCGCGGGGTCAGACCAGTGCGCGGCCGAGGAGGTACACCGCCGGGGCCGCGGCCGTCAGCGGCAGGGCCACCCCCGCGGTGAAGTGGACGAAACGCGAGGGGTAGTCGTACGCGGCGACCCGGTGCCCGATGAGCGCACACAGACCCGCCCCGGCACCGAGCAACGCACCGGACGTACCGAGATCCGTCGCACCGCCGACGGCGATGCCCGCTCCGGCCGCCGCCAGCAGGGACACGATCACCGAGGCCGGCGTGGGCAGCGGCAGGGCGCGGGCCAGCACGGCCACCGCCACCGCGACCCCGCCCACGGTCACCGCGTCCGCCACGGCCGCCAGATAGCCGGTCGCGATGATCGACAGCGCGGCCGAGGCCACCGTCGCCATCAGCCCGTACATCCGCTCGTCCGGATCCGCGTGGCTGCGCAGCCCGAGCACGATGCTGAGCAGCACCCAGACGCCGAGAGTCCCGAGGATCGCGGCGGGCGCGTGCTCCCGCCCGGCCACGAACAGCGCCGCGTCCGCCGCGAGGGCGCCGGCGAACGCCAGCACGATGCCCTGCCGGGCCGGCCACATGCCGTTCAGCCGGAACCAGCCCGCCGCGGTCACGGCCTGGAGGATCACCAGCGGCACGGCGAGGGCGTACTCACCGATCGCCGCCGCACCGGCCAGCAGCAGGCCCAGGACGGCCGTGATCAGCGCCGGCTGCATCCCGGGCTCGATGATCGGCGACCGTCCCTCGGCCCGCGCCCGCTGGGCGTCGGTGACCCGGGTGTTGCCGGTGAGGGTGGGCGGGCCGTAACCCGGCTCGGGCGTCCGCGGCTGACCCTGCGGAGATGCCTGGGCAGGCGTCTGCGCGGGCGTCTGCGCGGGTGCCTGCGGAGGCTGAGGCATCTGCGGGGATGTCCGCGGCGCGTGCTGCCCGTGCTGCCCGTGCTGGTCATAGGGACCTTGCTGCCCCTGCTGCCCGTACTGTCCCTGCTGCGCGTACTGCCCGCTCGGGCCGTCCGTCTGCGGGGGCAGGTACGCCGTCTCCGTGAGGTGGGCGGGGGCGGCCGGCGGGGTCTGGGGCTGGATCTGGGTCTCCCAGGTCTGGCCCTCCCACTGCTGGGTGTACTGCTGGGCGTGGGCGGCCTGGCTCTCGTCGTAGCCCTGCCACTCGGGCTGCGGCGCCTGGGCCCCGTACTGCTGCGGCGGCTGCTGGTACTCGTCGTAGCCCTGGTGGCCCTCGTACCCGTACGGCTGGTTGCTCATGATGTGGGGGTCACCCTCCTGCGAACGGCGGAAGCACCTCGACCGTGCCGCCCTCGGCCAGACGTACCGTCTCATGGGCGCGGGTGCCCACGGGGTCGCCGTCGACGAGGAACGAGCATCGCCGCAGGACGCGGGCGAGTTCGCCGGGGTGTCGGTCGCGGACCGCGTTCAGGGCGTCCGCGAGGGTGGCCGCGTCGTAGGGCTCCTCGGCGAGGCCGGCTGCGGACTTGGCCGCGGCCCAGTAGCGGACGGTGCCCTTTGGCATCTGCGTTCCTCTGTATTAGTCGTGACGGGCATCAGGCTACGGGGCGGTCGGCGCGGTGGGGAAACCGCGGGTGAGCGGGCGCTCGGCGGCGCGCGGCCTCCCCGGTCCCTCGGGCGGCGCTACCGGGGGCACGCGGTCACCACCCACTCCCCGATCCGCCCCAGCAATTCCCCGCTCGCCGCGTTCTCCGCGTGCCCCATCCCCCGTTCCAGCCACAACTCGCCGTTCTCGCCCGCCGCTGCCGCCAGCATTTCGGGGTGATCGGTCGGAAAGTAGCCGTCGCTGTCGCCGTGGACGATCAGGAGCGGGGTCGGGGCGATGAGCGGGACGGATTCGACCGGGGAGAGGGGGACGGGGTTCCAGTCTCGGTGGTGGATACGGGTGCGGAAGCCGTAGCGGCCGACCAGGCGGCCCTCGGGGCGGGTGATCAGCCAGTGGACACGGCGCATGGGGGCCGTGCCCCGGTAGTACCAGCGGGCGGGGGCACTGACGGACACCACCGCGTCGGGGCTGCCGAAGTGACCGGAGGCCTCCGGGCGGTCGGAGCCCTCCGGGCGGTCGGAGCCGTCCCGGCGGTCGGAGCCGTCGGGCAGGGCGGCGTGGCGCAGGACGACCGAGCCGCCCATGGAGAACCCGACCGTGGCGACGCGCTCGTGCCCGAGTTCGCGGGCCCAGCGGACCGCCGCCGCGAGATCGAGCACCTCGCGGTCGCCGACCGTGGAGTGGCCGCCGGACCGTCCGTGGCCGCGGAAGGAGAAAGTGACGACGGACCCGTACCGGGCGAGCGCGGCCACCACCCTCCGAACATGTGGACGGTCGGCGTCACCCGTGAAGCCGTGTGCGACGACGACGGCCAGCTGGCCGGGGGATGGAGTTCCGGTGTCGTCCGAGCGGTCGTCCGAGCCCTTGTATACAACGGCTTTCGGGTCGTATACAGCCTCGATATTCACCCCGTCGTCAGTGCGCAGAAACCTGCGCAAAGGGGTTCGGGGCGGCCGCGAAGTCGTTCGACCGGCCGTCTCAGAGTTCGGAATGCCGAAAGATCGCGTCACATCACCTGCCGGACCAGCACTCATGTGGGCTATTCTGCTGGACAGAGGACTCGGGCAATGTCGCCCCCGGGTCCTTTTGTGCTTTCGGAAGCGTTGTATACGAGCGGGAAACACCAGGTGACCGCAGGTGTACGGGCCCCGGGATCGCAGAGCAGAACACTGAGCGGCACCGCATTCGAGATCGCGGTGACGCGCAGTGCCACACACGTCCTCGCAGGGACCGAGGAGGAACCAGACGTATGAGTTCTCTGCTGCTCCTGACCAACGCCCTCCAGCCTTCCACGGAGGTGCTTCCGGCCCTCGGGCTGCTGCTGCACAACGTGCGCGTGGCCCCGGCCGAAGGCCCCGCCCTCGTCGACACCCCCGGCGCGGACGTCATCCTGATCGACGGCCGCCGTGACCTCCCGCAGGTCCGCAGCCTGTGTCAGCTGCTCCGCTCCACCGGACCCGGCTGCCCCCTCATCCTCGTCGTGACCGAGGGCGGCCTCGCCGCCGTCACCGCCGACTGGGGCATCGACGACGTCCTGCTCGACACCGCCGGCCCCGCCGAGGTGGAGGCCCGCCTGCGGCTGGCCATGGGCCGGCAGCAGATCGTCAACGACGACTCCCCCATGGAGATCCGCAACGGCGACCTCTCCGTGGACGAGGCGACCTACAGCGCCAAGCTCAAGGGCCGCGTCCTCGACCTCACCTTCAAGGAGTTCGAGCTCCTGAAGTACCTCGCGCAGCACCCGGGCCGTGTCTTCACCCGCGCCCAGCTGCTCCAGGAGGTCTGGGGCTACGACTACTTCGGCGGTACGCGGACGGTCGACGTCCACGTACGGCGGCTGCGCGCCAAGCTCGGTCCCGAGCACGAGTCGCTGATCGGGACGGTCCGGAACGTCGGTTATCGATTCGTTACGCCCGAGAAGGTGGAGCGCACGGCCGACGACGCCAAGGGCAGGGCGGCCTCCTCAAAGGCGGCGGATGCGGACGAGACGGCGCCCCTGGACGCCGTCGAGATCGCGGCCGAGGCGTAATGGCGATCCCGCCGGGCGACGTACGCGCTGGTAACCCCCGGGTCTGCCGGCGTACGCCCTGCCCAGCGGCGATCCATCCGCGTAGACTCCGCGCGTGGCCAAGGTGACTCGGGATGACGTGGCAAGACTGGCGGGTACGTCGACCGCCGTCGTGAGCTACGTCATCAACAACGGACCCCGGCCGGTCGCCCCGGCCACGCGCGAGCGTGTCCTCGCCGCTATCAAGGAACTGTCGTACCGGCCCGACCGGGTCGCGCAGGCGATGGCTTCGCGGCGCACCGAGCTGATAGGCCTGATCGTCCCGGACGCGCGTCAGCCGTTCTTCGGCGAGATGGCGCACGCTGTCGAACAGGCGGCGGCCGAGCGCGGCAAGATGGTCCTCGTCGGGAACTCCGACTACGTCGCCGAGCGCGAGGTCCACTATCTGCGGGCGTTCCTCGGGATGCGCGTCTCGGGGCTGATCCTCGTCAGCCACGCCCTCAACGACAACGCCGCCGCCGAGATAGAGGCCTGGGACGCCCGGGTTGTGCTCCTGCACGAGCGGCCCGAGGCGATCGACGACGTGGCCGTGGTGACCGACGACATCGGCGGCGCGAAGCTCGCCGTCGAGCATCTCCTCTCGCACGGCTACGACTACGTCGCCTGTCTGGGCGGTATCGCCGAGACCCCGCTCGTCGGCGACCCCGTCTCCGACCACGTGGAGGGCTGGCGGCGCGCGATGGACGAGGCCGGTATCCCCACCGAGGGCCGGCTCTTCCAGGCCCCCTACAACCGGTACGACGCGTACCAGGTCGCGCTGAAGCTGCTGGCGGAGCCGGGGCGGCCGCCGGCCATCTTCTGCTCCACCGACGACCAGGCGATCGGTGTGCTGCGGGCCGCGCGCGAGCTGCGCATCGAGGTGCCGGGCGAGCTGGCCGTCGCCGGGTTCGACGACGTCAAGGAGGCGGCGCTGACCGATCCGCCGCTGACGACGATAGCGACGGACCGTACGGGGATGGCGCGGGCGGCGGTGGACCTGGTGCTCGACGACGGAATCCGGGTCGCCGGATCCCGTCGCGAGCGGGTGAAGCTGTTTCCGTCGACGCTGGTGGCTCGACGGTCGTGCGGGTGCGGGTAGTCCGGGTGCGGGTGCTCGCCGTGCGTGTGGTGCCGTAGGGCGCGGCCTAGAACAGCGCGTTGTACTGGTTGTAGCCCGTGCCCAGTTTGACCCGGGTGGCGAACAGGGACGTCGAGGCCTTGTTGGTGCCGGGGTAGAGCCACAGGGTGCCGTCGGAGTCACGGGCGATGACGTCGGCCACGGCGTCACCGTTGACGTCGCCGTTGGTGACGTAGGACGTGAACTTCCAGCCGGTGCGCGCCTTGATGCGCGGGGACCAGGGGGTCGAGGCCTTGCCGGTGCCCTTGTACAGGGAGAGCGTGGCGTCGGGGAAGCGGACCAGGAGGTCGGGCTTGCCGTCGCCGGAGAGGTCGCCCCGGCCGAGGAGCTTGGCGCCCTTCCATGCCTTGTTCACGACACGGATCTTGGCGGTGAACTGGCCGTTGCCCTTGCCCGGGTAGAGGTAGACCGAGCCGTCCGCGTCGAGGGCGAGGAGGTCGGGGAGCGCGTCGCCGGTCATGTCACCGGGGATCGCGTACGACGCGTAGCCGCCCCAGACCGAGCTGATCTGCATCCAGGTCCAGGCCCAGGTGGAGTGGTTCATGTAGCTGCGGTACAGCTTGCCGTCGTTCTTGTCCCGGATGATCAGGTCCTGGTAGAAGTCCCGGTCCAGGTCGGCCTGCATGCCCCAGCTCGCGTTCTGCCAGCCGTTGCTCTGGTAGACCCGCGCGGTGAGCGACGTGCCCTTGCTGTTCTGCTGGAAGAGGTTGCCGGAGGGCGTGCGGGCGAGGAGGTCGGCGCGGCCGTCGTACGTCAGGTCGGTGTCGTCGATCCGGGGCTGGGCGGCCCAGGTGTACGCGGAGACCTTGGTGAAGACCGGGTAGGCGCCCTTGGCGGTGCAGCCCGAGACGCCCCACGACACGATGCCGACGACCTTGCCGCCGACGACCAGGGGGCCGCCGGAGTCGCCGTTGCAGGTGCTCGTGGTGCCCGCGTCGCCGCCGGAGGCGGGGGTGCCGGCGCAGACCATGGAGCCCTCGGCGAAGTAGTCCGTGCCGAGGACCGACTTCATGGCGCTGTCGCAGGTCGCGTCCTTGACCAGCGGCAGCGTCGCCTTCTTCAGCTTCGCGGACAGCTGGGCGTCCTCGCCGCCGCCGGTCAGGCCCCAGCCGTACACCGTGCCCTGGGTGCCGGGGGTGTACAGCGCGCTGTCGTCGGACGCGGCCAGGCGTAGCGGCTTCTGCTCCAGCGGGCGGTCCAGGGTGAGGACGGCGATGTCGTTCCTGATGGCGTCCGCGTCGTACTTCGGGTGCTGCCACTGGCGCAGGACGCCCGCGACCGTGCCGGTCGTGTCGTCGTACAGGTCGGTCGTGCCGGCCAGGACCGTGCCGTTCGCCGCCCAGTCGGCGCCGGCGACGCAGTGGGCGGCCGTGAGGACCTTGTTGGGGGCGACCAGGGTGCCGCCGCAGAAGAAGCCCTCGTCGGTCGCCGCGTCGTAGTAAGCGAGCTGGACCATCCAGGGCGCGGCGGAGATGGTCGTCTCACTGCCGCCGATGATGAACGGGGACGGGGAGGAGGGCGGGGCGTCGTTGCCGGACGCCTCGGCCGACCGCTCGGTGGAGCCTTCGGCCGACGATTCCGCCTGCTCCTCCGCCGCCTTGATCACACGTTGGCGGAGTTCCTTGGGGGAGGCCTCGGGCGCGGCCGGCCGGTCGAGGGTGACGGTGGGCCGGGACGATTCGTCGGCCGCCGTCGCGGGCTGCGCCGCGAGGACGCCCGCCCCGCTCAACGCGAGCGCGAGGGCGGCTGCGGGAAGTGCCTTGAGGGCACGTATCACTCAGGGCTCCTGGGTGGGTCAGTGTGGGGAAGGTGGGTGGGTGTGGGTGTCGTGGGACGCCCCGACCCGAGAAGGGGCGTACGACGCCGACCACCTCGAACACACAGGCCAGTGCTGGCGGAGCCCCCCTCCGGCTGGGTGATCGTAGGCCTCGTAAGTCCCACCGGACATCAAATTCACAGGAACCAGACAAGTATTCGGATGTCGCGTTCCGTGGCATCACCCCACGGCAACCCCTTGTTTCCCATGCCTGCGGGGCCCCGGCGCCTTTATATGGGGCGAACGAGGTTCTGGTGGGGTTCTCAGGGAGCACTCAGGAACGTCTCATGGTCGGGCGGCACGCTCTGAGTCATGACCGAGAGCTTCCGCCGCAGCGGCGAGTACGAGAACCCCTACCAGGGTCAGCAGCAGCACTCCGGGTACGCCACGGGCGAGACCCAGCAGCAGCCCGCGTACCTCCAGCAGCAGCCCGCCTCCGCGCCGGGGAACCCGGTGCACCCGGGAAACCCGGTGCACCCGGTGAACCCGGAGTGGCCGCCTCCGCCGGCGTACGACCCCGCGTCGGCATCGGCATCGGCATCGGCATCGGCATCGGCATCGGCATCGGCGTACGGCGCTCCCGCCGCGCTCCCCACCGAGCCGGGCTCCTCCGCCTCCGCCGCCGCCCCCGGATCGGCGTCCGCGTCGAGAAGGCGGGCCCGGGGTCCGATCGTGCTGCTGGCGGCCGTGGCGTTCGTCGCGGCGGCGATCGGCGGCGGTACGGCGTACGGCATCCAGGAGCTGACCGGCACGGACACCGTGGCGTCCAGCTCCACCAGCACGAACGTGGTGCCCACCAGCCAGAAGGGCACGGTCTCCGGGGTGGCCAAGGCGGTCAGCCCGAGCATCGTGGAGATCAACGCCAGCTCGAACGCGGGTGAGTCCACCGGTTCCGGTGTGATCATCACCAGTGACGGTGAGATCGTCACCAACAACCACGTCATCGCCGGCGCGTCCCAGATCAAGGTGTCGACGAGCGACGGCAAGACCTACGCGGCCGAGGTCGTGGGCACCGACAGCAAGAAGGACCTCGCTCTCATCAAGCTGCGCGACGCCTCCGGGCTGAAGACCGCCACGCTGGGCGACTCCGCCGGCGTCAAGGTCGGCGACCAGGTCGTGGCGATCGGCTCCCCCGAGGGCCTGACCGGCACGGTCACCAGCGGCATCGTCTCCGCCCTGAACCGCGACGTGACGGTGTCGACGGACGAGAGCCAGGGCCGGCAGCAACAGCAGGGCGGTGGCGGCGGGCAGTGGCCGTTCGAGTTCGGCGGGCAGCAGTTCAACGGTGACACGGGTTCGTCGACGACGACGTACAAGGCGCTCCAGACGGACGCGTCGCTGAACCCGGGCAACTCCGGGGGCGCCCTCATCGACATGAACGGCAACATCATCGGCATCAACTCCGCCATGTACTCGGCCGCGGACGCCTCCTCCTCCAGCGCCGGCAGCGTGGGCCTCGGCTTCGCGATCCCGGTCAACACGGTCAAGGCCGACCTGAGCACGCTGCGGGCCGGCGGCTCGGACTGAGGTCCGGCGCTCCCGATCAAGCAGGCGTCCCGTCGAGTCCCGCCCAGCCCCCATACGGCCCCGTGCAGTCCCGCGCGGTCCCGTGCAGTCCCGTGCAGTCCCGTGCAGTCCCGTGCAGTCCAAGGAGTTCGACATGATCACGCAGATCTCGCACGACGTGGAGAGCGCCGGCGACCCGGCCGGACTGGGCCTCGCCCTCGCGGTGGCCGCCGAGCTGCACGCTCCGGTGACCCGGGCACCCGAGGTGGCGTCCGCCGCCCGAGGCACCGCCCGCCGCACCACGGTCGCGCGACCGCACCGCCGTACGGTTCGCGGCTGATCCGCACGGGCTACTGCGCGACCAGGGGACGTGCAAGGCTAGGGCGGCACCGAGCCACCGGCCACGACGTACCCGGCACCGCGCGAGCACCCCTACGGCGCCCCGGCCCCGTCCACCACCGCACCCGAGGAACGACACCACCATGAGCCCCGCCGAAGGCGCCCCCGAACCCCAGCGCATCCTCATCGTCGACGACGAGCCGGCGGTGCGCGACGCCCTCAAGCGCAGCCTCGCCTTCGAGGGCTACGGCACCGAGGTCGCCGTCGACGGCGCGGACGCGCTGGAGAAGGCGACCGCGTACAAGCCGGACCTGGTGATCCTCGACGTCCAGATGCCCCGGATGGACGGGCTGACCGCCGCCCGCCGGATCCGCGGCGCGGGCGACACGACCCCGATCCTGATGCTCACGGCCCGCGACACGGTCGGCGACCGTGTCACCGGCCTCGACGCCGGTGCGGACGACTACCTGGTCAAGCCGTTCGAACTGGACGAACTCTTCGCCCGGGTCCGCGCGCTGCTGCGCCGCAGCACGTACGCCGCCGCCCAGGCCGGCACCGCCGAGGTGGACGAGGCGCTCACCTTCGCGGACCTGCGGATGGACCTGGCGACGCGCGAGGTCACGCGGGGGGTGCGCCCGGTGGAGCTGACCCGTACGGAGTTCACGCTGCTGGAGATGTTCATGGCGCACCCGCGCCAGGTCCTCACGCGTGAGCAGATCCTGAAGGCGGTCTGGGGCTTCGACTTCGAGCCGTCCTCCAACTCCCTCGACGTGTACGTCATGTACCTGCGCCGCAAGACCGAGGCGGGCGGCGAGCCTCGGCTCGTCCACACCGTGCGGGGTGTCGGGTACGTCCTGCGCCAGGGCGGCGCGGAGTGAGAAAGCTCCTGAGCCGCTACCGGTCCCTGCCGATCCGTGCCCGGTTGTCGATGCTGGTCGCGGCGGCCGTGGCGTTCGCGGTGGCGGCGGTTTCGGTGACGTGCTGGTTCATCGTGCAGGGGAAGCTGTACGAGCAGCTCAACGATGATCTGAAGAAGTCCGTGGGCATGGGGATGATGCGGAACGCGGCCGAACAGGCGGTCAACTCCTGCAAGCAGATCCCGGCGGAGAACGACGGCCGCCAGGGCCCCCAGAACACCTACTTCCAGGTGGTCCTGGAGGACGGAACGCCTTGCGTCCTGCCCTTCTCCGCGGGCTTGGTGAACGTCAGCCAGGACGACGAGGAGATCGTCAGCGACACAGAGCGTGATCTCACCCTCTACCGCAACGGCACCGACTCGGAAGGTGTCGACGTCCGGATCATGACCACGCCGGTGACCCTCACCGACCAGACCACCGGGGAGACGTCCAACGCGGCGATCGTCGTCGCGCTCCCCCTCAAGGGGACCCAGTCCACCCTCAACGACCTCGCCCTCATCCTCCTCCTCGTCTCCGGCATCGGCGTCGTCGGCGCAGGAGCGGCCGGTCTGGCCGTGGCCCGTGCGGGTCTGCGCCCGGTCGACAAGCTCACCGAGGCGGTCGAGCACGTGGCACGGACCGAGGACCTGGGCATCCGCATTCCCGTGGAGGACAGGAGCGAGGACGAGATCGCCCGCCTGTCCCGCTCCTTCAACTCCATGACGAGCGCCCTCGCCAGCTCCCGCGAGCTGCAGCGACAGCTGATCGCGGACGCCGGCCACGAACTCCGTACGCCCCTCACGTCCCTGCGGACCAACATCGAGCTCCTCACCCGCAGCGAGGAGACGGGCCGCCCCATCCCGGCGGACGACCGCAAGGCCCTGCTCGCCTCGGTGACGGCCCAGATGACCGAACTGGCCGCGCTGATAGGCGACCTGCAGGAGTTGTCGCGCTCGGAGGCGGGTCAGCAGGGCGGCCGGCATCTCCAGGTGGTCGACTTCCAGGAGACCGTGGAGGCGGCTCTGCGCCGGGCCCGGCTGCGCGGCCCCGAGCTGACGATCACGGCGGACCTCCAGCCCTGGTACGTCCGCTCCGAGCCGTCCGCCCTGGAGCGGGCCATCGTCAACATCCTCGACAACGCGGTGAAGTTCAGCCCCGAGGGCGGCACGATCGAGGTCTCCCTGGACGAGGGTGTCCTCCTGGTCCGCGACCACGGCCCCGGCATCCCCGCCGACGAACTCCCCCACGTCTTCGACCGCTTCTGGCGCTCCCCCGGCGCGCGGGCCCTGCCGGGTTCGGGCCTGGGCCTGTCCATCGTGGCCCGCACGGTCGAACAGGCGGGCGGCGAGGTGTCCCTGTCCCGCGCGGACGGCGGCGGCACACTGGCGACGGTACGGGTGCCGGGTGCGGCTACGCCTCCACCGGAGGGCGTGTAGGCGGGTCGGCCTCCTGCCAGACATCCCCCGGAAGTACGGGTCCTTCGCGACGACCAACTCGGCGCGCGCCTCGTCGAAGGCGGGCTTATAGGAAACGCGAGTGCTTCATCGCCGTACGAAGGTCATCGACCCATCGAGCGTACGCGGGGACCTGACGCAACACGCCCAAGGAAACCCTCTGGCCCAGCAGGTCGAAGTCGTATTCGGGCTGATGTCTCGGCCCGAACGCCTGAGCCAAGGCCTTCTTGGGATCCGCTACCTTGTGAACGTCACGAGGCGACCGCACTGTCTTCCGAATTTCAGTGGCGGGACCATGTGGTAGGGCTGCCGGGTCGGCAAGCATCCATGCCTCGGTCTCCCGTACCGGGACGATTCCGATGACCCTCTCGGCCAAGGCCGGATCCGTCAGGCCTGACCTCACAGCGTCAATCTTGCCCTGTTCGTTGTAGTCGTGGTGAATGATCACGAGGTCCATCTCCTTGAGGAGTGACATGACTTCCGCGACGACCCGTTCGCGCTGCGACACGGTGAAGCACTCACCGCGAACGGTTCCTCCGAAGTCGAATCCGACCGTCGCGTCAGATTCCAGGTCCTCCACCTGGCGGTCGATGAGCGGACGCAGGAACCACTGGTCGCTCTCGCCCTCCGTGAGCAGGGCAATGTTCAGATATCTACGTCCCACGCGCGTACCCCACCGGGTCCAGGTACTGGCGTACTTCCATGGGGGTGACGTAGGTCCCGCGTTCGCCGTTCGCAGCGACCGTACGAGCGCGAGTGAGCCTTGTCGGCGCCTGCCCGCCGCCCACGCGGGTGACCGTGTCGAGGAAGACGACGTTGTGCGGCGACTCTTCACGAAGAGCAGCCAAGACGACAGGGGAGTGGGAGGTCACGAGGATCTGGCGAAGCCGGCCACCGTTGCCCACCTCTGAATCGCCGTACCACTCCGGACGTTCGACAGATGACAGTTCCGTCGCACGCCTCCTCAGCCGTTCCAAAAGCCTCGGGACGCGGCTCGGATGCAGTCCGTTCTCCGGTTCCTCCAGCATCAGGACACCGGAGTGGTCAGGGTCATGTGCCGCACCGAGCAGGGCAAGCATGCGAAGTGTTCCGCCGGAGACGACGCGCGGCGTCATCTTCGGCTCGTTCTTGTGCTGGATCCAGATCTCCCACACAGCCTGATGCTCGTCCCGGACCACATCGATCTCACGAATATCAGGGAGAACCGCTGCAACGTCAGCCTCGAAGTCGGACTTCAGGTCCGGTTCCCCGCCCCACAAGCGACCGAGCACTGCGCCCAGATTGCGTCCGTCCTCGGTGAGGGGATCGGAGTCGTAGGCATCGGCCGGGTGACGCATGGCGTCAGGTGAGGGGTCGAGGATGCGCCACCCGTCTGTAGCACGAGCAACAGCACCGTAGACCTCGCGCTCGGCTTCGTTCTGCTTCACCGGATCCGGATCGTCGGGGAACCGGTGAAGTAGGTGAAGCACGTTTTCCTCGATCTGGTCCGCGACATGCCGTGGCAGATCCAGCCCTTCACTGCCGATAGGGGTGCGGTCCACGCGCACGTGCAAGCGCTCCGGCGTCTCGCTGTGGCTGACGGTCGCAACAACACGGACGTGTACCGGCCCCCAGTTGGGGGTCCGAACCAGCACGTTCGCGCTCAGCTTCATCTCGTCGACCAAGTCACCACGCGGCCCTCGTCGGAACAGTTCCCGAGGCCCACCCCTTCTTGCGTAGCGCACAAGCGTCTGGCCACGTGGGTCCCTCATCAGCCGCCCCAGCAGCACCACCGCTTCCAGCAGGTTGGACTTGCCAGAGCCGTTCGCACCCAGCAGGACCAGGAACGGCGGCACGTCGAGTGAGAAATCGTCGAACGTCTTGAAGCCGTCGATCTCGATCCGGGTGATCACTCCTGCTCCTCACGCACCGCAGGTTCATGAATGGGTATACACAGCCATCACACTAGTGCCGCGTCAGCCGAGGTTCGCATCGCCACCCGTCGCTACGCCCAACACTCCCTCTCGGCAAGCTGTGCGGTCTACATCATGGCCGCTCCTGGCGAGCCTCAGTGGAAGCCGAGCAATCCAGGGGAGTCGATGTCGACGGTGACCACGCCGGGGGATGGTTCTGTTCGCGGTCTGTGAGCAGGATCGACACTCCCGTGAACCCCCGGGCGCGGCAAAGCGCAGTAGAGGGCGCGGCAGGTGTCTGGCCCGCCGTAGCCGTCCCGGATCATGCCTCCTACGGTGATCGAGGCCGCCATACCCAGGTCATCGACGACGACCGACGAGAACGCGCGCACCCGCCGCCCCGCGTCCTCCGACTGCGCCTGCATAAGACAGAGGGACGGGATCGCAGGAGATCACCGGGTGTGCGTGCCATGTTCCCGGGCGAGGATGTTCAGTGTCTTGTGGCCCCGGCAAGGGCGCGCGTGGCCCCGGTCTGCAGAATGATCATGCAGCCTTGTCTCGCGCCTCGCGGGCCTTCTCCGCGGCGATCCTCTGGATGTTGCCCAGCACGTCGGGAGCCCGGTCGAACTCCTCGTCACTGATGTCGACGCCGATCACCTCGTGGACCACCTTGCGATCAGCCGCGACCCGCTCCGTGATCTGCTGCGCCGTCGGCTGCTCCTTGGCCAGCTGCTCGATCAGCCGGCCAAGGTCATACCGCGTTCCTCGGCCACCTGGGCGAGATGACCACGGGCCTGCTTGGACACCTGGATGGTGGTGGTCTCTGCCATGGACTCACCGTAGGGCCGGGGGCGCACCGTTCCGGCCCGCATTCACCCGAAGGTGCTCAGTCCGCCGCGACGCCCTCGACGAAGGCGGACCAGGCCCCGGCGGTGAACAGGAGCGGACGACGGTCCGGGGCCTTGCTGTCCCGGACGGGGACTATGCCGGGGATCTTGTCGGCGACTTCGAGGCAGTTCGTCTGGCCGCCGTCGCTGTAGGACGACTTGCGCCAGCCAGCGGCACTGAGGTCGTGGGTTCCGTTCATGATCTGGACTCCTCCAAAAGGCCCTTGATGAACGCCGTCGACTGCTCCGGAGTCAGTGCCGCGTCCCGGACGAGATCGTAGGACAAGCGGAAGGACAGAACCCTGTCCGGATCTTCGATCAACTCGCCGATCCCGTTGCCCTCGACGTAGGCGACGGGCTCACCCACTCGCTGCCACAGCAGCGTGAGGTGGCTGTTCATGACATCGTGCACGCCCGCCGCATAGGGCAGCACCTGCAGAGCTACGGAGGGCAGTTCGGCTGCCTCCACCAGCCGGGACAGCTGATCCGCCCACACCTGCGCATCGGGAACAGGCCGCCGCACGGCCCCTTCATCCAGGATCACGCGGATGCTGGGCGCCGGTTCGCGGTACAGCAACTCCTGCCGTCCCATGCGCGCCGCCACCTGTTCCTCGATCTCCTCTCTGTTGCCTGCCGTTGTCTGGGCTCTGGACAACCCAGACAACACCGTGCGCGCGTACTCCTCCGTCTGCAACAGCCCAGGCACCGCGAGCTGGAACATCCACATGACCCGAGCCGTCGCCTCCAGCTCCATGAACGCCTTGTACTTGTCCTTGATCACCTCCTTGCGCGCGTCCCGCCAGAGGCGAACCAGCAGGCCACCCGACCCGTAGTACGTGTCCAGGTCCTCCATCACCGCCCGCTTGGAGAGCCTCTCCCCCTTCTCCAGGCGATAGAGATAGCTCTTGTCGTACGAGGTCTCCGACGCCAGCTGGGTCAGCGTCTTGCCCGCCTTCTCGCGCAGCAGAAGCAGGGTCCGCCCCAGCGCGACACGCCCCGACTCGTCCTGTACGTCAACCAGTTCGCCCATGTCACCCCTCACCGTTGTCTGGGGCGCCAGACAACGCCGACCCCCTTCCGCAGCGTAGGACCCGTCCGTGACGATCAGGACACGAACGGTCATCACCGCTCATCAGGACGACCCTGAAAAAACCCTGAGACGAAAGCTGAGGCACCGGCATGCGCGCACTCCTCGTCCGGCTCTGCGAGGCACTGCTCCGCCGGGCCGCGCCCGGTCCACCGCCGCCCGAGGCGGAGGAGCCGACGGAACCCGCCCCTGCTCCCCCACCCCACCGGCCCGACGACATCTGGCCCTTCGAGCGCTACGACACCCTCGTACGGCCCTACGTGCTCAGCGCGGAGGAGCTGTACAGCCACGACGTCTTCGGTTACCACCGCATCGAGGTCCCCGCATGAGGGACGGACTGCGTCTGCTGCCGTGGACCACCCCCGACGGCAAGCCCTGCTACCTGGACCCGGACACCGCCCACCCCGGCCCCCTCTCCCTCCTCGCGGACAGCGTGGAGGTGTCCCAACTCGGGTCGGCGGAAGCGGTGCTGGCCGGGAGCAGGGCCGTACTGGGGGACGCGGCGGCCGGGGAGCGGGCGGTGCGGTTCGCGCTGACGCGGGCAGTGGAGTCGTTGGAGGACGTGCTGCGGATCGCGGTCAGCAGGGGTGGCGGATCGGCGTGGACGGCCCCTGGCCGCGAGGACCGGCGCGCGGATCCCGCTGCCCACACCCCCGGCCACGTCGAGCCCGCGGATCTTGCGTGACGTGTTCGTGACATGTTTCTGAGTGGGGTCTGAGGACGCTCTGACGCCGCTGTGAGGTCGGTCGTGTTCGCTACCGGTGAGTTCTTCGAGTTCTTCCGTTCCCCAGACGACAGAACCGGTGGCTGCCGACGCCGGCGTAGAGCAGTAGGAGCGCACAGCAATGCGAACCGCACTCAAGGTCAAGGCAACTCTCAAGAGGGGCGCCCTCGTCGCCGCCTCCACCGCGCTGGCCGTGTCCGGCGTCCTGGCGGGCACCGGCTCCGCGCAGGCGGCCACCGGGCCCGGCGGCGCCACGAACATCCGGGGCGTGGACCCCGGCAACACCGACTCGATGATCGAGCGGCTCTGCGGCCAGAGGACGAGCCTGACGGGCGTGTACGGGGCCCTCAACGTCCGAACCGGCCAGTTCAAGACGCGCGACGAGTACCTGCGGGACGTCGTCGGCCTGTGGGTGCCGGCCGGTGACTGGGAGACCTTCCGCGGCTGGTGCGGCAACGCGCAGGCGTCGACGTGGTCCACCACGGGCGCCGCCGTCCGCACCTCCCCCTGGATCGGCAACCGGGGGTCCCAGGCCGACAAGGAGACGTTCGTCAGCAGCTACAGCACCAAGACGTTCGCGAAGAAGAGCGTCGGCGCGGAGATCAGCCTGTCCGTGGCCAAGAGCATCTTCTCCGGCAGCGCGGGCGGCAGCTTCTCGTACGAGTGGGGCTGGGAGAAGTCGTCGAGCTTCGAGCGCCGCAGCGAGAAGGCGATCCCGCCGTGCACGCAGATCGCCGTGACGTGGACGCCGTTCCAGCGCGTGGTCCGCGTCAACCCGATCTTCTACGTCGAGGACTACTCCTGGAACAAGGGCAACGGCGAGAAGACCGTGCACACCTGGCGCAACCGCTCCTACCGCACGATCTACTCGTACGGCTACTACATCGACGGCACCTCCGACAAGCTCCTGCCCAACGGCCAGCCCGACGGCCGCGAGGACAAGTGGGAGCAGAAGCTGGACCCGAAGACCTGCGCCAGGTGAGGCTGCCGCCCGCCCGCACGCCTCGTCGGTGACACAAAAGGTTCCCCGCGCCCCAAGAGGGCGCGGGGAACCTTTTGTGAGCGGCCCGCGGGACGGGTGGCTACTTGATGATCGTGATCCGGTCGGCGGCCGGGGGCGCGATCGGGCTGCTCGCCGAGGAGTTGGCCAGCAGGTACTGCTCAAGCGCGGCGAGGTCGTCCGCGCCGACCAGGTCGTTCGTGCCCTGACCCAGCGTCGGGTAGCCGTCGCCGCCGCCCGCGAGGAAGCTGTTGGTGGCGACGCGGTAGGTGGCGTTCGGGTCGATGGCGGCACCGTTGAGCTTGATGGTGCCGACGACGACGCGGTCGGCGCCGGCCTTCGTGAGGTCGAGCGTGTACGTCAGACCGGACGACGGCAGCAGCACCTTCGGCGCGGCGGCGTTCGAACCGCTGACCTGCTCCTTGAGGACCTGGATGATCTGGGCACCCGTGAAGTCCTGCAGGTTGACCGTGTTGGAGAACGGCTGGACGGTGAAGCCCTCGGCGTAGGTCACCACGCCGTCGCCCTCGGTGCCCTTGGCCGCGTAGGTGAGCGGCGCGCGCACACCACCGGGGTTCATCAGCGCGAGGTCGACCTCGGGGTCCAGCGTCTTGCCGTACCAGTACTGCGCGTCGGCGATGAGGTCACCCATCGGCGTCTCCGTGCCCACGTTGGCCACATCACCGGATATGTAGCCGATGGTGCGGTTGCCGATGGGGGCGGCGAGCGTGTTCCACCTGCTGATGAGGGCCGTCATGTCGGCGGCCTTCGGGACGGTCCGGGTGACCACGTGGTTCGCGGACTTCACGGCCGTACGGGCGATGTCGTTGGTCTGACGGTCGTACGTCAGCGTCGTGTCGGTGTAGAGACGGCCGAAGGACGCGGCCGAGGTGACCATGCGGGGCTGGCCCGCCGGGTCGTTGATGGTGCAGGCGTACGCGGCGTGCGTGTGCCCCGTGACGACGGCGTCGACCTTCGGGGTGATGTTCTTGGCGATGTCGACGATCGGACCCGAGATGCCGTCACCGGCACCGGGCGAGTCGCAGTCGTAGTTGTACGACTGCGAGGCGGGGAGACCACCCTCGTGGATCAGCGCGACGACCGACTTGACGCCCTGGCCCTCCAGCTCCTTGGCGTACTTGTTGATCGTCTCGACCTCGTCCTTGAACTTGAGGCCCTTGACGCCCTCGGCGGAGACGACACCGGGGGTGTCCTCCAGCGTCACACCGATGAAGCCGATCTTGACGCCGTTCTTCTTCCACACCCAGTAGGGCTTCAGGAGCGGCTTGCCGGTCTTCTCCTCGATGACGTTCGCCGCGAGGTACGGGAAGTCGGCGCCCTTGAACTTCTTGCCGTCGACGTAGCAGCCGTCGACCTTGTGGCAGCCGCCCTTCTGCAGACGGCGCAGCTCCTTGGGGCCCTCGTCGAACTCGTGGTTGCCGACGCTCGTGACGTCGAGTTCGAGCCCGTTCAGCGCCTCGATGGTGGGCTCGTCGTGGAAGAGGCCCGAGATCAACGGGGAGGCACCGACCATGTCACCCGCGGCGGCCGTGATCGAGAACTTGCTGTTGGCCTTGCGGGCGTCCCGCAGGTGCGTGGCCAGGTACTCGACACCACCGGCGTTGATCGTCGTGGTCGTACCGTCCTCGTGCAGCTCGGTCACCCGGCCCGAGGAGCCGGCCGGCGGCTCCAGGTTGCCGTGCAGGTCGTTGAACGACAGCAGCTGCACGTCCTGGTACCGCGGCTTGTTCTTGCCGGGCTTGTGCGACGGCGCCTCACCGGCGCTCGCCGGCATCGCGGCGGCCAGCGCCCCGACGGTCGCCAGGCCGGCCGCGGCGGCGAGGATCCGGTTGCGGCGGCCCCTGCGGCGCTGCGCTTGGGGTGTGGCTGACATATGCCCCCCTGGATTCGTGAGAAGTAAGGAAAACGTGAGAACAGGCCCCGTCGGCCCGAAGCGTAGGGTCAACGCGCGTAGCGCGACAGGGGGTTCATGGTTACGACCTGGTTGCCGTCAGGGAGGAGTACGAACGAAACGGCATGTATGGGGGCGCCGGAACCCCACTTCCGCGGCTTCGCGGCGGGACGCGGGCAGCCACATTCAAGCCGCGGCCGAGCCGCTGCCGCGCCGCCGCCACGCCGCCGCCACGCCGACTGCCGCGCGACAACGGGAAGCAACGGCGCTCGTGGGCACCCCCCTGGCCCACCCCGCGGTTAACCTCGAATCCATGACCAGCGACGACATCGCCCGGCCCGGCTCAGCCGCCCGCAGCATCGAGACCCGCCCGGACCTGACCGCCGCCCAGAAGGACGCCGTCCTCGCCCTGCTGGACGAGGCCGCCCAGGTGGACGGCCAGCAGGCGGTGTCCGAGCAGGGCCGCCTCCAACTCCGCGGCGGCCCCCGGGAAGGCGTACGCCACCTCCTCCTCAGCGTCGGCGAGGACCTGGTCGGTTACGCCCAGCTGGAGGACAACGACCCGGTCGAGGCACCCGCCGCCGAGCTGCTCGTCCACCCCTCCCACCGGGGCCACGGCCACGGCCGGGCCCTCGGCTCCGCCCTGCTGGCCGAGTCCGGCAAGCGTCTGCGTGTCTGGGCGCACGGCGGCCATTCCGCCGCCCGCCACCTCGCCCAGGTCCTCGGCCTCACCCTCTTCCGCGAACTGCGCCAGATGCGCCGCTCCCTGACCGACTTCGACCCCGCCGAGCCGGTCCTCCCCGAGGGTGTCACCGTCCGCGCCTTCGTCCCCGGCGAGGACGACGCGGCCTGGCTCGCCGCCAACGCGGAGGCCTTCGCCCACCACCCCGAACAGGGCTCCCTCACCCAACGCGACCTCGACGACCGCAAGGCCGAACCCTGGTTCGACCCGGCGGGCTTCTTCCTGGCCGAGCGGCACGGCGAGGGCGGCACCGAACTGGTCGGCTTCCACTGGACCAAGGCACACGCCGCCGAACAGCTCGGCGAGGTCTACGTCGTCGGCGTCCGCCCCGGCGCCCAGGGCGGCGGCCTCGGCAAGGCCCTCACCACGATCGGCCTGCGCCACCTCGCCGCCCAGGGCCTGCCCACCGCGATGCTCTACGTCGACGCCGACAACAAGGCGGCGGTGACCGTGTACGAGCGGCTGGGCTTCGTGACGTACGAGACGGACCTGATGTACCGCAGCGAAACCTGACGTATCCCGACGGACCCGATGTACCGCATCGGATCCTGACACACCCGGAGTTCTCCACAGGCTGGGGGCGGTGTTGTTGACATCGCCCCCTCTCTTGCACCACCCTTTCACTACTCAATTAGTGAAAGGGTGGTTGTCGAGTGGTCGAGTACCGCATCGACCGGCGCAGCGGTGTCGCCACCTACGTGCAGATCGTCCAGCAGACCAAACAGGCCCTGCGGCTGGGCCTGTTGGAGCCCGGCGACAAGCTCCCCACGGCCCGTGAGGTCGTGGAGGCCACGGCCATCAACCCGAACACGGTGCTGAAGGCCTACCGCGAGCTGGAGCGCGAGGGTCTGGTCGAGGCCCGCCGCGGCCTCGGCACGTTCGTACGGAAGTCCCTGGGCAGCGCCCCGGCCGACTCCCCGCTGCGGGCCGAGCTGGACGCCTGGGCGGTACGGGCCCGGGAGGCCGGGCTCGAACGGGACGACGTGGCGGCCCACTTCACCTCCGTACTGGACGAACAGTTCACCAAGGACCGGCAGGACCGGCAGGACCGCCACGACCGGCGAGACCAGAAGGATCAGGGGGACGACGTATGACGGGGACCGCTATGGAGGCGGCCGCGCTCGGCAAGAAGTTCGGGTGGCGGCAGGGGGGCTGGGCGCTGCGCGACTGCACGCTGCGGCTGCCGAGGGGACGGGTGTGCGCGGTCGTCGGACCGAACGGCGCGGGCAAGTCGACGCTCCTGGCCCACGCGGCCGGGCTGCTCCGCCCCACCGAGGGCGCCGTCAGCGTGCTGGGCACGACCCCGGCCGCGGCCCGCGAGCGCATCGCGTACGTCGCCCAGCACAAGCCCCTGTATCCGCAGCTCACCGTCGGCGAGACCCTGCAAGTGGGCCACGAGCTGAACCCCGGGCGCTGGGACGCGGCCGTCGCCGGGCGGGTGGTGGACGAGGGCGGGCTGGACCGGGATGCCAAGATCCGCTCCCTCTCCGGCGGCCAGCGCACCCGGGTCGCGCTCGCCCTCGCGCTCGGCAAGCGGCCCGAACTGCTGCTCCTGGACGAGCCGATGGCCGACCTCGACCCGCTCGCCCGGCACCAGCTGATGGGCACCCTGCTCGCGGACGCCGCCGAGCACGGCACCACGGTTGTCATGTCCTCGCACGTGGTGGCCGAACTGGAGGGCTCCTGCGACCACCTGTTCCTGCTCGGCGCGGGGCGCGTCCGGCTCGCGGGCCCGCTGGAGGAGATCCTCGCCGCGCACACCCTGGTCACCGGCCCGGCCGGCGACCTCGCCCCGCACACCGTCGTCGAGTCCCGCACGACGGGACGTCAGCTCACCGCGCTCATCCGCCCGCAGGGCCCCGTCGGCCCCGGCTGGCAGAGCGCCGAGCCGACCCTGGAGGAGCTGGTCCTCGCCCACCTGAGGGCGCCTCAGGCGCCGGCACTCACGCTCGACGAGCCTTCCGAGACCCGGGAGACGGCCGTATGAGCACCACGACCACCGAGACCGTCGGAACCGCCCGCGCGGAGCGGCCGAACCCGTCCCCGGCCATGACCCCCGTCCGCGGTCTCGTCCGGGCCACGTTCCGTGTGCACCGGTCTGCGCTCTGGTTCTGGGGGCTGCTGGTGATCCTCGTCGGCGGCGGGCTCCTGTGGGCCGCCGGACCGGGGATCGACGCCGCCTGGACCGAGTACGTCAGGAGGGGCTGCACGCCGACCGGCCTCTGCGTGACAGGCCCCGCGTACTCCCGCTACGGGACGCCCGTCAACCTGGGCTCCACGGTCCTCACCGTCGCCCCCGCCCTGATCGGTGCCTGGGCGGGCGGCGCCCTGATCGCCCGTGAGCTGGAGAGCGGCACGGCGCATCTGGCCTGGACCCAGTCCGTCACCCCGGCCCGCTGGCTCGCCGCCAAGCTGGCGCTCCCGGCCGCCGTGATCGTCTCGGGGACGGGCCTGCTGACCCTGCTGAACCGGCTGGTGTGGTCGCGGGAGGAGCGGCTGCGACAGGCGCTGGGGGCGAGGGACTGGTGGGAGTTCTCCACCTTCACCGGTCACGGCACGGTCGCCACGGCGTACGCCCTGCTGGGTCTGGCGGTCGGTGTTCTCGCGGGCCTGCTGATCCGCCGCTCGCTTCCCGCGCTCGGCGTCGGCCTCGCCGGAACGGCCGCCCTCGCGGCCGTCCTCCAGTCCAACCGCCACCTGCTGTGGCCCACCGCGAGCCACGTCTCCACGTCACCGAACCGGAACTGGACGGGCGAGCTGGTCGACCGCGGCTTCGTCACCAGCACGGGCGAGCGCGTCTCGGACCTGACGTGCGAGGGCACATCCTGCGACCAGGACGGCGCCGTCGCCTTCTACGCCGACTACCACCCCTCCTCCCACTTCTGGCCCCTCCAGCTCGTCGAGACCGGCATCATCCTCGCCGTCACCACCGTGCTGGTCTGGGCCGCCTTCCGCCTGCTGCGCCGCCGTACGGGAGGAGCCGTATGAGCACGACGACCGTCACCGCACCCGGCGAGACACCCACCCCCCGCGGCGGCCTGACCTGGACCGTGTGGCGCCTGCACCGCCCGGCGCTGCTGGTCTGGAGCGCGTACGTGCTGCTCATGGTCGGGTGGATGCTCTGGCTGCACTACGTCACCGGTGCGGAGGTACGCGCCGAGGAGGCTGCCTGCCGGAAGGTGGAGGGCGGCTGCATCGACCTCGAATCGAGCTTCGGCTACTCCCTGGGCATGAGCTGGGTCGATGCCCTGATCGCCTACTCCTCCTACGCCGTGGCCGCCTGGGCCGGGGCTTCACTGACCGGCCGTGAGCTGGAGCGGGGCACGGCCCAGCTGGCCTGGACCCAGTCCGTCACCCCGGTCCGGTGGCTCACCGTCAAGCTCGCGGTGCCCGCCGTCGCGCTGACCGCCGGCATCACGGTCCTGGTGCTGGTCTACCGCTGGGCCTGGTCCTCGGACCGGGGCCTGCGCGGCGACGAGTGGTACTACACCGACCCCTTCCTCAACCGCGGCCCCGCGGTCCTGGCGTACGCCCTGTGCGCACTGGCCGTCGGCGCCCTGGCGGGCCTCGCCCTCAGGCGGGCGCTGCCCGCGCTGGCCGTGGCCTTCGGCTTCATGGTCGCGTTCCACGCGTGGCTCGACGTGCGGTACGACGAACTGTGGCCCTCGACGACCCTCACCGGCACCGACGCCAGCCGGCTGCCGATGACGGCGGACCAGTTGCAGCTGGGCGCGATCACCGCCTCCGGTGCCCGCGTCGAAGACCTCACCTGCTTCGACGCCGATGCCGACATCGACTACACCCGGTGCATGAGCGGGAAGGGCTTCACCGATCTGTACGCCGAGGTGCACCCGGCCTCCCACTTCTGGCCCCTGCACCTCATGATGACCGGCGTCATCCTGGCCGTCGCCGTCCTCGCCACCGCCGCCGCCTTCTGGCTGCTGCGCCGCCGCACCACCCGCTGACGGCCTGCGGCCACCACGAACGGGCACGCCCCTCCTACGGGGGGAGGGGCGTGCCGACGGCGTACGGAAGGTGAACGGCGCGCGACAGCGAAACGGCGTGCGCCGGGGCCCGGCGCAGGTCCGCGCGGAACCGGGGGGCCTCCCCGCGCTATCCCGCACGTAAGGTCTCCGTAACCGGCGATTAAGACGGTCTTGCGACGCTTCCGCAATGAACCCCGTCGTGCCCGAGCCCTCGCCTCCCCCACGCAACGGCCCAAGCAACGGGAAGAGCGCGGGGAACGGCCCCCGTGCGACCGCGCCCGTCGCCCCGGACCACGCCACCGGTGTCGTCGGCGTGGTCGACGTCGTCGCCCGTATCGACGCCGACATCGCCGAGAACGACGCCGCGAACGCCTCCGCGCCCCTCCCCGCACTCCCACCGGCCCTGTCCGACGCGCCTGTGATGCTCGCGGCGCGGAAGAATGGTGCCATGAGCCAGTCCAACGCCCAGGCAGACCAGGTCCAGCACGCACAGCCGACCGTCGGCTCCATAACGGGCCACCGCCCGCACACGGTGTCGGCCGCCGTCTCCGACCTGGAACCCGACATCGACGCCGACCTCGACGGATACGAGGAGGAGGACCACGGCGGCGAAAGGCTGCCGCAGGGCCGCTTCCTCGACCGGGAGCGCAGCTGGCTCGCCTTCAACGAACGCGTCCTGGAACTGGCCGAGGACCCGAACACCCCCCTCCTCGAACGGGCGAACTTCCTGGCGATCTTCGCCAGCAACCTGGACGAGTTCTTCATGGTCCGCGTGGCCGGCCTGAAGCGCCGTATCGCCACCGGCGTGGCCACCCGCTCCGCCTCCGGCCTGCAGCCCCGCGAGGTGCTGGAGATGATCTGGGCCCGCTCCCGCGAGCTGATGGCCCGGCACGCCGCCTGCTTCCACGAGGACGTCGCCCCGGCGCTGGCCGAGGAGGGCGTGCACCTGGTCCGCTGGAGCGAGCTGGCGGAGAAGGAGCAGGCCCGTCTCTTCACGCTCTTCCGCCACCAGATCTTCCCGGTCCTCACGCCGCTGGCCGTCGACCCGGCGCACCCCTTCCCGTACATCTCGGGTCTCTCCCTGAACCTGGCCGTACGGGTGCAGAACCCGGTCACCGGCACCTCGCACTTCGCCCGGGTCAAGGTGCCGCCGCTGCTGTCCCGTTTCCTGGAGGCCTCCCCGGGCCGGTTCGTCCCCCTGGAGGACGTGATCGGCGCCCATCTGGAGGAGCTGTTCCCGGGCATGGAGGTGCTGGAGCACCACGCCTTCCGGGTCACCCGCAACGAGGACCTGGAGGTCGAGGAGGACGACGCCGAGAACCTCCTCCAGGCCCTGGAGAAGGAGCTGATGCGGCGCCGCTTCGGGCCGCCGGTGCGCCTGGAGGTCGAGGAGAACATCAACCAGGAGGTCCTGGACCTGCTGGTGCGCGAGCTGAAGATCAAGGAGTCCGAGGTCTACCCGCTGACCGGGCCCCTGGACCTCACCGGCCTCTTCCGCATCGCCTCCCTGGACCGGCCCGAGCTGAAGTACCGCAAGTTCGTCGCCGGCGTCCACCGCGACCTGGCCGAGGTCGAGTCGGCGTCCGCGCCCGACATATTCGCCGCGCTGCGCAGCCGGGACGTGCTGCTGCACCACCCCTACGACTCCTTCTCCACGTCGGTGCAGGCGTTCCTGGAGCAGGCGGCCGAGGACCCGGACGTCCTCGCGATCAAGCAGACCCTGTACCGGACGTCCGGCGACTCCCCCATAGTCAACGCGCTCATCGACGCCGCCGAGGCCGGCAAGCAGGTCCTCGTCCTGGTGGAGATCAAGGCGCGCTTCGACGAACACGCCAACATCAAGTGGGCCCGCAAGCTGGAGGAGGCCGGCTGCCACGTCGTCTACGGCCTGGTCGGTCTGAAGACCCACTGCAAGCTGTCCCTGGTGGTCCGCCAGGAGGGCGACACCCTCCGCCGCTACAGCCACGTCGGCACGGGCAACTACCACCCCAAGACGGCACGGCTCTACGAGGACCTGGGCGTGCTCACGTCCGACCCGCAGGTCGGCGCGGACCTCTCCGACCTCTTCAACCGGCTCTCCGGCTACTCGCGCCGCGAGACCTACCGCCGCCTGCTCGTCGCGCCCAAGTCCCTGCGCGACGGCCTGATCGCCCGCGTCAACAAGGAGGTCCAGCACCACCGTGCCGGACGTCCCGCCTACGTCCGCATCAAGGTCAACTCGATCGTGGACGAGGCCCTCATCGACGCCCTGTACCGGGCCTCGCAGGCGGGTGTGCCGGTCGACGTGTGGGTGCGCGGCATATGTGCCATCCGGCCCGGCGTCCCGGGCCTGTCGGAGAACGTCCGGGTGCGCTCCGTCCTCGGCCGCTTCCTCGAACACTCGCGGGTCTTCGGCTTCGGCAACGGCGGCGAGCCCGAGGTGTGGTTCGGCAGCGCCGACATGATGCACCGCAACCTCGACCGCCGGATCGAGGCTCTGATCCGGATCACCGACCCCGGCCACCGGGCGGCCCTCAACCGCCTGCTGGAGACCGGCATGTCCGACCTGACCTCCTCCTGGCACCTCGGCCCCGACGGCGAGTGGACCCGGCACTCGTACGACGCGGACGGCCAGCCCCTGCGCAACGTCCAGGAGATGCTCATTGACGCCCGGAGGCGCCGGCGTGGCACAGCAACACCTTGACCCCACCAAGGACCCCACGGTCGTGCCCGCGGACGCCGTCGCCGACTATCTGCGGGCACAGGCCACGGAGTTCCTCCGCGCGCTGCGCACCCACCGCGAGACCGGTGGGGGCGCGGCGGCGGGTGCCGAGGAGTCCACCGACGCGGCGCTCGCCCTGCGCCGCTCGGCCCGCCGCATCAGCGGCACGCTGCACACCTTCCGCCCGCTCCTCGACACGGACTGGTCGGAGTCGCTCCGCCCCGAGCTGGCCTGGCTGGCCGGCACACTGGGCCGCGAACACGCCTACGCGGCCCGCCTGGACCGCCTGGTGACCGCCCTCAACCGCCTCTCGGGAGCGACCCCGTTCCCGGCCCAGCAGGCGATGCCCGGCCGCTCGGCGGGCGGCCTCTCCGCCACCGCCCCCGCGGGCGCCCGCTCGGCCACCGCCGCCGCGGCGCGCCCCACTGCTTCCGTCGGCACCCGCCCCGCGGCGAACCCGGACCGCGGCAACCTGACCGTCGGCGCGGCGAAGGCCGGCGCCCTCCTGGACCGCCAGCTCACCCTCGCCCGCACCCGGGCCCACTCCGCCGCCCTCCAGGCCCTCGGCTCCAGCCGCTTCCACGCCGTCGCCGACAACGTCGCCGTGCTCGCCAGCGAGGTCCCGCTCACCCCCGCCGCCCCGACCGCGGACCTGCGCCCCCTCGCCGCCGCCGCCCACGACCGCCTGCGCGACGCGGTCACCGGCCTGCCCCTGCACACGGCCGGCCACCCGTACAACGCCGAGGCCCTCATCCACGGCCTCTCCGCGGACACCGCGCCCCACCCGCAGGACGCCCCCTGGCACCAGGTACGGCTCCTGCTCCGCCTCCACCGCTACGCCCTGGAGGTCCTGTACCCCGAGGCCGTCCCCGTCGACGTACGCCTCCTCGCGGCAGGCGAGGCCCTCAACCGCCACCGCGACGCCTCCGAGGCGGCCTCGGCCGCGGCCGCCGCCGCCCGCACCCCCCGTATCGCCCCGGCCACGGCCTACGCCCTCGGCGTCCTGCACGCCGACCAGCGCCACGAGGTGGAGGCCTCCCGGTTCACGTTCCAGCAGTCCTGGCAGAAGGAAGCGGTGAGCACGTCGTGACCGAGAACAGCGACCCCGTCATCCAGGCCGCCGGCTGCGTCCTGTGGCGCCGCTCGCCCGAGGCCGGAGACCTGCGGATCTGCCTGGTCCACCGGCCCAAGTACGACGACTGGTCGCACCCCAAGGGGAAGTTGAAGCGCGACGAGGACGCCCTCACCGGCGCACTGCGCGAGGTCGAGGAGGAGACAGGCCACCGCTGCGCGCCCGGCCCCCGGTTGCCCACGGCCCACTACGTCGTCAACGGCCGGGCCAAGAAGGTGAGTTACTGGGCCGCCGAGGCGACCGGCGGTCACTTCACGCCCAGTGACGAGGTGGACCGGATCCTCTGGCTGGACCCGGCCGCCGCCCGCGACCGCCTCACCCAGCCCCGCGACCGGGAACTGGTGGACGAGTTCCTGACGACCCTGCGCCACGCCTAGGACTTTTCCGGCGGGCCCTGCCCCTCACACCCCGCTCGCCGTGTGCCCCTCCGCGTCGGTCCGGGCCAGACTCCGGGCCCGCCGGGCCGGTCCGCGCCAGCCGCAACTGCATCTCGCCACACAGAACCGGCCCTGTTCGACGGTGACGGTGCGGTGCTGCGGGGGTATCGGCTCGTCCTGATGCGCCACACCGACAACGTTACCCAGGGCAGGCGACCGCGATCCCTTCCGCCCCCGGCCCGCCCGAGCCGCCCGGAGCCCCCGCTCCTCGCCCCGCGTCCTCCCGCGTGACGGCCACCCCGACCTGTCGTTATCCGAACGAGCAGGAGACCCGGTTCGGACCCGGCCAGGGGGTTGGCAGGCGATGGTGACGCGGCGGCACAACAGAACGGGCGCGGCACTCGTCGCGGCGGGACTCCTCGTCGGCGCGACCGGTGTGACGGGCTGCCAGGGCGGCCCCGACGACGACTCCCTCCCCTCCGACCCGGTGGAACTGCTGCGCCGCGCCGCCCCCGCCCTCGTCCGCGCGGGCAGCTCCAAGGCCCGTACGGAGATGGAGATGGCCACCGGCGGCACCCGCGTGACCATCCACGGCGACGGTGTCTACGATTTCGGCAGACGGCTCGGCAGGCTGAAGGTGCTGCTCCCGCACGATCCCGCGGGCCGCAGCGAGCACCGCCCGATCACCGAACTCCTCGCCCCCGGCGCCCTGTTCATGAAGAACCGGGGCGCGGGCGTGCCCGCCGACAAATGGGTCCGCGTCGACACGGGCACCCTCTCCGACGGCAATCTGGTCACCGGCGGCGCCACCGACCCCTTCGCCGCGGCCGAGGTGCTGCGCGGGACGCGTACGGCCAGGCTCGTCGGCGAGAGCGAGGTGGACGGCACCCGGGTCCGGCACTACCGCGGCACCGCCGACCTCACCACCGCCTCCCGCGTGGCCTCGGAGGGCAACCGTGCCCCGCTGCGCGCCGCCGCCCGGGGCTTCGCCACCGCCCGGGTGCCCTTCGACGCCTACCTCGACGACGAGGGCCGTATCCGGAAGGTCCGCCACCGCTTCAGCTTCGTCAACGGCGCCCGGCAGGGCACGATCGCCGTCGCCTCCACCACCCTGCTGTACGACTTCGGCGTCCCCGTCGCCGTACGGCTGCCGAAACCCGAGGACATCTACGCCGGGAAGATCGCGGAGGAGTAGCGCGGAGTACGGGTCGCGGGGAGTACGAGTAGCGGAGAGTACGGGGCCGGAAATGGTCCGTTGGTGCCATGCGCGGGCCGTGCGCCGCTGCCTACCCTAGGAGTCGGTGGCGGCTGAGAAGAGGTGATGCGCGTGGCTCCGGCAGGCGGTACGGCGGTTCAGGACCACGTGGCCCTCGCCGAGATCGAGCTCTGCGGCGACCTCATCATCGCGGCCTCGACCACCGACGGCGACCGCCTCAGCCCCGACCGCATCGACGAGGTCCTGCGCGTCTGGGAAGAGCGCGCCCACGAGGACGGACCGCCCCGGTAGCGGACGGCCGCGCGCGCCTCGTCACCCGGCGGCTCGGCCCCGGCCACCGCACCCGGTGGCCGAAAAGCACCCCCGCGCGACAGGCCTCCGGCGCTCAGGTCCGCAGCAGCCGCCCGATCGCCTTCGTGGCCTCCTCCACCTTCGCGTCGATCTCGGCTCCGCCCTTGAGGGCGGCGTCGGCCACGCAGTGCCGCAGGTGTTCCTCCAGCAGCTGGAGCGCGAAGGACTGCAGGGCCTTGGTGGAGGCGGAGACCTGGGTCAGTATGTCGATGCAGTAGACGTCCTCGTCGACCATCCGCTGGAGCCCACGGATCTGCCCCTCGATGCGCCTCAGACGCTTGAGGTGTTCGTCTTTCTGCTGGTGGTACCCATGGATTCCACGGTCGTGGTCGGTCACGACACCCTGCTCCACGCCGTCTACGGCCGAGGGCGCTCCCGCGCCGGCCCCTGTGGTCGTCATCGCAGCCTCCAGACATATACCCCTACCGGGTATATGGTAGCGAACTTTGGCGGGTATACGCCCTGCGGGCGGCCCCCGTGCGAGCCGATTGGCCTGATGGGCGACACTGGGGGACGGCCCATTAGCCGTGGCCGGATGATGCGCCTAGCATCAGCCTGACCGAAACCCATGCATACCGAGGACCCCACGTGCGCTTTCGTCTGACCCCCAGGGAGACGAGCTTCTATGACATGTTCGCCGCATCCGCGGACAACATCGTCACGGGCTCGAAGCTCCTCATGGAACTGCTCGGGGCGGACACCGCCGGCCGGGCCGAGATCGCAGAGCGTATGCGGGCCGCCGAACACGCCGGTGACGACGCCACACACGCGATCTTCCACCAGCTGAACTCCTCGTTCATCACGCCCTTCGACCGCGAGGACATCTACAACCTCGCGTCCTCCCTCGACGACATCATGGACTTCATGGAGGAGGCCGTCGACCTGGTCGTCCTCTACAACGTCGAGGATCTGCCCAAGGGCGTCGAGCAGCAGATCGAGGTACTGGCGCGGGCGGCCGAGCTGACCGCCGAGGCCATGCCGAACCTGCGGACCATGGCCAACCTCACCGAGTACTGGATCGAGGTCAACCGCCTGGAGAACCAGGCCGACCAGATCCACCGCAAGCTGCTGGCCATGCTCTTCAACGGCAAGTACGAAGCCATCGAAGTGCTGAAACTCAAGCAGATCGTGGATGTGCTGGAGGAGGCGGCGGACGCGTTCGAGCACGTGGCGAACACGGTGGAGACCATCGCCGTCAAGGAGTCCTGAACCCTTCATGGACACCCTTGCTCTGGTCGTGACCATCGGGGTCGCGCTCTTCTTCACGTACACCAACGGCTTCCACGACTCCGCGAACGCGATCGCGACCTCGGTGTCGACCCGCGCGCTGACGCCCCGCGCGGCCCTCGCCATGGCCGCGGTGATGAACCTCGTCGGCGCGTTCCTCGGCAGCGGGGTCGCCAAGACGGTCAGCGAGGGCCTGATCTCCACGCCCGAGGGCTCCAAGGGGATGGGCATCCTCTTCGCGGCGCTGGTCGGCGCGATCACCTGGAACCTCGTGACCTGGTACTTCGGGCTCCCGTCGTCCTCCTCCCACGCCTTGTTCGGTGGCATGGTGGGCGCGGCGCTCGCGGGCGGTACGACCGTCTACTGGTCCGGGGTGCTGGAGAAGGTCGTCATCCCGATGTTCATCTCACCGGTGGTCGGCCTGGTCGTCGGCTACCTGGTGATGACGGCGATCATGTGGATCTTCCGCCGCGCCAACCCGCACAAGGCCAAGCGCGGTTTCCGTATAGCCCAGACCGTGTCGGCGGCCGGCATGGCCCTCGGCCACGGTCTGCAGGACGCCCAGAAGACGATGGGCATCGTCGTGATGGCGCTGGTCATCGCGGACGTCGAGGACTACGGCGATCCCATCCCGGTCTGGGTCAAGATCGTCTGCGCGGTCATGCTCTCCCTCGGCACCTACGCGGGCGGCTGGCGCATCATGCGCACCCTGGGCCGCAAGATCATCGAACTCGACCCGCCGCAGGGCTTCGCCGCCGAGACGACCGGCGCGTCGATCATGTTCATCACGGCCTTCATCTTCAAGGCCCCCATCTCCACGACCCACATCATCACCTCGGCGATCATGGGTGTCGGCGCGACCAAGCGCGTCAACGCCGTCCGCTGGGGCGTGGCCAAGAACATCATCCTCGGCTGGTTCATCACGATGCCGGCCGCGGCCCTGGTCGCCGCCGCGAGCTTCTGGATCGTGAACCTGGCGGTCCTCTAGCGGCCGCGGGCACCCTGAAACGGCGGAGGGCCCGCCCCCGGTCTCCCGGGGGCGGGCCCTTCACCTACCTCGCGGCGGCACCGCCATGCAGCACCGCGAGGGGTCTTCGCGGACGGCGGCCTAGCCGAAGCGCCCGGAGATGTAGTCCTCCGTGGCCTGCACGGACGGGTTGGAGAAGATGCGCTCCGTGTCGTCGATCTCGATCAGCTTGCCGGGCTGCCCGACGGCCGCGAGGTTGAAGAACGCCGTACGGTCCGAGACACGCGCCGCCTGCTGCATGTTGTGCGTCACGATGACGATCGTGAAGCGCTCCTTCAGCTCACCGATGAGGTCCTCGATGGCGAGCGTCGAGATCGGGTCGAGCGCGGAGCACGGCTCGTCCATGAGCAGCACCTTCGGCTCGACCGCGATCGCGCGGGCGATGCACAGCCGCTGCTGCTGGCCACCGGACAGACCGGAACCCGGCTTGTTCAGGCGGTCCTTGACCTCGTTCCAGAGGTTCGCGCCCTTGAGGGACTTCTCGACGATCTCGTCCAGCTCGGACTTCTTCTTGCCGCCGACCAGCTTCAGGCCCGCCGCCACGTTGTCGTAGATCGACATCGTGGGGAACGGGTTCGGACGCTGGAAGACCATGCCGACCTCACGGCGTACGGAGACCGGGTCGACCCCGGTGCCGTACAGGTTCTCGTCGTCGAGCATGACCTTGCCCTCGACCCGGCCGCCCGGCGTGACCTCGTGCATCCGGTTCAGGGTGCGCAGGAACGTGGACTTGCCGCAGCCGGAGGGGCCGATGAAGGCCGTCACCGTGCGGGGCTCGATGGCCATCGAGATGTCCTCGATGGCCCGGAACGAGCTGTAGTAGGCGTTGAGGCCGCTGACGTCGATTCGCTTGGCCATGGAGATCACTGCTTCTTTCGCGGGGGAACTGGTCGCTGTATGGCCGCGTCAGCGACCGGCCGCGCGGCGGAGCCGCACGTTGTCCTCGTCATCGTGGGGCCTTCCAACGGGCGATGCCGCGGGCCGCCAGGTTCAGGATCATGATGAAGGCGATCAGCGTCAGCGACGCCGCCCAGGCGCGGTCGTACGCCGCTCCGGAACCGCCGCTCTGCTGGAACTGCAGATAGATGTACATCGGCAGCGAGGCCTGCGGGTCGGTGAAGGGGTTCGCGTTGATGTAGTTCGAACCCCACACCAGCAGCAGGACCGGAGCGGTCTCACCGGCGATACGGGCGACCGCGAGCATCACACCTGTCGTGATACCACCGATGGCGGTCGGCAGCACGATTTTGAGGATGGTGCGCCACTTCGGCACGCCCAGCGCCAGCGAGGCCTCGCGCAGCTCGTTCGGGACGAGCTTGAGCATCTCCTCGGTGGAGCGGACGACGACCGGCAGCATCAGGATGGTCAGCGCCATCGCGCCGGCGAATCCGGAGGGGCCCATGCCCAGGATCAGGATCCAGGTACTGAGGATGAACAGACCCGCGACGATCGACGGGATGCCCGTCATGACGTCGACGAAGAAGGTGACGGCCTTGGCGAGCCTGCCCCGGCCGTACTCGACCAGGTAGATCGCGGTCAGCACACCGATCGGCACGGAGATGACGGCGGCGATGCCCACCTGCTCCAGGGTGCCGAGGATGGCGTGGTAGATACCGCCGCCGGGCTCGGTGGTGGAGACCACGCCCATCGAGTGGGTGAGGAAGTAGACGTCGAGGACCTTCACACCGCGGCTGATGGTCTCCCAGATGAGGGAGACCAGCGGGATCACCGCGAGCAGGAACGCCACCCAGACGAGGCTGGTCGCGACCCGGTCCTTGGCCTGGCGTTTGCCCTCGACGCGCGCGGCGATGCCGTACGAGCCGAGGACGAAGAGGACGCCGGCGATCAGGGCCCACTGGATGGAGCTTTCGAGGCCGGCCACGGCGCTGATGCCGAGGCCCAGGGCGACCGAGCCGGCGGCGACCGCCCACGCGAACCACTTGGGCAGGGACGCGGCACGCAGCGTGCTCGGGCCCTTCGGGGTGAGAGTTGCGTTGCTCATGCGTTGGCCCCCGAGAACTCCTTGCGGCGGGCGATGATCAGCCGGGCCGCGCCGTTGACCAGCAGGGTGATGACGAACAGGACCAGACCGGAGGCGATCAGGGCGTCCCGGCCCATCTCGGTGGCCTCACTGAACTTGCTGGCGATGTTCTGGGCGAAGGTGCCGCCGCCCGGGTCGAGCAGGCTGAGGTTGATCTCGAAGCTGGACGACAGGACCATCGCCACGGCCATGGTCTCGCCGAGCGCGCGGCCGAGACCGAGCATGGAGGCCGAGATGACACCGGAGCGCCCGAAGGGCAGCACCGCCATGCGGATGACCTCCCAGCGGGTGGCGCCGAGGGCCAGGGCGGCCTCCTCGTGCATCCGCGGGACCTGACGGAAGACCTCACGGCTCACGTTGGTGATGATCGGCAGGATCATGATCGCGAGCAGGATGCCCACGGTGAGCATCGAACGGGGGGCGCCGCCCTGCCATTCGAGGACGCCGGTCCAGCCGAGGTAGTCGTTCAGCCAGCCGTAGAGCCCGTCGAGCTGCGGTACGAGGACCAGGATGCCCCAGAGGCCGTACACGATGGACGGCACGGCGGCGAGCAGGTCGATCACGTAGGCGATGGGACCGCCGAGCCTGCGCGGGGCGTAGTGCGTGATGAAGAGGGCGATGCCGACCGCGACCGGGACCGCGATGGCCATCGCGATGACCGACGAGACGATGGTGCCGAAGGCCAGGACCGCGATGCCGAAGACCGGCGGGACCGCGGTGGGGTTCCACTCGAAGGTGGTGAAGAAGTTGGCCTCGTCCTTGCCGATCGCGAGCGCGGCACGGTAGCTGAGGAACACGGCGATGGCCGCCATGAGCACCAGCAGGAAGATGCCGGACCCCCGGGACAGGCCGAGGAAGACCCGGTCACCGAGGCGGGTCACGCCGCGTTCGACGCGCTTTTCCTCGCGGGCCTCGGAAGGCGGTGGGGTGGGGGGAGCGGGGGTGTCTTTGGTCGATATGTCCATCAGGTTCTCCGGTCTGCGGAGCCGGCGCCGGAAGGACGGCGGCTCGGGGCGGAGCCGTCCGCGGTGGCGGGAGACTCCTGGCGGCGGTGCACCGGACGGTGCGGCCCAGTCCCGGTCGGGGCTGGGCCGCACTCAGGTCAGCTCAGTTCCGAGATGGTCGTACGGACCTTGGTGATGATCTCCTCGGGCATCGGGGCGTACCCGGCCTCGGAGAGCAGCGCCTGGCCGTCCTCGGACGCGACGTAGGTGAGGAAGGACTTCGTGGCGGGCAGGGTGTCCGCCTTGTTGCCCTTGTCGCAGACGATCTCGTACGTGACGAGGGTGATCGGGTAGGCGCCCTCGGCGGTGGGCTTGTAGTTCAGCTTCAGCGCGAGGTCCTTGCCCGTGCCGACGACCTGGGCCTCGGAGATGGCCTTGGTGGCGTTCTCGACGGTCGCCTTGACCGGCTCGGCGGCCTCGGTCTTGACGTCGACCGTGCTGATGCCGTCCTTGGCGTAGGAGAGCTCCATGTAGGAGATCGCGCCCTTGGTCTCCTTCACGCCCTGCGCGACACCGGAGGAGCCCTGAGCGGACTGGCCGCCCTTGGCCTGCCAGGCCTTGCCGCCCTCGTACTTCCAGCTGTCGGGGGCCGCGGCGATCAGGTACTTGGTGAAGTTGTCCGTGGTGCCGGACTCGTCCGAGCGGTGGAAGGCCTGGATCTTGAGGTCGGGCAGCTCGGCGTCGGGGTTGAGCGCCTTGATGGCCTTGTCGTTCCAGTTGGTGATCTTGCTGTCGAAGATCAGGGCGAGGGTCTTGGCGTCCAGGATCAGGCTGTCGACACCCGGAACGTTGTAACCGACGGCGATCGGACCGCCGACCATCGGCAGGTCGATGCCCTGACCGCCCTTGCAGATCTCCTTGGAGGCCGTGACCTCTTCGGGCTTCAGCGCCGAGTCGGAGCCCGCGAAGGCGACCTGGCCCTGGGTGAACGCGGTGATGCCCGCACCCGAGCCGCTGCCCTTGTAGTTGATGACGACGTCCTTGCAGACGCTCTGGTACTGCTTCACCCAGGCGTCGATCGCGTTCTTCTGCGCGGAGGAGCCGTCGGCCAGCAGCTGGCCCTTGGCGTCGCCGCAGTCGATGCTGCCGGCGGCCGGCGTCTTCGCGCCGGTGTCGCCGCTCGCGCCACCGGTGGTGTCGTCGGACCCACACGCGGTGAGGGTCAGAGCGCCGGTGAGGGCGACAGCACCGAGAGAAAGGGCGCGCAGCCGGTTCTTGCGCTGAAGCTTCACTTTCGGGAGTTCCTTCCAGGAGCCGCCGTCCACATGGCGGCGTGCGAAGTCGTCGTATCAGCCTCGGGGCCTGCCTGGCGGATGCCGTCGGTCCCTCGAACTGCTGTCGTCACGGGTCGTGGGGCCGCATTTCGGTCCACATCCCGCACCGGGTAAGGCCGAAATTAGGCAGATCAGGTGAAGCCGCCAATGGCCGGAAGTGAACGGCGAGTGAACCCCTGCCGAAAGTGCGGTGAGGTCACGGAACGCTCACGGGAAGAGCACGTGGAGATTCCGATACGGCGATCCCCGACCGCGCACCTCACGGACCTCAAGCGTGGCACACGGCCTCACCCCTCTCGTTCTGCATAACGCTCCGCTCACATTCAACTACAGAGAGGAACAATCCCCAGTCCGGCCCCTCTCTACGCCCCTCCAGGACCCCGGCCCGGCCACCAGGGGCCGCGGGGCACGCAGAATCGGGGGTCATAGGGGCCACGGCCCCGAGGTCGGGACGGACAAGGGAGCCGGAGGGAGCCTGAGGGGAGAGGGAGGGGAGACGGAGGGGAGAGGGAGGAGAATCCGGGAACCCCGCTCCCACCAACCCCGTCTCGTTCCACGACCCACCACGCGGTGCACCGGGAGACGCACATGGAACGACGCATGTTCATCGGCGGCGGCGCGGCCGCGCTCACCACCCTGACGGCCTCCGCCTGCACGGGCACCGACCCCGGCCCCGCCACCCGCGCCACGGACACCTCCCTGCGCACGACCACGACCACCGGCACGGGCATCGCGTCCCGGGCCTCCGCCGCCAACTGGGCCGCTCTCGCCCGCGACCTCGACGGCCCCCTCGTCCGCCCCGGCGACAAGGCCTGGTCGACGGCCCGGCAGCTCTACAACACCCGCTTCGACACCCTGAAGCCCACCGCCGTCGCCTACGTCGCCCACGCCGACGACATCCGTACGACCCTCGCCTACGCCAGGGCCCACGACATCAACGTGTCGATACGCAACGGCGGCCACTCCTACGCGGGCTGGTCCTCCGGCAACGGCCGCCTGGTCGTGGACGTGTCGAAGCTGAACAAGGTCCGCGCCTCCGGCGGCGAGGCGGTGGTGGGGGCGGGCTCGAAGCTCATCGACGTCTACCGCGCCCTGGCCGCGAAGGGTGTGACCATCCCCGCCGGCTCCTGCCCGACCGTGGGCGTCTCCGGCCTGACCCTCGGCGGCGGCCACGGGGTGACCTCCCGCGCCTACGGCCTGACCTGCGACAGCCTCACCCAGGCCACGCTGATCACGGCCGACGGCAAGCAACTGACCGCGAACGCCACCACCAACAAGGACCTCTTCTGGGCCCTACGAGGCGCGGGCAACGGCAACTTCGGCGTGGTCACCGAACTGCGCTTCAGGACCCACCCCGCCCCCCAGGGCGTCACCGCCTACCTCACCTGGCCGTGGTCCAAGGCCGCCGCCGTGGTGAAGGCCTGGCAGGAGTGGGGCCCGACGCAGGCCGACGAGATCTGGTCCTCCTGCCACCTGGAGAACGGGGGCAGCCCGTCCGTCGCGGTCGCCGCCTTCTCCCTCGGCACCTACGGCGACCTGGAGAACGCCCTAGACCGTCTCGCCGACCGCGTGGGCACCCCGGCCCGCAGCGTCTCCCTGCGGCGCCGCTCGTACGAGGACGCCATGGAGGGCTACGCGGGCTGCGGCTCCTTCTCCACCGACGCCAAGTGCCACCTGCCCGGCTCGACCCCGGGCCGCTCCCCCCAGGGCGCGCTGGGCCGCGAGACGTACGCGGCGCGCTCGGACTTCTTCGACCGCTCGATCTCCTCGGCGGGCATCCAGACCCTGCTGACCCAGATCACGGGCGTGAAGGGCGGAGCCGGCAGCATCGCCCTGACCGCCCTCGGCGGCCAGGTCAACCGCGTCTCCCCCACGGCCACGGCCTTCGTCCACCGCCGCTCCCGGATGCTGGCCCAGTACCTCGCCTCCTGGAAGAGCGGCACCTCCGGCACGACGGCCCAGTCCTGGCTCACCACGGCACACAAGTCCATGACCCGCCACGCCTCGGGCGCCGCCTACCAGAACTACACCGACCCCACCCTCACCAACTGGAGGAAGGCCTACTACGGCGACGCGGCCCCCCGCCTGACCACCCTGAAGAAGAAGTACGACCCGAACCGCTTCTTCACGTTCCCGCAGGCCCTGTAGGCCCCCGTGAGGAGGGCCCCGTAAGGGGCGCGGGGAACTGCGCGACAAGCCCCCACGAACCCGCACCCGCCGAACAAGCGACCCCCCGAGCTACTAGATGAATGAGTCCAAGGGGCTTTCGTCACGGTCAGTGGTCGTAGGCGATCAGTGACCGTTTGACCGGCTGCCCGGTGCGGTCGTTGTACCAG